>CANBUY010000154.1 GCA_947372745.1 Comamonadaceae bacterium | reverse complement strand
CCGCGCACCTCACCCTTCGCGTCCACCACAGGGGCACCCACACAGCGCACGCCCAGCACAATTTCTTCATCGTCAATTGCGTAGCCCCGCGCAGCCGTGATGCGCAACTCGGTCAGCAAACGGCGGCGGTCGGTGATGGTGAGTGGTGTCAGCGGTTTTAGCGTCAAATCTTTCACCAAAGCCTCACGCGATGATTCGGGCATGGCAGAAAGTATCGCTTTGCCTTGGCTGGTGCAATGCAAGGGTTTGCGTTGACCTAAAGCGGACGATGAGCGTTGGCTGTGCGCGCCGTCCACCCGGTCCAAGGCCACGACTTCGAGACCATCCAGCGTAGCGAGGTAGGCGGTTTCACCTGTGAGGTCACGCAATCCACGCAACTCCAGAGAGGCTGCAGCCACCAAATCAGGCATTGCCCAAGCTTGGCGTGCCATCTCAAAACACCTGAAACCCAAGCAATAAACACGCCTCAAGGGATCGCGACGCAGCATACCGCGCGCCACCAGTGTGGCCAATATCCGGTACAACGTGGTGCGGGGTAGGCGTAGTTGCTCAGCCAAAGCCGTCTGACTTAATCCAGACGGTGAAGCACCGATGGCGTCGAGCACATCCAGCGCCTTTTCAAGTGAACCTGTTCCCTCACCTATGGGGGTCGCCATTAACAGCTCCTAATCTCAATATGTGGAACAAAATCAAGCCCAGAGTGTGCCACCACCTTGGCAAGTTTGCCCTTTTTTTTTAATATGGAAGGCTAACAAAGAACTTACTATGACACTCAAAAAACTCCAATCCTTCAAAGCCCGCACCGGTGAACCTTTGGGCGCACCGTTATTGGCAACTTCCGCCGAGCAAGTTGATGCAGCAGCCATAGCAGCTGCTGATGCTTTTGTGAGCTGGTCCGCCAGCAACGGCGCCACACGTGCCGCCTTGTTGAGCGCCTTGGCCAAAGCACTGGAGGACGACCGCGATGACCTCGTCGCGCTGGCTGACGAAGAAACCGCGCTTGGCCCCATTCGCCTGAACGGCGAGCTTGACCGAACCGCATTTCAACTCCGCCGTTTTGCAGACATGGCTGAACGTGGCGAGCCCTTTGATGTGTTGAATGACCCAGCCGTAGCCGGTGGACCGCCTGTAGGACATCCCGCCATGGTGCGCCAACGCGTGCCTTTGGGTCCTGTTGCCATGTTTTCAGCGAGTAATTTTCCGTTTGCGTTTTCAGTGTTGGGTGGCGACACCGCATCAGCTCTGGCCGCAGGCTGTTCGGTGGTTATCAAAGCACATTCAGGCCATTTGGTTTTATCGAATCGTGTTGCAGGCTTGATTCCTGAAGTGCTAAAAAAAATGGGCTTGCCTGCAGGTTTGATCAGCCTTATTCAAGGCAGCGGCACCGATGTCGGCGTGCGCTTGTTGAGCCATCCGGCCATTGCTGCGGGCGCCTTCACAGGCTCTACGCGCGGTGGCGCCGCCTTGCAAGCCGTTGCCAACGCGCGACCACGCCCTATTCCTTTTTATGGTGAATTGGGTTCTGTCAATCCCGTGGTGGCCTTGCCGGGTATCGTGGCCGCCAAAGGCGCTGAACTCGCCGCTACGCTGGCTGGATCCATTGCCTTGGGATGTGGTCAGTTTTGCACCAGCCCTGGCGTGATTGTGCTGATTGACAGCGCTACCGACAAAGCCAGCAACGACACTTTTGTAGAGCTTTTCACCACCGCCTTGGCAGGGCAAAAACCACACGCCATGTTGACCCCTGGCATGCGACAAGCATTTGACGCAGGCGTCCACCACATGGTAGCCGCAGGCGCACAAGCGTTGCTTCAAGAAGTCGGTACTGCAGAAGCCCCCCACCCTTTTCTAGCTCAGGTCGATGCGGTCAATTTCATTGCCCGAGCCGAGCTGCGCGAAGAATTGTTTGGCCCCGCCAGTTTGATCGTGCGTGCGGACTCACTGGCTGAGGCTCTTGAAGTGTTGAGCGCTGTAGGTGGTAGTTTGACCGTAACGCTATGGGGCGCAGAGCAAGAGAGTGACGACAACCGTGCCTTGGTACGCGGTGCGATGAACATTGCAGGCCGTGTCCTGTTCTCAGGCGTTCCCACAGGAGTAGCTGTGACCGCCGCTCAGCAACATGGTGGTCCTTGGCCTTCATCTACCCAGCCGATGACGACGTCAGTGGGTGATGCCGCCATGGACCGTTTCCTGCGTCCGGTGTGCCTGCAAGATGCCCCTGCGTGGTTGCTGGCGCGTCAAGGACAGCCTTGCTAATTTAATTAAGTAGACAGTAAATAAACCGACCCACTACAAAGTGGTTCGGTTTTATTATTAACGATATATCTTATTGCGGTTTGATACCCGCTATTTTTATAACTTTGGTCCAGCGCTCGGCTTCACTTTTAATAAAAGCAGCATAGGGTTTACTGCCCTGTGTGGGCACCACAAAGCCCTGTGACTCCATACGCTGCTTGATGGCTGGTGACTGCATGGCTTGCGTAATCGCTACTTCGAGTTTCTCCGCAATGGGCTGCGGCAAGCCCTTGGGTGCTGATATCCCCGACCAGGACAAGGCTTCAAATCCTTTGTAACCCGATTCCAAAATAGTAGGAACATCCGGATAAAGTGAATTACGTTGAGCGCTAGACACGGCCAATGCGCGCAACTTTCCCGACTTGATGTAGGGCAAAGCGGCATCCTGGTTGATGAACATCAGCTTGATGGTGCCGCCCAACATGTCCGTCATCATGGGGCCGCCTCCACGATAAGGAATGCCGGTCATGAAGGTGCCTGATGTCTGCTTGAACAATTCCATCGCCATATGGCCAGAAGACGCATGCGTAAAACCGTAATCGATCTTGCCAGGATTAGCTCTGGCGTAGTCCACCAGTTCTTTAACGGTTTTAAAGGGTGTTCCAGGATGAACGACCAAGACATTAGGGCCTGAGTGAACTTGCGAGAGGTGGACGAAATCGGTGTTGGAGTTGTACTTGAGATGAGGGTCAAGTCCATGCGCAACCGCATTTTGACCGACACCGGTTTGAATCAGTGTGTAGCCATCCGGCGTCGCTTTCGCAGCACGCTCGGTTCCAATAACACCACCTACCCCTCCTATATTTTCAACAATAAAAGGCTGCTTGAGAATTTTGCTTAGCTCTTCTGCAATCATCCGCCCCATCACGTCACTCGTACCACCAGCAGGAAAAGCAACAATGATTTTGACTGGTTTATTGGGGTAATCAGTTTGCGACTGTGCGGTCATTGGAATAATGGCACCGGCCACCAGCGCTGCGGTCATTAAGAGTGTTAATCTGCGAGTTTTCATGTCATATCTCAAAATAAAGGGATTGAATTAAGTAACGGGCGCGGGGTTAAACAGAACCAGCGCGTTGCGTAACTTCCAGTGCTCAGCCCAGGTCTTCTTTCCACTGGCGACCGACAGCATCAAACGGAACAATTCCCAGCCCACGTCTTCAATACTGGCCTCACCACTGGCAATACGTCCGGCGTTGATGTCCATCAGGTCATGCCAACGGCGAGCGAGATCATTTCGGGTCGCCACTTTGATGACGGGACATTCAGCCAAGCCATAGGGGGTGCCACGGCCTGTGGTGAAAATATGCAGATTCATGCCGGCGGCAAGTTGCAGCGTGCCGCAAATGAAATCACTGGCAGGCGTAGCGGCATAGATCAACCCCTTTAGGCCTTGTTCCCGCACGCTTTGGCCAGGAGAGAGCACACCCGAAATCACAGACGAACCGGATTTAACGATCGAGCCCATTGCTTTTTCAACAATATTGGACAGGCCGCCTGCTTTGTTGCCGGGGGTGGTGTTTGCACTTCGGTCGACCAAGCCTTTTTCAAGGTAACGGTCGTACCAGTCCATTTCACGAATCATGGCTTCGGCCACATCGGTGTTCAGGGCTCGTGAGGTTAGTTGGTCTATTCCATCTCTTACCTCGGTAACCTCGGAAAACATCACTGTAGCACCCGCGCGGATGAGTAAGTCGGTTGCAAAACCAACGGCAGGATTGGCGGTAACGCCAGAAAATGCATCGCTGCCACCACATTGCACGCCGACCACCAATTCAGAGGCTGGGCAGGTTTCACGGCGACGTTGATTCAAGCGCTCCAAATGCACTTTAGCCTGACGCATGACCGAATCGATCATGGACATAAAGCCCACATGTGCATCGTCTTGCAGGCACACCACATCCAACTTGACTTCGTCTTGTGACTCGCCACGCAAGTCAGTGATAGGAATGACACCGGGTGGCATCAGTCGCTCAGGCTGTAGTTTTTCGCAGCCCAGACTAACCACCATCACCTCACCACCAAAATTCGGATTGCGGCTAATGTTGCGCAAGGTGCGAATGGGGATAACAGCATCTGGCGCATCAATCGCCACACCACACCCATAGGTGTGCTCAAGGCCCACCACGTCATCCACATTCGGATACAAAGGCAACAATTCAGCTTTGATACGCTGAACCGCAAATTCAACCACACCCGCCACACACTGCACTGTGGTGGTGATAGCCAAAATATTGCGGCTACCCACCGAACCATCTGCATTCCGGTAGCCGTCAAAGGTATAGCCATCCAGCGGCACCATGGATGGTGGCTTAACAGTCGCCATTGGCAATCCTGTCAAGGCACGCGCTGGAGGCATTTGCAACAATCGTTCATGCACCCAACTACCGGCGGGGATGTCACGCAGGGTGTGGCCAATAACGACGTTGTAACGCCGCACAGGTGCACCTGCCGGCAAGTCAAACAGCGCAACCTTATGGCCTTGAGGCACTTTGTCAACCAGGGTCAATCCGTTGGCAAATACGGCGCCCGACGGCAGTCCGCCGTCATTCACCACAATGGCCACGTTATCGGCCTCGTGCATTAGGATGAAGAGTGGGGTCATGTCGGCGGACCTTGTCATGGCTTACTGTGGGCCGAGTGACTTGATCAAGACATCGAGTTCTTCCATCTCTTCAGGCTTGAGATCGGTCAGCGGTGCACGAACCGGACCGGCATCATGTCCGACTAATTTGGCGCCGGCCTTGATGATGCTGACGCCATAGCCCGGCACCTTGTTACGGATGTCAAGGTAGGGCATGAAGAAGTCTTTGAGCAAGCGGTGCTGGGTCGCCATGTCATCGTTGGCAACAGCATGGTAAAAATCCATCGCTGTTTTAGGAATGAAATTAAACACCGCTGATGAATAGACCGGTGTACCCAAGGCCTTATAGGCTGCGGCATAAACTTCAGCCGTAGGCAAGCCACCGAGGTAAGAAAATCGATCGCCCATCTTCATGTAGATCG
>CANBUY010000153.1 GCA_947372745.1 Comamonadaceae bacterium | reverse complement strand
CTTGGCAAGGTATCGCTCTACCAACTGAGCTACTCCCGCATTGCAGACCTAAATTATAGCGCGCTTTTGGTTGTGTCAAACAAAAGAACGCCTTAATTACTCTTAGTGTTTGACCGTTGTCGAAACAACTGGCGTTGCCACCACAGCAGCAGGTGCCGCCACAACCATCTCTTCATCAGACAAAGGAACAGGCATTCTCTCTAAAGCAATTTCGAGCACTTTATCAATCCAGCGCACCGGCAAAATCTCTAGTCCATTCTTCACATTGTCAGGAATGTCCTGCAAGTCTTTGGCATTCTCTTCCGGAATCAGTACGGTCTTGATACCACCACGAAGGGCTGCCAGCAGCTTTTCTTTCAATCCACCAATGGCCGTTATTTCACCACGCAGGGTAATTTCACCCGTCATGGCCACATCACCGCGCACAGGAATTCCGGTCATGGCTGAAACAAAGGCTGTGGCCATTGCTGCGCCTGCACTTGGGCCATCCTTAGGGGTTGCGCCATCGGGCACGTGGATGTGAATGTCTTTTTTCTCAAAGAATTCATCCTTGATGCCCAATTGACGCGAACGGCTACGCACCACGGTGCGCGCAGCCTCAACGGACTCCTTCATCACATCGCCCAGAGAACCTGTGCGGGTGATAACGCCTTTGCCGGGCATCATGGCGGCCTCAATGGTCAGCAAATCGCCACCCACTTCCGTCCATGCCAAGCCGACTACTTGGCCCACCTGGTTTTGCTCTTCAGCACGACCATAGGTGTACTTGCGCACACCCAGAAAATCATTGAGGTTATCAGCCGTCACAAGCACCTGGCCCACCATCTTTTTAAGCTGTATGCCCTTCACCACCTTGCGGCAGATTTTTGAGAGTTCACGCTCCAACGATCGAACACCCGCCTCACGCGTGTAGTACCGAACAATATCGCGCACCGCTGCATCATTGATCAGCAACTCAGACTCAAGTACGCCATTGTTCTTAAGCTGTTTTGGCAGAAGGTATTTGATCGCAATACTTGTTTTTTCATCCTCGGTGTAACCCGATAGTCGAATAACTTCCATCCGATCCAGCAAAGCGGGCGGGATGTTCATGGAGTTCGAGGTGGCCACAAACATGACATCGCTCAAGTCAAAGTCAACTTCAACGTAGTGGTCGCCAAATTTATGGTTTTGCTCTGGGTCAAGCACTTCAAGCAATGCACTCGATGGATCACCCCTGAAGTCAGTACCCAGTTTGTCGATCTCATCAAGCAAGAAAAGCGGGTTGCGGGTTCCTACCTTTGACAGACTCTGAAGCACCTTGCCCGGCATAGCACCGATATAGGTTCTGCGGTGGCCACGAATTTCAGCCTCATCGCGCATGCCTCCCAAAGCCATGCGCACATACTTGCGCCCAGTGGCTTTGGCAATGGATTGTCCGAGAGACGTCTTGCCCACACCAGGAGGTCCCACCAGACAAAGAATAGGTGCCTTGACCTTGTCAACGCGTTGCTGCACAGCAAGATACTCAACAATGCGGTCCTTGACTTTATCAAGGCCGTAGTGGTCTTCATTCAGCACGTTTTCAGCGTTGCGAAGGTCGTGTTTGATTTTTGTTTTACCCGCCCATGGAAGGCCGGTTAACACCTCAATGTAGTTGCGAACCACGGAGGCCTCTGCCGACATAGGCGACATCAATTTGAGCTTTTTAAGCTCTGACTCTGCTTTTTTCAGCGCATCCTTAGGCATCTTCGCGGCTTTGATTTTCTTCTCAATTTCCTCGATATCAGCCCCATCCTCGCCCTCACCCAGCTCTTTTTGAATGGCTTTTACTTGCTCATTCAAATAGAAATCGCGCTGGTTTTTTTCCATCTGCCGCTTAACGCGGCCACGGATTTTTTTATCCACATTCAGGATGTCAACTTCGCGTTCAATTTGCTCGAACAAATTCTCCAGCCGTGCCTTCACGTTGGACAGAGAAAGCACTGACTGCTTGTTGTCGAGTTTGAGCGGCAAATGCGCAGCAATCGTATCGGCCATGCGACCTGCATCATCAATACTGGTGATGGAAGTGAGAATCTCTGGCGGAATTTTCTTGTTGAGCTTGACGTACTGGTCAAACTGCTGCATCACCGCGCGGCGCAAGGCCTCAATTTCGCTGGCTTTGCCTCGCGCTTTAACAACTGGCTCAGCTTCAGCCTCAATCGGAGTGACGTTGGCTGAAAAATGCAACTCGCCGTCTTCAATCTTGTTAACACCTGCGCGCTGCAGACCTTCAACCAAGACCTTGACGGTGCCGTCTGGCAGCTTGAGCATTTGAAGAATGGTGGAGACACACCCGACATCAAACATGTCAGTCACGAGGGGATCATCTTTTGCCGCTGCTTTTTGGGCCACCAGCATGATGCGGCGATCCGTTTCCATGGCCGCTTCGAGGGCTTTGATGCTCTTGGGTCTTCCAACAAAAAGTGGAATGACCATATGAGGGAACACAACCACGTCGCGCAGCGGCAACAATGGCAGATCAAGTGGGGTAGCAGGTAGTTGGGTATGACCGGGCATAGTGAAACCTTTAATAACCTGTTAAATATGAATCTGAGTTGCGCTTTTTCAAGCGGCAACTCATTATTGACTTGTAAGTAAATGTGAAATTTACATTAACGGTAGCAAAGACGCCCCAAATCAAGCTTTCTTGGCAGCTTCCCTGTAGACCAGAAGCGGCGGCTTGTTTTCTTCAATAGTGGACTCGTCGACCACTACTTTGTCAACATTGACGGCATTGGGCAACTCATACATCGTATCAAGCAGCGCAAACTCAAGAATAGAACGCAAACCACGAGCGCCTGTCTTGCGGGCCAGTGCTTTTTTCGCAATGGCTTTGAGGGCATTGGGGCGAATCTCAAGATCAACCCCTTCCATGGACAGCAGCTTGGCGTATTGCTTGACCAAGGCATTTTTTGGCTCAGTCAAGATTTGCACCAAGGCATCTTCACTGAGTTCAGCCAAGGTGGCCACAACCGGCATACGACCGACCAACTCAGGGATCAAACCAAACTTGATCAAATCTTCAGGTTCGACGTCCTTGAAAACCTCTGTCAAGGTGCGTTGTTCTTTACTCTTAACGGTCGCGCCAAACCCCATGCCAGAAGACTGGGTGCGGTTATCAATGACTTTTTCAAGTCCAGAGAAGGCGCCACCGCAAATGAACAAAATGTTGGTGGTGTCGACCTGCACGAAGTCTTGGTTGGGGTGCTTGCGCCCGCCTTGCGGTGGAACGCTGGCCATCGTGCCCTCAATCAGCTTCAACAAAGCTTGCTGAACGCCCTCTCCCGACACGTCACGCGTGATGGAAGGGTTGTCTGATTTGCGGGAAATTTTGTCAATTTCGTCAATGTAAACAATGCCGCGCTGGGCACGGTCCACATCGTAATTGCAGCTTTGCAGCAATTTGAGAACGATGTTTTCAACGTCTTCACCCACATAACCGGCTTCGGTCAAGGTGGTGGCATCGGCCATAACAAACGGCACATCCAGCATGCGGGCCAAGGTTTGAGCCAGCAATGTTTTGCCTGAACCTGTCGGACCAATCAGCAAAATATTGCTTTTGGCGAGTTCGACATCGTCTTTTTTCGATTTTTCCTTGTGCCGAAGACGCTTGTAGTGGTTGTACACGGCGACGGCGAGCGTTCTTTTAGCGGGTTCCTGGCCAATGACGTAGTTGTCAAGATTGGTTTTAATCTCTGTCGGCGTCGGCAACTCGCTGCCAGGCGCACGCACTTCTGTGGTGGCGGGTAATTCGTCGCGAATGATCTCGTTGCAAAGGTCAATGCATTCGTCACAGACAAATACAGAAGGACCTGCAATCAGCTTCTTGACCTCGTGCTGGCTTTTGCCGCAGAAGGAGCAATAAAGAGTTTTTTCGCTGGAGGAGCCTTTTTTTTCGGCCATGTGAACTACGCCTTTTCGGAAATATTCCGAATAATACTCAAATAAAAAGGGTGCTTTGCACCGCAAAGCACCGAAGTAAAGACCAAAGCCTAAACTTTTACCAAGGCTTATTAAGCCCGTTTGGAGATCACCTGATCAATCAAACCATACTCTTTGGACTCTTCAGCCGACATGTAATAGTCGCGCTCGGTGTCTCGCTCAATCCGCTCAAGGGGCTGACCGGTTCGCTCGGCCAGGATTTTATTGAGTTGCTCACGCGTTTTCAATATCTCGCGGGCTTGAATCTCAATCTCCGTGGCTTGACCCTGACTGCCGCCGGAAGGCTGGTGAATCATGACTTTTGAGTTGGGCAAAGAGAAGCGTTTACCTTTAGCGCCTGCAGCGAGCAAAAATGCGCCCATGCTGGCAGCCATACCGGTGCAAAGTGTGGACACATCAGGCTTGATGAAGTTCATGGTGTCATAAATCGCCATGCCCGCGCTGACAGAGCCACCGGGGGAGTTGATGTAAAACGAGATATCTTTATCTGGATTTTCACTCTCCAGGAACAACAACTGAGCCACCACCAAGTTAGCGACGTAGTCGTTGACGGGGCCCACCAAAAATATGACGCGCTCTTTAAGCAGGCGCGAGTAAATGTCATAAGACCGCTCACCGCGACCCGATTGCTCAATCACCATGGGGACCATGCCCAGGGCTTGTGTTTCAGTTCCACCAAATCGCACGTTCATGTTTTCTCCAAATAGGCTTCTACTGTACCGAAAAATACAGGGTTCAAAGAAAATGGGGCTTAAATGCAAGACTACAAGTCTGGCACCAGCCCCATTTCAGCCGCTCAAAGCGGCAAATCGATTAGTTTTGAGCCATCAACTCATCAAACGACACCGTTTTTTCGCTGATCTTGGCTTTTGCCATCACGAAATCGGTCACGTTGTTTTCAATCACGATGGCTTCTACTTCGGCCAAGCGGTTGTTGTCGCTGTAGTACCAACGCATCACGTCCGCTGGCTTTTCGTAGCTGGCAGCCAGTTCTTCAATGTGTGACTTGATCTGCTCAGTCTTGGCTTGCAGGCTGTTGGAGCGAACCAACTCGGCAACGACCAGACCCAAGCGCACGCGGCGCTCAGCTTGTGGGCGGAACACATCATCAGGAATGGGGGCTTTGTCAGCGTCTTTGATGCCACGTTGTTTCAGGTCAGCGCGGGCGCCTTCCAGCAAACGGGCAATTTCAGACTGAACGCTGGCATTAGGCAAATCCAACTCGGCTTTAGAAACCAAAGCATCCATGACGGCTTGTTTATTGCGGGCCAGCAAGCGGAATTTGACTTCACGCTCCAGGTTTTTCTTGATATCAGCGCGCAAACCTTCGACGCTTGCATC
>CANBUY010000152.1 GCA_947372745.1 Comamonadaceae bacterium | reverse complement strand
CAAGCCTGAAATCGATGCCAAGTTGATCGCTGACAGCATCACTCAACAGCTTGAAAAGCGCATCATGTTCCGTCGGGCCATGAAACGTGCGATGCAAAATGCCATGCGTCTGGGTGCTCTCGGCATCAAGATCATGTCGTCAGGCCGTTTGAATGGTATTGAAATCGCTCGTTGCGAGTGGTACCGCGAAGGTCGCGTGCCACTTCACACCTTGCGCGCTGACATTGACTACGGTACGTCCGAAGCAAAAACAACCTACGGCATCATTGGTGTCAAGGTCTGGGTTTACAAGGGTGATACCTTGGGTCGTAATGACCTTCCAGTCGTTGTCGAGCCTCGTGCTGAAGATGACCGCCGCCCACGCGGCCCTCGTCGTGATGCTCGCCCTGGAACTGACCGTCCCGCTCCTCGCGGTGCCCGTCGTCCTCCAATGGGTGGCAACATGGCGCCGGCTGATGGCAGCGACAAGCCAGCTGAAGCCACTGGTGCTGATGCTAATAAACCCGCCGTTCAGCGCGTCCGCAAGGTAGCCGCGCCAGCTGCAGCAGCTGACGGTAAAGGAGAATAATTATGTTGCAACCCGCTCGTCGGAAATACCGCAAAGAGCAAAAGGGCCGTAATACCGGTATTGCGACTCGAGGAAGCTCGGTCGCGTTCGGTGATTTTGGTCTCAAATGCATTGACCGTGGTCGTTTGACTGCACGCCAAATCGAAGCAGCACGTCGTGCTATTTCTCGTCACGTGAAACGTGGCGGACGCATCTGGATTCGTGTGTTCCCTGATAAGCCAATTTCCCAGAAGCCTGCAGAGGTTCGTATGGGTAATGGTAAAGGTAACCCAGAGTACTACGTGGCTGAAATTCAGCCAGGTAAGATCGTCTTTGAAATCGTCGGTGTGTCGGAAGAGTTGGCTCGTGAGGCGTTTCGTTTGGCAGCTGCCAAACTTCCCTTGCGCACCACTTTTGTGGCCCGCATGCTTGGCCAGTAATCAGGAGAATTAAATATGAAAACTACTGAACTGCGCCAAAAAGACGTTGCTGGTTTGCAATTGGAAGTCAAAGAGCTGCAAAAAGCCCACTTTGGTTTGCGCATGCAAAAAGCCACGCAACAACTCAACAACACCGCTACGCTGCGCTCTACGCGCCGTGATATTGCTCGCGCCAAGACTATTCTTGTCGAGAAGCAAAGCGCTGAAAAATCCGCCAAATAAGGAGCTATAAATGACGGAAGCTAAAAGATCCCTCAAACGTACTCTGACTGGCAAGGTTGTCAGCGATAAGCGTGAAAAGACTGTCACCGTACTTATTGAGCGTCGTGTTAAGCACGAGCTGTACGGGAAAATCGTTGGTAAGTCCAGCAAGTACCACGCCCATGACGAAAAGGGCGAGTTCAAGTTGGGTGACATCATCGAAATCACCGAAAGCCGTCCTATCTCGAAGACCAAAAACTGGGTAGCTACCCGTTTGGTCCAAAAGGCTGTCGCGGTCTAAGTCTATGTAGCCATCAGGCTGCATGATTCTTAAAAACGGCTCACAATGTGAGCCGTTTTCAATGGTGAATCCGAATAACTATTTTTAGGAACAAGACATGATTAAAGTTGGTGATACTCTTCCCGCAGCAACGCTAATGGAGTTCATGGATGTGGAGGGAGAGGGCTGTAGCCTAGGTCCAAATCCAGTCGACGTAACCGCTGCCACCGCCGGTAAAACAATTGCTTTGTTTGCACTCCCCGGTGCCTTTACGCCGACCTGTTCAGCCAAGCATGTTCCTGGCTATATCTCAAGCTTTGATGAGCTCAAATCCGCTGGCGTCGATGAAATCTGGTGCGTCAGCGTCAACGACGCTTTCGTCATGGGTGCTTGGGCTAGAGACCAGAAGTCTGTTGGCAAAGTGCGCATGCTGGCCGATGGTGACGCAGCATTCACCAAAGCCACTGGTTTGACGCTTGATTTGACAGGTAAAGGTTTAGGCCTTCGCAGCAACCGTTATTCGATGTTGGTTAAAGATGGAAAAATTGAATCTTTGAACATTGAAGGTCCGGGGAAATTTGAAGTAAGTGACGCGGCAACGCTTTTGGCTCAAGTAAAAGCCTGAATAATTAGCTGAGTTTGCTCTGAGCACTGCCGCCGTAGATTATTCTCGGCGGCATTATTGTTTGTGCGGTAAATTGCCCAATGCTTGTCAGCTTGCAAGCCTCGTCATCAAGACAACGAAGCTACTTGCGAGTACAAATATGACTGCCGCAAGCAACCTTGACCGGAGGTTATCCTGTGAGTCCAACGTTTCAAACCAAGCAGGTTTGAAACCCATGACCATGGGTTTGATGAGGTTGTCTTTCTTGACGAAATAGTGATGCGCGATGGCTGCAATGTGCAAAGCGACCAAGCCGAAAATGATCAGCTTTCCAATTGCTTTATGGTAAGTGGTTGCGTAGTTGACGAGGGCACTGCTTGCGAATTTAACCAAGAGGCCGGCATTGGAAATCTCATCGTCGCTGAATAGTCCTGTGCTGACTTGCAGCAAAAGAAAGAACAACATGGCAAAAACTGACCAGGCCCCCAAGGGGTTGTGTCCAACCTCTTGCGCAGGCGAACGCTCACCGCGTGCATAGCGGATAACGGTTTTAAGTGTGTAGTTGAATGAGTTAAACCTCGACCACTTGCCGCCAACAAACCCCCAAACCAAGCGAAAGATGAGCAAGCTCAACACGCCATAGCCGAGGCGAAAGTGCCAAACCATCGCGTCTCCACCTATCTCTGCGCTGATGACCAAAGCAGTGACGGCAAGGGCCAAAGTCCAGTGAAATATTCGCGTCGGCAAATCCCATACTTTGATGAAGGTTGATGGTTCTCTACTATTCATAAATGAAAAATTGTGTACATTGGTAATTAGGGGTCTTGATGACGGTAATTGGCGGCCAGGGATTTTTGAAGCCACAACTAAATCTGAAAGTTACTTGAACTGGCCCTAAATTAACACATTAATCAGGATACATCGACCATGACCATTCGCAAAACGCTCTGGATAACCCTTGCCCTTGTGGCCATTTCCTTGCCAGCTGCAGCTCAGTTTGCCAAGCCGGACGACGCCATCAAGTACCGTAAAAGCGCTTTGTTTGTGATGCAACAAAACTTTAGCCGGGTCGCCGCCATGGCCTCAGGCAAAGCGCCTTTTGACCCCAAAGTAGCCGCAGAGAGTGCCGCAGTAGCTGAATATGTATCCAAGCTTCCTTGGGCTGCTTTCACCGAAGGGTCTGACAAGGGAGAAACCAAATCCAAGCCAGAGATCTGGAAGGAGTCCGCTAAATTCAAAGAATACGCCGACAAGATGCAGGGGGAAATGGTGAAGCTGTCTGCCGCTGCCAAATCGGGCAACCTCGACAGCATCAAGACCGCAGTGGCGGCAACGGGTGGTACTTGTAAAACCTGCCACGATGCCTATCGCAAAGAGTAATTAACGGATTGAGACGACTCAAGTCTCCGCAAGCAGGCTTTCGATCAGTTGGTGGAGCTCTTTGAAATCAGGCTCCCCAACATAGCGCTTCACAATCTGCCCACGCTTGTTCACCAAGTAGGTGGTGGGCGTTAGTTGCACATCGCCCCAAGCCTTGGCCACGTTGCCCGTGTTGTCAATCGCCACGCTGAAGGGCAAATTTCTTGTTTGTGAAAAATTAACCACGTAGCTTGGTGGGTCGTAGCTCATCGCCACAGCCAGGGTGTCGAAGCCTTTTGATTTGTACTTGTCGTGCGTGGCAATGATTTTGGGCATTTCGGCGACGCATGTCGTGCAACTGGTGGCCCAGAAGTTAACCAGGGTGACCTTGCCTTTCATATCGCTGGTGGATTTCTTTGCGCCATCCAGCAGCACAAAAGAAGTCTGCGGTGCCTCAGAAGGTCCGCTGTTCAAAAACAGGCCCAAGCCAAGAGCCAAGGCAACGGCGACGGTGGCAACTATAAAACCGGGTTTCATTTCAGGGTGACTTCCATTGATCAAAAGCTTAAGCGTCAATTGTCGCGGTTTCTGAGAAAGCGTATGGTTTCAGACTTCACGTTGCGCGTAAAGTTCAGCTGCGCACGCTTTATTCAGGACGGTCATGTACAGCACAGGGGTTGAGATGGCTCAAACAGGATAATGACTGAATGCGATATCTACAAACATGGGCGGTTCTTTTTCTGGGTTCGTCCCTCCTTGCCTGCAGCCCTGGCCTGAATTGGCGCGATGTTCGCCCAGCCCAGTCGCCCTTGTTGGCACTTTTCCCTTGTAAACCCGATGCGGCCGAACGAAATCTGCCGCTTGGCGATCAAGAAGTCTTGGTGAAAATGCTGGTGTGTGAGGCCGATGGCGCCTTGTTTACCTTGGCGTCTACTGATGTCAAGTCAGCGTCGAAGTTGGCCGAAACGCTGGAATTGTGGCGCAAGGCCACCTTGACTCAAATGAAGGCTGGTGCATCAAATGTGACGCCTTTTGCTTTGAAAGGTGCACTTGCCTTGCCCCAGGCTTCAAAAGTTGTCGCGAAGGGCAACAAGCCCGATGGCAGCGCTTTAACTGTTCATTCCGCTTGGTTTGCTGTCGGCACAACGGTGTTTCAGGCAGCGGTCTACTTCAGCCGTGAATCGGTAGGCGCCAGCGGCGCAGTCGCCGAAACCTATTTTTCAGGACTCAGACTTCAATGAATGTTTTAAACAAGCGCACGGCCATCGTGGTCTTTTTGGCCTTTGCTTTCGCCTACTTCCTGTCCGCGTTGATACGGGCCATCACCGCGACGATCTCGCCCACTTTGACGCGTGAATTTGCCCTCAATGCCAGTGATCTCGGCTTGCTGGCGGGCGCTTATTTTCTGGGCTTTGCCGCCACTCAGTTGCCCTTGGGCACTTGGCTGGATCGGCATGGACCCAAAAAAGTGGTGCTGTATTTTTTGAGTGTCGCTGTTCTGGGCTGTATCGCCTTTGCATTTGCCACCAGCTTTGCTGGCCTGGTGGCGGCACGCATGTTGTGCGGTGTTGGCGTCAGTGCCTGCTTGATGGCGCCCCTGACCGGCTACCGGCGCTGGTTTGAAGCCAGCACGCAAATGCGGGCCAATTCCTGGATGTTGATGACGGGCTCGCTCGGCATGGTCGCCTCCACCTTGCCTGTGCAATGGTTGTTGCCCGTGGTGGGGTGGCGCGTCTTGTTTTTGGGCTTGGCGCTGCTGGCATTTGCTGCCCTTGCGCTGATCGCCTGGCAGGTGCCCAAGTGGGAAATAGCGCCAACGGCAAGCACAGATGGCGTCAAGACCAAAGCCAGCTATGCAGAAGTTTGGCGCCATCCTTATTTTCGGAAAATGGCCCCGGTTGGGTTTTTCTGCTACG
>CANBUY010000151.1 GCA_947372745.1 Comamonadaceae bacterium | reverse complement strand
CATTTGCTTGGAATAGGTCGCCAGGTCAGCGCATACGCTGGCGTTGGTCTTTAGTCCGGCGATGACTTCAACGACCTTCATCAAAGGCACAGGGTTGAAGAAATGAAAGCCTGCAAACTGGGCGGGTCTTTTTAGTTTGGCTGCAATGGCCGTGACCGACAAGGATGAGGTGTTGGTTGCCAGGACTGTGTTGGGGCTAACCAGGTTTTCCAGTTCGGAAAATAAGCTAACTTTGACGTCAAGCCGTTCAACAATGGCTTCAACGATCAAGTTGCAGTTAGCCAAATCAGACAGGGCGCTTGCGCAGTTGAGGCGTGATTTGTAGGCTTTGACTTGCTCGGCATCCAAGCGGCCTTTTTCTAAAAGTTTGTCCCATTGCGCAAAAACAGCCGTTTGTGCGGCGTGAGAGGCCTCGGTTTGCATGTCAAACAACAGAACTGTGCTGCCTGATTGTGTTGCAATTTGGGCAATTCCTCTGCCCATAGCGCCAGCACCGACGATGCCTACCGTGTTGAAAATTGGATTCATGCTTTAACTAAATAGAGGTAAGTTTGTGCGACCTGAATCAGCGCTTAACGCCGAACTTGCAGTGATCCAGGGTTAACGATGTTGGTCGGGGTGCCTTTGATGAAGTTGATCACGTTATCAAAAGCAGCACCAAAGTACAACTCGTAGCTGCTTTGCTCGACATAGCCAATGTGTGGCGTGCAAATGCAGTTCTCAAGTCTTAAGAGTGCATAGCCCTGCAAAATGGGCTCACTCTCGAAAACGTCGATAGCGGCCATACCTGGTCGGCCTTTATTAAGGGCACCAATCAGGGCATCGGCTTCAATCAACTCGGCGCGCGAGGTATTGACCAATAAGGAGGTGGGTTTCATTCGGGCAAGATCTTCCGGCTTGACGATGCCGGTGGTTTCATCTGTCAACCTCAGGTGCAGTGACAGCACGTCGCAATCCGCGAAAAAGGCTTCCTGAGATGGCGCCACTGAAAACCCGTCAATGATGGCTTGATTTCTTGAAGACTCACGACCCCAAATAAGCACATTCATGCCAAATGCTTTTCCATAGCCTGCGACGAGCTTTCCGATTCTTCCGTAACCCCATAAGCCCAGGGTTTTACCCTGCAATACCGAGCCAAGCCCAAAGTTTGGCGGCATTGAACCCGACTTCAAGCCTGATTGCTGCCAAGCACCGTGTTTGAGATTTCCGATGTATTGAGGCAAACGGCGCATGGCGGCCATGATGAGCGCCCAAGTTAGTTCAGCGGGCGCAATGGGCGACCCGTAACCTTCAGCAATCGCAATGCCGCGCTCTGTGCAAGCCGTGACATCAATGTGAGGTCCGACACGACCTGTTTGAACAATGAGCTTGAGTTTTGGGAGTTTTTCGATGAGTTGACGGTTGATGTGCGTGCGTTCACGGTTGAGCACGATGACGTCAGCATCTTTAAGTCGAACCGATAACTGCCCCAGGCCTTTGACCGTGTTGGTATAAACCTTTGCTTGGTAGGGCTCTAGCTTGGCGGCACATTCGAGCTTTCGAACGGCATCTTGGTAATCATCCAGGATTATGATATTCATAGCCCATGATTGTGCCTTGCCATTTCGCCTTTTTTGGACAAGGCGTCCAAGGAAATTCTGTTTAATGCAGCGCCGACTCTCTTGCAGCAAGGCGGTCTAGTTCAGCGCAGACATCGGACATTCGACCGGAAATCACCATTCTGCCCACATTAGCCGGTGCATGATCAGCCTCCAGGATTCGCACAATTCGCAGAGGTATGTGCGATAAGGCCCGTAGTGTCGGCTTGGCTTCAGTGATCGGCAGGCAAATTGGATTGACAGGGCGATGAAATTTAAAGCCGATGGTCGATTTGTTTGAGCGCGTTGACTTGTTGGCGCTGACCAGCGGAGGGGGCGCAAGCCAGTTCATCAAATCGTTTAAGGGTGCCAAAACGCCAGGCTTGTCAAATAAAGCAAAATTCATATCAAATCTTTCGTTAATGGCTTACATCATCATGGTGTTGCGAATCAAACCGACCGCTAGGCCTTCGATTTCAAAGGGCTCACCAGGCTCTACAAAAATGATTTGGTAGTCTGGATTTTCTGGGTGCAGTTCGATGACATTTTTGTTTCGTATGAAACGCTTGACCGTGACGTCGTCGCCTAAACGAGCCACGACGATCTGTCCATTCTTGGCGTCTTTGGTGGATTGAACGGCCAGTAAGTCGCCATCCATAATTCCTGCATCGCGCATGGACATGCCACGCACCTTGAGTAAATAGTCTGGCTTGTGTTGAAAAAGACTGTTTTCCAAGTAATAAGTTTTATCGATATGTTCTTGCGCGAGAATGGGCGAGCCTGCGGCAACGCGGCCGATCAAGGGTAAGCATAATTGTGACAATCCAGGCATGGAAAGTTCGTACTGCTTGCTGCGGGATTCATTGATCGACCTGAGGGCGTCACTTTTTATCCGGATACCACGAGATGTGCCGCTGACAAGTTCAATGACGCCTTTACGGGCGAGCGCTTGGAGGTGTTCTTCTGCGGCGTTGGCGGATTTGAAGCCTAGCTCGGTGGCTATTTCGGCCCGAGTGGGTGGCGCGCCAGTACGAGCGATGGCACTCTGGATCAACTCCAGAATTTGTTGCTGGCGGGCGGTGAGTTTCGGGCTTTCAAACATGGCGACTTCCTTTAAAGGTAGTAAGTTTTAACTGTTAGCGCATACATACTGTTTCGATATACAGTGACTGTATTTTTAAACAGTTTCAAAAAGTTTGCAAGTGACTTTAGGCAATATGACGAAAAAAATAGTTTTTTTGGGTACTGGCGGAACGATTGCCGGCACGGCAAGTAGCAGCAGCGATAACGTGGGGTACCTGGCTGCCCAAGTTGGCGTTGATGATTTACTGGTGGCGGTGCCAGGCTTGTCTGAGGCTTTGAAAGATCAGGTCTTGGTGACTGAGCAAGTCGCACAAGTAGACAGCAAAGACATGAGCTTTGCGATTTGGCAGCGTTTGGCTGTGCGGGTGACTCACTATCTTGCGCAAGATGATGTCGCGGGCCTTGTGATTACCCATGGGACAGATACGCTGGAGGAGACGGCTTTTTTTCTGCATGCGGTATTGCCCCGCGAACAGCTTGCGTGTAAGTCGGTGGTGCTGACCTGCGCCATGCGACCCGCTTCGAGTAATACGCCTGACGGGCCGCAAAATATTTTGGATGCTGTGTCTGTAGTCAACACGCAGGGGGCGCATGGTGTGTTGGTGGTGTGTGCAGGAACTGTTCATGGTGCACTTGCCGTGCAGAAAGTTCATCCTTACCGCCTCGATGCGTTCAGCTCTGGCGAGAGTGGGCCGATTGCTTTTGTCGAGGAAGGCTTTGTTCGTTTAGTGAATCAATGGCCTTTAGACCTTGAGGATGTTTCTTGTTCAGCTATTGAATCAATAGCAAATGCAGTCCATTGGCCGCGTGTTGAGATCGTGATGAACTATGTTGGCGTCAGTGGTGCCACAGTGGATGCCTTGATGCACTTCGGGCTTTTGGACGAAGTATCACCACTTGCCGGTCTGGTGGTCGCTGCGACGGGTAACGGCACTATTCACAGAGATCTGGAGGCGGCGTTGACCAGAGCGGTCAATGCAGGCGTCAGCGTGGTGGTGTCAACTCGCTGCCAGTTGGGCTGCGTGATCGCGCAGCAAGTCCAGCAGTTTAAAGATGCTCAGGGTCTCTCGCCTGTGAAGGCCAGAGTTGCCCTGATGTTGTCTTTAATGGCAAGCGTTGACTAAAGAGGCTCAGCTAGCCAACGAGTCAAATGCACGGGTTTTGATTTCCTCAACGCTGCCCGTGCCACTGATGGCGCGGTACTTGGGGGCCAAAGCAGGCTCGCTTGTGGCCCAGTTGGAATAGTAATCCACCAGTGGTCGGGTTTGAGCACTGTAGACATCGAGGCGTTTCTTAACGGTTTCCTCGTGGTCGTCAGCACGCTGGATGAGGGCTTCACCCGTGATGTCGTCCAGACCCGCTACTTTGGGTGGATTGAATTTGACGTGGTAGGTGCGTCCTGAAGGAGCATGCGAACGACGTCCGCTCATGCGCTCGATGATGGCGTCAAACGGCACATCAATCTCCAGTACATAGTCCAGTTTCACCCCGGCGGCCTTCATGGCGTCTGCTTGAGGAATGGTGCGTGGAAAACCGTCAAACAGAAAGCCTTCTGCGCAATCTGACTGAGCGATGCGTTCTTTGACAAGGTTGATGATCAGGTCATCACTGACCAATCCACCTGAATCCATGATCTTTTTAGCTTCTATGCCCAGTGGGGTTCCCGCTTTGACCGCAGCACGAAGCATGTCGCCTGTGGAGATTTGAGGAATGCCGTATTTCTGGCAGATGAAAGTGGCTTGTGTACCTTTGCCAGCGCCAGGAGCGCCCAACAGGATGAGTCTCATGAGTGTCCTTGTAATTGTGGGTGATCAGAGTGGGTTGTCAAAGCTTGGATCAGGCCAATGACAACGCATCACGATCAAGAATAGCACGGGAGAGCTTCGATTTCGCTTACGGCCAAAGTCATTTATGGTCTAAAAAATTGGCGAACGCGTTCCAGATCTTCTGGCGTGTCAACGCCTGGGCCGGGTGCATGGTCTGACACATAGACGGCAATGCGGTAGCCATGCCACATCGCGCGGAGTTGCTCCAGGGCTTCAATGACTTCAAGGGGCGCTTGCGGCAAGGTGGGGAATTGACGTAAAAACCCCACGCGGTAGCCGTAGATGCCTATATGGCGCAAGGGCGCTGGACTGGGCAGTTCAAGTGCGCCGGCTTGGTCGCGCCAAAGCGGAATAGGGGCGCGGCTGAAATACAGCGCGTAACCGTGCGCATCAAGAACCACCTTGACCACATTGGGGTTGACGAATTCAGCCCAGTTGTCAATCGCGTGCGCTGCCGTGCTCATGTGCGCCTGGGGTTCTTGTATCAACAGGTTCGCCACGGCATGGACCAAGGTTGGGTCAATCAAGGGTTCATCGCCCTGCACGTTGACTACGATGTCGTTGTCATCCAGTTCAAGAAGTTTGCAGGCTTCTGCCAAGCGATCGCTTCCCGAGGGGTGGTCTGTTCGCGTCAACACAGACTCAATACCGTGAAACTGGCAGGCTGAAATAATCTCAGGGCTGTCGCCCGCCACCACGACACGAATCTGGTTTGTCGGGTTGGCAATGCTCAAAATGCGTTGTGCCACGCGCACCACCATCGGTGCGCCACCGAGATCGGCCAGCGGTTTGTTGGGAAGTCGGGTGGAGCCGAGTCGGGCGGGAATGAGAACCGTAAAACTCAAAGCCCGAGCTCCTCGTCGGACAGTGTTCGGGCTTCATTTTC
>CANBUY010000150.1 GCA_947372745.1 Comamonadaceae bacterium | reverse complement strand
GGCCGAGGTCGGCTACTTAAACCCTATGTCTGCCGACCGCTTTGGCGGGCAAATGCGTGAGCAACTTGCCCACGATGGCGTCAAGCCCGGCCTGCCCGACAGCCGCCTGCCCACCTCTCTGGCGGTGGTGCAAGTCACCCACGGCCAACCCAGCTACGGCTTTTACCGCGAAGGCATTGCCGACCGCGACTACACGCCCGAACAAGTGCTAACCGCCCTGTCACGCACCGCACCCGGCGTACTGCACACTGGCTCCTTGCTGCTGGTGCCGCCAGAGCATGAGAAGGTACTGACTGTATTGAAAGGCGCCAAAGCGCTGGGCTGGACGATCAGCGTTGACATCAATTTACGCCCCAAACTGGCCGCTGACCTGCCAGCCTACGTGCTGGCAGTCAAGCAAGTAGCCGCTTTGGCCGACTGGCTCAAAGCCAGCGACGAAGACCTCGAAATCATCGGCTTTGCCGCCCCCAGCCGCACATCAGCATCTGAAATTGCCCGCAGCTTCAGCGCCCAAGGCGCGTCACGCATTGCACTCACCTTTGGCGGCGAAGGCGCTTGGCTGCAAGTAGACGGCGCATCCGCCGAGCAAGACGTACCCACCATCACCGTGGTGGACACCGTGGGCGCGGGCGACACCTTTTGGGGCAACTGCCTGGGTGACTGGGTGCTGCAACCTGAGGGTGCAGCGGCACGCGTGGCTACCACCTTGCAGCAAGCCATGCTGGCTGCGGCTATTAATTGCACTAGGGCGGGCTGCCAGCCGCCGACTTTTGCAGAGCTGCAGGCAGATTCTTCCCTGTAAGAGCATGCCTCTTCTCACCTGTAAGTGAGACTGCCGCCCGCTCTTCGTCACTGCGAGCGTAGCGCGGCAGTCCATCATTCGCTGTCAAAATCAAAGTCATGGACTGCCGCGCTACGCTCGCAGTGACGGGGAACTTGGGCGCAGTGACGGGGAACTTGGGTGCAGTGACGGGGAGGCGGATTTACTTTTAGCGGCTTACGCCTTTTTGTTGCGCGCCTTCAAGGCGCCCCACAGGACGAACAGGCCTGGCACCAAAATCATCGCCCAGATGATTTTGTCCAGGTGGGCTTTGACCCACGGAAAGTTGCCAAAGAAATAGCCGATGGTGATGATGCCCACCACCCAGAGGGCGCCACCTGTTACATCAAAAAAGGTAAACCGGGCTCGGCTCATCTTGGCCACCCCTGCCACAAACGGCGCAAAAGTGCGCACAAAAGGCATAAAGCGCGCCGCCACCAGCGTGATGCCGCCGTAGCGTTCGTAAAAATGATGCGTCCGGTCAAACGCGGCCTTATTGAAAAACCGGGAGTTTTCCCACTTGAACACACGCGGGCCAAAATAATGCCCCAAGGTGTAGTTTGACTGGTTACCCAGCACCGCCGCCGCCAGCAACAGGCCCACTGACAGGGTGTAGTCCATCAAGCCCACGCCACACATGGCCCCCACCACAAACAAAAGCGAATCACCCGGCAAAAATGGCATCACCACCACGCCGGTTTCCACGAATATGATGAGGAACAGCAAGGCATACACCCACAACCCGTAGTCGCGCACAAACACCTCCAGGTGCTTGTCTACGTGCAGGATGAAGTCGATGAGAAAAGTAATGAGTTCCATGCGGCGAATTATCCCTGCTCGGCCAACCATGACTTTAAAAGCGTGACGATAGATTGCAGCTTTTCTAGCGCCATGATGGGGGAAAGCCTTTTTTGCCAAAGAGACAAGCTGGGGCCGCTGAAACGGGCAGCGCCGCAGATATTTAGAATAGCCTCCGTGAACGACGCTCAACCCCCCTCCCCCCGCCGCATCATTCGTGAACTGCCCGACGAACTCATCAGCCAGATTGCGGCGGGCGAGGTGGTGGAGCGACCTGCTTCGGTGGTGCGCGAGCTGGTGGACAACGCGCTGGATGCGGGCGCCACACAGATCACCGTGCGCCTGCTGGCAGGTGGCGTGCGGCTCATCTCGGTGGAAGACGACGGCTTTGGCATCCCGCGTGAAGAGCTGCCTATTGCGCTCAAGCGCCACGCCACCAGCAAGATCAGCAACCTGACCGACCTAGAGTCGGTGGGCACGATGGGTTTCAGGGGCGAGGCGCTGGCTGCTATCAACTCAATAGCTGACTGCGCTATCCTATCTAGGCCTGCAGGCCAAAATATGGCTTATCTGCTCGAAGGCCAAACCGGTGAACTCAAACCCGTGGCCCGCGCGGTGGGCACCACGGTTGAGGTCAAAGAACTGTTTTTCAGCACCCCGGCGCGGCGCAAATTTCTTAAAACCGACGCCACCGAGTTGTCGCACTGCGTTGAATCCGTGCGCCGCCACGCGCTAGCCCGCCCTGATGTGGGCTTTGCCATCTGGCACGAAGGCAAGCTGGTCGAGCAATGGCGCGCCTGCGCCGAGCCAGAGCTAAGCCAAAGCCTGGACAAACGCTTAAGCGACGTGCTGGGCGACGACTTTGTCGAGCGCAGCGTGGGGGTCAACTACCGCTCTAGTGCCAAAAGCCACCTGGACACCGCGCCCACCGTGCGCGTTTGGGGCCGCGCCGGCATCCCGGACGCCGCCCGAAGCCGCGCCGACCAGCAGTTTTGCTATGTGAACGGCCGTTTTGTGCGCGACAAAGTGCTCACCCACGCCGCCCGCAGCGCCTACGAAGACGTGCTGCACGGCCACCGCCAGCCCATTTATGCGCTGTACATCGAGATCGACCCCACGCGTGTGGACGTCAACGTGCACCCCACCAAAATCGAGGTGCGCTTTCGCGACAGCCGCGAAGTCCACCAAGCCATTCGCCACGCGGTAGAAGACGCCCTGGCCGCCCCCCGCGCTGCCTTGCTGGCCTTGGCTGCAGATCCCGCAGCCACCGCCCCTGCTTTTGGAGAAAATACGCCTGCAGCACCCATGTACCGTGCTCAACCAGCTATGAATTTTGAAGCAACCGGGGGCCACCGCGTCAGCGACCTCGGGCTGCTTTGGCAGAGGAGCGAACCTGCTTTTGTGTCGGCGCTGCCCGCCAATGACTTTTCAGGGACTCAAGTTGCCGCCCCCAGCGGCGCCCTCTTGACCGCAAGTAGCACCTCGCCCAACGCAGGCACCAGCGCGCTGGCAGACATCACCCCGCAGACAATGCCCTCTGGCGACTGGCCGATGGGCCGCGCTATTGCGCAGTTGCAAGGCATCTACATCCTCGCTGAAAACGCCCAGGGCTTGGTGATTGTGGACATGCACGCCGCGCACGAACGCATTGTTTATGAGCGCCTCAAAGCGCAACTCAGCGCCAACAGCGACGCTGGCGATGGCAACGAACAAAGCACGCTGGGGCAAATCGCCAGCCAGCCCTTGTTGATCCCCGCCACCTTTGCCGCCACGCCCGCCGAGGTCGCCACCGCCGAGGCCCATGCCGAGACGCTGCAAATACTGGGCTTGGAGATCACCACGTTTTCCAGCAAAACATTGGCCGTGCGCGCCGTGCCCACCACTCTGGCGCAAGGCGACGCCACCGAATTGGCCCGCAGCGTGCTGGCCGAGTTGGCCCATGTGGACGCCAGCACCGTCATTCAGCGCGCGCAAAACGAGCTACTCGCCACCATGGCCTGCCACGGCGCCGTGCGCGCCAACCGCACGCTCAACCTCACCGAGATGAACGCCCTGCTGCGCCAAATGGAAACCACCGAGCGCTCCGACCAGTGCAACCACGGCCGCCCCACCTGGCGCCAAATCACCGTTAAAGATTTGGATAAATTGTTTCTGCGTGGGCGGTAAAAGCCAACCTATCACGCCGTGCAATGGCTTTTCTCCGGCCAGAGCGGGTTAGGGGTCAGAGCCCAATTTCGTTCATTGCTATGCCTCTCCGGAAAAAATATTGTCCTGAATTAGGATCTGACCCCCAAGCCTATCTGCTATGCCTCGCCGGAAATAGCGCTGTCCTGAAGTGGCGCCATGCAAAACCGCTCGCCAACGCCAAAAGCTGAAATGGGGTCAGATCCCAATTCAGGACGACATCCAAATCGGGGACAAGCAGCATCAAACGAAATTGGGCTCTGACCCCTTTTCTGCGTGCTGGAAAGACTTGCGCTCCGGCCAGAGCGGGTTGGGGGTCAGAGCCCAATTTCGTTCTTGGTTATGGCGCTCCGGAAATAATCTTGTCCTGAATTGGCCTCCGCCCCCACAAGTCTCTTCCTAATCCGCATCGCCCAGTGCGTAGCCACTCTGCGGGGGGTCTTCTTGTGCCAAGGCCCGCTCCATGGCCAAGTGGTGTTTATGCGTCAGGCCATGAAAGGCGGCAAAAGGGCCGGTGACCAGGTACACCGGCAAGCGGGCGTCGGGGTGGAAATCACTGGACTGCTCTGGGCGCCCCGGCCATTGGCGCTCGACCGCCTCCAGCCCCAGCGCCACCAAGTCTGTCAACAAGGCCTCTTGCGATTTATGCGGATGCAACTCGCCCAGTGCCGCCAGCCTGGCCGCCAGCGCCAGCGGCAAGCTCAGGCTGTAAACCTTGGGTGCCCGGTCCGTGTGTGCGCCAGTCAGCCGATTGATTGAAGCCATCGTTAAGCTTTAAGAAAAGCGACTAAAAAGACACTGGCACACGCACGGTCAAAGACACATCGGGCGTGTCGCGGGTCAGCCCGGCGCCTACTGAAACGTTCAGCGTGGTTTTCGGACTTAGGCGATACGAATAGCCCAGCAACAAGGTGCCCAACTGCGTCCTGACCGAGCCATTCACCGCCGCGCCATCTTTTTCTGTTCGTCCCACCGAGCTGTGGTCGTAGCCAATACTCAAAGTTGATTTTTCGTTAATCGCCAGCCCCATACCAAAGTTAAATCCCACCACCGCGCCCGGCGAAATGGTGCCCAAAAACTCAGTGGCGCCATCCAACACTTTGCGGCTCACGTTGTCACGCGAAAAATTGTGCAGATACGTCATGCTGCCAAAAAATACCACCGGGTCTGACGGGTACAGTGCCGTCAGGCCCACCTGCAAAGAATTAAAACCTGAGCCTGAAGGCAAATCCAGCGGCAAGCCCGTGTCGAGTGTATTTTTAGCGCACTTCGCCTGACAGTCCGTCACCACTTCAAAAGGGTCGGTGCCGGTGTGGGATTTAAAACGCATGCTCCCAATAAAAAATGGCTTATCGATGCCGCCATCATTCAACTGATAGCGCGCGCCCAACTCCACGTCGCCCAAGTGCAAGCCGTTGGCATTAAACACGCCATCGGTTGACTCTGGAATGAACGCTTCGCGGCTCACCGTGGCGTCCGAGCGGTACACATACGGCACCCGCATCTCAAGCTCCAGACGGTTCGACGCCCCGTAGCGCCCGGTCAACGCCGCCGTCACCGTGTTGCGTTTCACCTCGCGCACATCGATCAA
>CANBUY010000149.1 GCA_947372745.1 Comamonadaceae bacterium | reverse complement strand
TGGCCCTGACACCAGCACCCGTGGCCAGATGTTCACGGCAGAGTTGGACCGGCGCTGCGCAAAACCTGTTCTGGGTAAACACCCCGGACACCGAGGCGCCGGCATCGATCAAAACGACCGTCAAGTCTTTTCGATTGGCCTTGCGAATCCCGGCTTCTGTGACGCCAATGCGCACACCGGCGATGGGGAAAAGCTCTGCGGGATTGGGGGCTGACAAATTAACAGACATGTTGTACTTTCAAATGAACGTGGACATTCTCGCGTATGAATTATCCGTAAATTGATTGACCAAAAGAAATCGGGCCAAAGGCCCGATCGCTTAATTTACTTTACTTCAAGTCAACTGACCGTGGCAGTGCTTGTATTTTTTACCACTGCCGCAAGGGCAGGCCTCGTTGCGGCCCACACGTGGAAATTCGCCACCTGCACTGAATGGGCTCTTGGGGATCGTATCTTCGTCAACAGTCGTGACCACTTCACCTGTTTCTGTGGGCGCGCTATAGGTGACATTGGCCATGCTTTCACTCTGGCTTTCGATTCGCTCAGCCGCTTCATCAAGTTGCTCATTGGACTGGATTTTGACCGTCATGAGTACTTTGGTGACGTCGTTCTTCACAGAATCAAGCAATTGTCCAAACAGCTCAAAGGCTTCGCGCTTATATTCCTGCTTCGGTTGCTTCTGGGCATAACCGCGCAAATGGATACCTTGGCGCAAATAGTCCAGCGAGCTCAAATGCTCACGCCAATGGGTGTCAATACTTTGCAGCAGCACCATGCGCTCAAATCGAGTGAAATTCTCACCGCCCACCAAATCTACTTTTTCCGCAAAAGCGCGATTAGCCTCGGCTCGCACGGATTCAAGCAAGTCTTCGTCCGTGATGGCACTGGCCGCAGCCACCTGTTGCGACAAGCCCAGACTCAACTGCCACTCCTCCAACAAAACGCGCTCCAAGCTTGCAATATCCCATTGCTCTTCAACTGATTCATTAGGGACATATTGGCGGACCAAATCGTTGAAGCAACCTTCACGCAGAGAAGTAATCTGGGCCGACAAATCATCGGCATCCAGAATCTCATTGCGCTGCTGATAAATCACTTTGCGCTGGTCATTGGAGACATCATCGTATTCGAGCAACTGCTTGCGCATGTCAAAGTTACGGGCCTCAACCTTGCGCTGGGCACTCTCGATACTGCGCGTCACAATCCCTGCTTCGATCGCTTCACCATCCGGCATTTTGAGCCGTTCCATGATCGATTTAACCCGATCACCGGCAAATATGCGCATCAACGAATCATCAAGACTCAAATAGAAACGTGATGAACCTGGATCGCCCTGCCGGCCTGAACGACCGCGCAATTGATTGTCAATTCGACGTGACTCATGGCGCTCAGTGGCAATGATGCGCAAACCGCCCAACGCCTTGACTTGCTCATGCACCACAGACCACGCGGCACGGATGGCGGTCAACTCATCTTTCTTTTGAGCCGCATCCAAAGCTTCGTCTGACTCAATGGCTTCTACCGCTTGGCTGATATTGCCCCCCAACACAATATCCGTTCCCCGACCGGCCATATTGGTGGCAATCGTAATCATCTTGGGGCGACCCGCCTGCGCGACGATATCGGCCTCACGCGCGTGCTGCTTGGCATTCAACACTTGGTGCGGTAAGCCTTCCTTTTCCAGCAACTGCGCAATGATTTCCGAGTTCTCAATCGACGTTGTTCCCACAAGCACGGGTTGCCCGCGCTCATAGCATTCACGAATATCCTTGATGGCGGCTTCGTATTTTTCACGCGTGGTTTTGTACACACGATCGAGTTGATCGTCACGCTTGCTGGGGCGATTGGGTGGCATGACCACCGTTTCCAAACCGTAAATCTCCTGAAACTCATAGGCTTCCGTGTCGGCTGTGCCTGTCATACCAGCCAGTTTGCCGTACAAGCGGAAGTAATTCTGAAACGTAATCGACGCCATCGTCTGGTTTTCAGGCTGGATATTGACGCCTTCCTTGGCTTCCACCGCCTGGTGCAAGCCTTCACTCCAGCGGCGACCCGACATCAAGCGGCCAGTGAACTCATCCACAATGACAATTTCACCCTCCTGCACCACATAGTGCTGGTCCCGGTGATAAAGGTTGTTGGCACGCAAGGCTGCGTACAGGTGGTGCATCAGGGTGATATTGGCGGGGTCATAAAGTGTGGCCCCCTCAGGAATCAAGCCCAGGTCGAACAAAATCTGTTCTGCACTTTCGTGACCCTGCTCGGTCAAAAATACCTGACGCGTTTTCTCATCAAGCGTAAAGTCTCCAGGCTTGGTGATGCCTTCACCCGTGCGAGGATCCTCTTCGCCCTCTTGCTGTTGCAATTGAGGGACAATTTTATTGATGGCGATGTATAGATCGGTGTGATCTTCTGCTTGACCGCTGATGATGAGTGGTGTTCGCGCTTCATCAATCAGGATGGAGTCAACCTCATCAACAATGGCAAAGTTCAAACCGCGCTGAACGCGATCAGCCACCTCGTACACCATGTTGTCACGCAAA
Organism: Comamonadaceae bacterium; assembly: GCA_947372745.1. Taxonomy (GTDB): domain Bacteria; phylum Pseudomonadota; class Gammaproteobacteria; order Burkholderiales; family Burkholderiaceae_C; genus Rhodoferax. The sequence goes on along the minus strand of CANBUY010000149.1, from coordinate 2,891 downwards.
TAGTCAAAGCCATATTCGTTGTTCGTGCCGTAGGTGATGTCTGCGCGGTAAGCCGCCTGCTTTTCTTCGCGCGACATATTGGGCAAATTAATACCCACCGTCAGGCCCAAAAAGTTATAGAGCTTTCCCATCCATTGCGCATCGCGGTTGGCCAGGTAGTCATTAACTGTGACCACATGTACGCCTTTACCGGACAAGGCATTGAGGTAGACCGGCAAGGTCGCGGTTAATGTTTTACCCTCCCCTGTACCCATCTCGGATATTTTTCCATTGTGCAAGGACATGCCGCCCAGCATTTGCACATCAAAGTGGCGCATTTTCATAATGCGCTTGGAGCCTTCACGAACGACCGCAAAAGCCTCGGGCAAAATTGCATCGAGTGACGCTCCCGCAGCAATTCGGGTTTGAAACTCTGTAGTTTTGGCCCGAAGATCCTCATCCGACAACTGCTCCAAGGCAGCCTCCATGGCGTTGATCTGCGCGACGCCCTGGCGATATTGCTTCAAAAGGCGATCATTGCGACTGCCAAAAATTTTAGTGAGAAAGTTTGTTGCCATGAATGCAAGACGGGCCACTGGGCCCACATGGGCCCAAAAACCAGCGCAATCCTTTGTTAATCTGGATGAAATGAGGACAAAGTCAAGAAGTGCAACAGCTGATCCAAAATAAGCATTGCATTCATAACTATCGTGACATTTTACCTTTGCCCGGACACCTGATTCCGAACGGTGTTAGCTGTCGTTACCAAGGTTTTCGTCACGAAGGGCGTCGTCACCTTTGCCTGTTGCTGCGGTGGGAACTTTTGACCCGCAGCAAGGAACTTTTGAGGGTCTTGTGGAATGCCACGCACCAGAACCTCAAAATGAAGGTGAGGGCCGGTAGAGCGACCGCTGGTGCCGACCTCGGCTATTTTTTGACCTCTTTTTATAAGGTCACCTTTTTTAACAAAGGTTCTTGAAGCATGGGCATATCGGGTGATGAGTTCATTCCCGTGGTCGATTTCGATCATATTGCCGTAGGCAGGATGCACCTCTTGGGCGACCACCAATCCACCAGCAGCCGAATAAATGGGTGTTCCTACGTCCGCTTGATAGTCCAAGCCAGTATGCAGGGCTGAAGTCCCTGTAATTGGATCAATTCTCCAACCAAAAATGGAGCCCAAGTTAACATTTGCCAACGGCTGACGCGTGGGAACCATCATATTTCGGATCTTGAGGTCAAAGAGTCGTGATTCCATCACGGTCAACAAGTCGGTTTGCTGCCCTGTTAGCACCTCAAGATCAGAGAGAGTCATCTTGATTTCATCAAGCGTCAACGACCGACCAGTGATCAAAGCGCCGCCCTGTCCCGATTTGACTTTAATCTCCGAGGGACTGATACCCGCCAAGCCTGAAACACGATCCCCCAAAGACTCAAGCTGTGTGAGCTTGGCCTGAACTTCACCCAATTTTCGCGCCAAAACATCCAAATTTTCGCGCATGAATTTATCACGCTGCTCAAACTCGTCTTTCACCACTAAACGCAGTAAGGCCCCAACCACCGGCCACCCCTCGCGGGCACCTTTTAGAAAAACCCAGTGGTACATACCCACGGAAGTCAACATGAGCACCACAGAGGCAATCAAGGTAAATGCGATAAGTTTGCTTCCGCTAAGATGAATGGCGCGGCTCTTAGCTAGCCAAGCATCCGTAATGATTAATTGCATTTATATAAACCCTCAATGAAAAGTTTATGAACCGTCGCCAACACTCAGTCACGTTATTTCAAGCCAGTCAGGACTCGCCTACCTTGGCTAAATTAACCGAACTTAGCCGCGATTCGGTTGCTCGACTTAAAGCGATTGAAGCACTCATACCTAGCCCATTGCGCACCTGCATCAAAGCGGGCCCGATAGAAGGAACTGTATGGTGTTTAATACTGGAGAATAACTCAGCTGCCGCGAAGATCCGGCAGTTGCTGCCTGCGATGGCAGCACATTTGAGAGTTAAAGGCTGGGATGTTGAATCAATACGACTTAAGGTACAAGTTACCCGCGTTTGATATCTAAGAAAATAATGGTGCCGCTTGTCGGATTCGAACTGACGACCTACCGCTTACAAGGCGGTTGCTCTACCAACTGAGCTAAAGCGGCACAAGTGTATTTTAATAGAGAATTTGTGCATTTCAGTGCACGCAGCTATATTATTTAATGCGCGTCAATGTCGGGCGCTGTCCGCCTGTAGGAGACCGGGGTGGATCTTCAAGCTCTATCGCATCATCGGCACGTTTTGAAGACTCAACACTTACTAGTGTTGTTGTGCGGGCTTCAATGGTTGAAGCCAAGGGCCCTGCAACCTTGTCTGAAACACTGCGCTGAGGTGCTTGCTTAGCCGACTTGGAGGCGCTTATTGGAAAGGCCATTCCTTGCCCATTCTCGCGCGCGTAGATGCCACTAATTTGCTCAATAGGAACAATTATTTCTCGGGCAACACCCCCGAAGCGGGCTTTGAATTCAAGGTAATCATTGCCCAGTTTCAGTGATGTGGTGGCGTCAAAACTAATGTTAAGAACAATTTCACCGTCCTTGACAAACTCGAACGGCACTTGAACGTGCTCATTCACGGCAACAGAAACATAAGGTGTTAAACCATTGTCGGTACACCACTCGTACAAAGCCCTGATCAGGTAGGGACGAGTGGATGTTGTGTCGTTCGCATCAATCATTGACATGGAGTAAATTACTTACGCATTACTTTTTCTGAAGGCGTCAACGCTTCAATATAGGCCGGACGGGAGAAAATCCGCTCCGCATATTTCAACAAGGGAGCCGCATTCTTGCTCAGATCAATCCCGTAGTAATCCAGACGCCAAAGCAAAGGCGCAATCGCCACATCAAGCATTGAAAAACCATC
>CANBUY010000148.1 GCA_947372745.1 Comamonadaceae bacterium | reverse complement strand
CTGTCAATCAGCGCCGTCGTTTTACTTCCGGCAATCAGAATGTTGTTGGACGAGAGCCAGCCGCGTTCTAAAACGGTGATGGCCGGGGGCAGTGTGAGGGCTTTGTGCATGGGTCAACCTTAGCGTGGTGGCGCCAATAGTTGGCTGAGCTGCGTCTCGCAGGCGACAAGTTCGGCCTCAAACAGGTCGTCAAACAGCCGGGTTTCGCGCCTTGACACGGTGTCCAGAAAATAGGCGGTGGCGCCGGTTTGACGGCCCATGGCGGCAAAGGTGTCAAACCCGGCTTCAAGAAAGCGTTGCAAGTCACCCAGCCCGGCCAAATTGGCGGGGCCACGCATCATCTTGAGCATAAGTCGAAGGCCGGGGGTGCGGGTGAGTTGATCGAGTTCGCGCCCCAAAGCCAGCACTTGCGCCAACTGGGTGTTGCGTTGGTCGCGCAGGCCTACGGCACGCCAGGCGCTGATGTAGCGTGCAGCGTCGTTCTTTTCTGGGTCAGCGCGCCAGTGCTCGGCCATGGCCAGGTCGAGGGTTTCCGTGAGCAGGTGCAGCTGCGCCAATGACATGGCGGTTTGTACGACCGGCTTGGGGAAGAGTCGCTCCAGTGCGCCGGCGATACGGGCAAATTGGGCGTCACGTCGGGTGTAGTTCTTTTCGCTGTAAAGCTCATCCAGAAAAAAACGGGCGGCTTGGGCGAACGGTTCCTTTTGCAGCAAGTCGCGGTAAGTGCCGGCAAACCGCCGGGCCTGAAAACGCTTGATAGCGCCGACCGCCTGCGCCAGTTCAGGATTTTTGTCCGCAGTTTCGCGGAGTTGAGCCACTTGAACGATCAAGTCGCGGATAAAGGTGCTGGCGTCCATAGCATGGCAGTCTAGCGAGTTAAATCGCCGGTCGTTTGATGCTCAGGCGCTGACCCCGGTGGGCCGGGTGGTTTTAACCGAAAAAAAGCCACGCGCAGTTGCCGCATGGCTTTTCGATTGACCAAGGCGGCTGCAGTCCGCCTTAATTAACTCGGTTGACGTTTAGAAGCGCCAGCCCACGCCCATGCCGAACAAGACGGGGTCAACTTTGAAGGCGCCGAGCTTGGCGCCATTGAGGCTCACGTCGGTGCCGATGTAGACCTTTTTCAAGTCAAAGTTCAGGTACATATTGCCCGATAAAGGAATGTCGACACCTACTTGCAAGGCGGCGCCAAAACTGTTGCGGTCAACATCTGCGCCCGGTACGCTCAGGTTGACCGAGCTGAATTTGGTGTAGTTGATGCCCGCGCCCAAGTACGGTTTGAAGCCGGGGACATCAAAGTGGTATTGCGCCAGCAAAGTGGGCGGCAGGTGGGAGAGGGTGCCAATGCTTGCACCGTTCGAACTCAAGGTGTGCTCTTGCGGCACCGTCAAAATGAGCTCAACAGCGACATTTTTGGTGATGAAGTAGCTGATGTCGACTTCGGGGATGGTCTTGTTGTTGATGCTCAAGCCCAGCGGGGTGCTGTCGGTGTTGGCGCTTGTGAGGTTCACGGCACGGACCCGAACCATCCAGGGGCCTTCTTTTGCTTGGGCGAATGCGTTACCCGCCACCAAGGTAGAAGCCAAGACGATAGCGGTGAGAATTTGCTTTTTCATTTTTTGCCTTTTGAACTAACTATGGGGAAATCCCCAATTGCTATTTGGCCTTTCTTGATATTTATTAACTTTGTGATAAATCAATGTTAATGTCTTCAGCATCGTTGGGCGTCGTGACCTTGCGGTGGGTCAAAAAATGACATGACGCCCACCTTGTACCAAAATGCAAGGAATTTTGAGAAATTCGTAAGGGGGACGCAATCCGTGCTTGGTCAATAGTTTGACCGGCAAAGTTCGCTATTAAAAAAATAGCTGTCTTCGCATGTCAGCATTCAAAATTGAGCTTAAATCTTATGGATTTCAGGCGTAGTAGCGGGCAACGAAGTCTTCAAAGCTGCCTTGCTCGTGGACTTCGAGTTGCTGTTGTTTTTGGTGGGATTCGTGAACACTTGCTATAAAGCGGGCTTTGGTGGCCTCGTCTAGCGATTGCGCTTGCAGGCCAGCGGTGTGTTGCTTTGCCAAATGCATGGCGTGTTTGAAAAATCCGCCTTGCTCGCGTATTTCCGAGAGCACTTTCGCCGAGGGCGTGGTGTCCGGATGGTCAATGCGGGTTCGCAAGTTTTGCATCGTGGCGCTGTAGCGGTCGCCTCCGTAGGCGGCATCCAGCATCTCGGCAAAGGGCTGCATGTCGTCAAACAACTCATGCGCCAGCGGACGAAACGGTTGCTCGCGGTTGTGCGCCAGCAAGTGCAAATCGGGCTGACGTCCCCGGTTGACCACACGGTTTTTGTTTTCATCGTTTTCGCTTTGCTCCCGGGCCGTGATGGGCGGGCTTTCGCGGAACAGGCACATCAGCAGCAGCACATCGGCAAAGGTCCCTTGGTCGGGGGTGATGCCAATGTCAACAAAGGGGTTCAGATCAAAAAGGCGCACTTCAACGTATTCCACGCCGTACTTTTGCAGGGCCTGGGCTGGGCGCTCGCCGTGTTTGCCAATGCGCTTGGGGCGAATGCCAGCGTAAAACTCGTTCTCGATTTGCAATAAATTGGCGTTCAGTTGTTTCCAGTGTTCGCCGTCACGCACACCAATTTCTTCGTAATACGGGTCGGGTGTGCGAATGGCCGTTTCCAGTGCCTGGGTGTATTCGGCCAGCGAGTTAAAGCTGACATGGAGTTGAGCTTGCGCCCGGTTCTGGTAGCCCAGGTCGCTCATGCGCAGGCTGGTAGCGTGCGGGCCGTAGAGGGTGCCGGGGAATAGTTCCTGTAAATCGGACTTTCGGCCCTGCAAAAACGACTCGCTGACAGCCGGTGATGCACCAAACAGGTAAGGAATGAGCCAGCCAAAGCGCAAAAAGTTGCGAATTAAGCCGAAGTAGCGGTCGCTGACAAAGTCTTGAGTGCTACCGGCGGCGGCGCAACAGTCTTTCAGGGTGGCCCAAAATTCATCGGGCAGGGACCAGTTGTAGTGCGCGCCAGAAATAGTTTGCATCTTGCGGCCATAGCGCAAGCCGAGACCTTCGCGGTAAACGGTCTTGAAGCGAGCAGCGTTAGAGCTGCCGTAGTCTGCAATGGCGATGTCTTTGTCGTTCCCCAAAACGCAGGGCATGGAGCCGGCCCACATCAATTCATTGCCGAGTTGTTGTGCACTGAATCGGTGAATGTCGCGCAAAAAGTCCAGCGGAAACGCAGGGTCTTGTGAGGGCGGGGTGATGAATTCCAGCAGCGCCTCGGCATAGTCGGTGGTGATCCAGGGGTGGGTCAGCTTGGAGCCCAAGGCGGCGGGGTGGGCTGTGGTGGCCAGTTGGCCGTTGGCATCCACGCGCAAGCATTCCCGCTCGTAACCCCGAGTGATGCCGCGCAAAACCTGCGCCTGCCCGCTATTGGAAAACTGCCTGACCGCATCACAACATGTGAATTTCAACATGAACGCTTACTAATTAATACAAGGGGTGGCAGTATGGCAGTTTTCAGATGCGGCTGTCTGAAGTACGGCTGTTGTGGGTGGATATCGCTTGGGCGCAAGAGTGGGTCATCTCGACCGTGCACAATAAACAGATGTCTTATTTACCTGCCTTCATTGCCCCTGCTCGTTTCACCAATCCAGCCGCCGCTCTGGCTTGGGTGCGTGAGATCTACGATGCAAATATTGCGCATCTGCGCGAAGCCATGAAGCGCTATGTGGCCGGGGAGACCTTGCCGGGCCATGTTCGGGCTTGCTATCCATTTGTCCGGGTTCAGACCGACACGGTGGCGCGTTTGAATTCATCGGACAGTGCACGCCTGAGCTATGGTTTTGTGGCGGGCCCTGGCCGTTTTGAGACCACCCTCACGCGCCCTGATTTGTATGCGTCTTACTATTTGGAGCAGTTCACGCTGTTGCTGGCCAACCATGAGGTGGCCCTGGAGGTTGGCACCAGCACGCAACCCATCCCGATTCACTTTTCGTTTGCCGAGAACGACCACATAGAGGGCAGTCTGAGCGCAGAGCGGCGCCAGTTGATGCGCGATGTGTTTGATTTGCCGGATCTGGCGGCGATGGATGACGGTATTTCCAATGGGACTTATCAGCCGCGTCCAGGAGAGGCGCAGCCGCTGTCGCTTTTTACGGCGCCCCGGGTGGATTATTCCCTGCATCGTTTGCGTCATTACACCGGCACGGCCCCGGAGCATTTTCAGAACTTTGTCCTGTTCACCAATTACCAGTTCTATATAGATGAGTTTGTTCGTCTGGGGCATGAGGCCATGGCCAATCCCAATAGTGAATATGTGGCCTTTGTGGAGCCGGGCAATGTTGTGACGCGTCGTGCAGGAAGTGCTGTCATTTCAGGGGATGAGCTGGGTAAAGTGCCACCCCGTTTGCCCCAAATGCCTGGCTACCACTTAGTCCGAGCAGACCGCAGCGGCATCACGATGGTCAATATCGGGGTGGGTCCGGCCAATGCCAAGACCATTACCGACCACATTGCGGTGTTGAGGCCGCATGCCTGGATCATGCTGGGTCACTGTGCTGGCTTGCGTAACACGCAGCAGCTGGGTGACTATGTGCTTGCCCATGGATACGTGCGTGAAGACCATGTGCTGGATGAAGAGTTGCCCCTTTGGGTGCCGATTCCTGCACTGGCTGAGATTCAGGTGGCGCTGGAGGCTGCTGTATCGGATGTCACGCAATTGAAGGGGCAAGAGCTCAAGCGCATCATGCGAACCGGCACTGTGGCCAGCACCGATAACCGCAACTGGGAGTTGCTGCCTGACAATGGGCCGCAACGACGATTTAGCCAGAGCCGAGCCGTGGCTTTGGACATGGAGAGTGCCACGATTGCTGCCAACGGCTTCCGGTTCAGGGTGCCGTATGGCACCTTGTTGTGCGTGAGTGATAAACCACTGCATGGTGAAATAAAACTCCCCGGCATGGCCAATCATTTTTACCGCGAAAGGGTCGACCAGCATCTGCGCATCGGCATGCGTGCCATAGAGTTGCTAAGGGAGTTGGGCGTTGATCAGCTTCACAGTAGAAAGTTGCGTAGTTTTGCCGAAGTGGCATTCCAGTGAATTCAAGTGCACCTGTGGTCGACAAAGCAACTTGTGACGGGCTGCCGTAATTAAGCAGATGATTTATTGGATTTCTTCTTCTTTAGTCTGAATAGCGTGCAATAATAGAGGGCTTGGCTAGGTGGACTTAATAAGCAATGTGCAAACAGGCTGATTAAGAAATTCTCTTCTGAGGGGCGCCAAAAGCGTGCTAGAATTAAAGGCTTCGCTGATCACAGTGAAGCAAATAAAACGCGATGCAAGTTGTGTTTGAGATCATTAAAAATATACAGCCGATAAGTGTGGGCGTTTGAGGCGAGTAGCCAAGTTCTTTAGAACTTAGTCTTAACTGACTAACAAACGCTCATGAAGTAAAAAAGATGTGAAATTCA
>CANBUY010000147.1 GCA_947372745.1 Comamonadaceae bacterium | reverse complement strand
CGGGTCACGGGTTGGATGCGCCAGCGCCTGGGCCTGCTGCTGGCGCACAACATCAACCTGTTTGCCTATCACTTGCCACTGGATGCGCACGCTGAGTTGGGCAATAACGCGCAATTGGGCCTCAAGTTGGGCTTGATTGCGCAGAGTCGCTTTGGTGAGCAGGACCTTGGTTTTTTGGGTGCTCGGGCACAGGGTAATGGTTTTGACAGCGCAGCGTTGCTGGCTTCACATCTTGAAAATACATTAAAAAGACCTGTAACGCATGTTGGTTGTGCTGAGCGAGCTATAAAAAAAATAGCATGGTGCAGCGGTGGCGCTCAAAGTTATTTTGAAGCCGCGATTGCCGCAGGGGCGGATGCCTTCATTACCGGTGAAATCTCTGAGCCCCAGGCGCACTATGCGCGAGAAATGGGCGTGGCTTACTTCGCTTGCGGTCACCATGCCAGCGAGCGGTTTGGCGCACCAGCGGTCGCCGCGCATGTGGCAGCCCAATGGGGGCTTGAGCACGAATTTATTGAAATTGACAACCCTGCCTGATATGTTGAATAAACCAATAGCCATCACCCTCGGCGACCCAGCGGGCATCGGCCCCGAAATCATTGCGAAAGCGTTCATGGGTGCGCCAGAGTTGACGCGAGGATGTTTTGTCGTGGGTGACCTTGCCACCCTACGCCGCGCTATTCATTGGGTGAGCCCAGATCAAATCCCGATGATGGTGGCACAGATCGAGTCGCCCCAAGACGCACTTGGCGTGCCTCCTGGCTGCCTGCCCGTGTTGCAGGTGGGGAGCCCGATAGCACTTGTTCAAATGGGCGCGTTAAGTGCTCAGGCAGGAAAGTTGGCAGCTGAAAGTGTCGTTTTGGCCGCAGGTATGGCTTTGCGAGGTGAAATTGCCGCCGTTGTCACGGCGCCACTTAATAAGGCCGCGCTGTCGCTGGCGGGTGAACCCCATTCAAACTTCCCGGGGCATACTGAAATGCTGCAGGCCTTGGCTGCCAAGCATGCGGGCGTCAACGTGGCTCAAATGCCCGTCAGAATGATGCTGGCCAACGACGAGTTGCGTGTGGTGCTGGTCAGTATTCATGTGTCTTTGCGCGACTCGATTACGGCAGTGACCTTTGAGCGTGTGTTGGAAACTTTGCGCATCACCCATGTCGCACTGACGAAAGTTTTGGGTCGTCCCCCTCGCATCGGTGTAGCTGGTTTGAATCCGCATGCCGGGGAGGGCGGTCTTTTTGGGCGAGAAGAAATCGACATTATTCTTCCTGCGATTGAGGCAGCACGCCAATTGGGGATGCTCGTCCAAGGGCCTTTTGCCCCCGACACGGTGTTTATGCGGGCGCGTAGCAAAGGCCATGCGTTGGGTGAGTTTGATGTGGTGGTGGCCATGTACCACGACCAAGGTTTGATTCCTGTGAAGTATCTGGGTGTAGAAAAAGGCGTCAACGTCACGCTGGGTTTGCCGCTGGTGCGCACCAGTCCCGACCATGGCACGGCCTTTGATATTGCCGGTACGGGTCTGGCCGATGCGTCCAGTCTGGTGGAGGCTATTCGCATGGCTCGCCAGATGTGTGAGCAAAATATTTCTTAAGTAATGGGTATCTAAGACAAGGCTACCAAGCTTGGGCAGCTATCAAAATAGTCAAACTATTTCTTCAGGCTGTCGCGAATTTCACGGAGCAGCAGCACGTCTTCCGCCGGGGGCGCAGGAACGGGCACGATAACCGGAGCCGGATTGGATTTTTTCAGTCGGTTGATCTGTTTGACCATGATGAAGATGATGAACGCCAGAATGGCGAAATTGACGGCCACTGAGATGAAGTTACCGTAGGCAAACACAGGAATGCCCACTTTTTTCAGCGCATCCAGGGTCATTAGGGTGCCTGAAGGGGGTGTTCCGAGCACAAGAAATAGATTTGAAAAATCCAGTTTCCCAACCATGGCGCCCACAAGAGGCATGACCAGATCGCCGACCACTGAATCCACAATCTTGCCAAAAGCCCCCCCAATAATCACGCCCACGGCGAGATCCATGACGTTGCCCTTGACTGCAAACTCTTTGAATTCTTGAAGGATTGCCATTTTTGACCTTAGGAAATTAAATAAAACAGTGATTATTGGTTAAAAACAATTTTTACAATGGACATTCGTCATGAGCCTTGCAAAGAGCCGTCAGCTACAATCCAAGGTTCCCTAATAGCGATGTTTTTCATTGAGGATTCCCATGAGCGAAACCCATGTCGAGAGCGACCAGATCGACGCCAGTAAAAGAACGTGGCTGATTGCCTCAAGTTGTGCCGGTGCCGTAGGCGCCGCAGCTGTAGCCGTTCCATTTGTCAGCACTTTTCAGCCGTCAGAGAAAGCCAAAGCGGCTGGTGCGGCCGTAGAGGCTGATATTTCGGCCCTTAAACCGGGTGAAAAAATGACGGTTGAGTGGCGCGGCAAGCCAGTTTGGATTTTGCGCCGTACCCCTGAGCAATTGGCTGCACTGCCAAAACTGAATGCTCAGTTGGCCGATCCAAAATCTGAGCGCAAGCCCAATGATCAGGCGCCTGAATATGCCCGCAATGAAACTCGCTCTATCAAGCCCGAGTACATGATTGCGGTGGGTATTTGTACCCACTTGGGTTGCTCGCCCTCCGACAAGTTCCTGCCTGGTGCGCAGCCCTCACTGCCAGATGACTGGCAAGGCGGCTTTTTCTGCCCTTGCCACGGATCCACCTTTGACTTGGCGGGACGCGTTTACAAAAACAAGCCGGCACCCGACAACCTCGAAGTGCCTCCTCACATGTACCTCTCTGAGACTAAGTTGCTCATTGGTGAAGATAAAAAAGCCTAAGGACACACAAAATGGCTGATTTCCACGAAGTTTCCCCCAATGCCCCTGCAGGTGAGAAGTTGCTCAACTGGGTTGATAACCGTTTTCCGGCCTCCAAGCTCATTAAAGAGCACATGACCGAGTACTACGCACCCAAGAACTTCAACTTCTTCTACATCTTTGGATCCCTCGCCATGTTGGTGCTGGTGATTCAAATCGTCACCGGCATTTTTCTGGTGATGCATTACAAGCCTGACGCTGCCTTGGCGTTTGGTTCTGTTGAATACATCATGCGCGACGTGCCATGGGGTTGGTTGATTCGCTACATGCACTCAACCGGCGCATCGGCGTTTTTTGTGGTGGTTTACATGCACATGTTCCGTGGTTTGATCTACGGCAGCTACCGCAAACCCCGCGAGTTGATTTGGCTGTTTGGCTGCGGGATTTTCCTCGCACTGATGGCTGAAGCCTTTATGGGATATTTGTTGCCTTGGGGCCAGATGAGCTACTGGGGCGCTCAGGTGATCGTTAACTTGTTTTCAGCCATTCCTTTCATTGGGCCAGATTTGGCCTTGTTGATTCGGGGTGACTTTGTGGTTGGTGATGCCACATTGAACCGGTTCTTCAGTTTCCACGTGATCGCAGTGCCTTTGGTGTTGTTGGGCTTGGTAGTTGCGCACATCATTGCTTTGCATGAAGTGGGTTCAAACAATCCTGATGGCATTGAAATCAAAGCCAACAAAGATGAAAACGGTATCCCTCGGGACGGTATTCCTTTCCATCCTTACTATTCTGTTCACGATATTTTCGCGGTCAGTATTTTCTTGATGGTATTTACCTCGATTGTTTTCTTCGCACCTGAAATGGGCGGATATTTCCTCGAGTACAACAACTTCATACCTGCTAACCCGTTCCAGACACCACTGCACATTGCACCCGTTTGGTACTTCACACCGTTCTACTCCATGCTCCGCGCGGTAACGGGCGAGATGATGTACGCCTTGATTCTTTGCGTGCTGGTAGGTGCAGGCTTGGGCGTCACCAAAATCAAAATGCCAACCTTGTTCAAGGGCGTCATTTTGGGTGCTGCTGTGGTTATTGTGGCCATGATGTTGTCCATTGATGCCAAATTCTGGGGTGTGGTTGCGATGGGTGGCGGTGTCGTCATTCTTTTCTTCTTGCCTTGGCTTGACAACAGTGCGGTTAAATCAATTCGCTACCGTCCAGATTGGCACAAATATATGTATGCCGTGTTTGTGGTCGATTTCTTGGTGTTGGGCTACCTAGGTATGCAACCTCCATCAGATATCGGTGGGCGAGTCTCTCAGTTGGGTACCTTGTTTTACTTTGGGTTCTTCTTGCTGATGCCTTGGTGGAGTCAAATCGGGACCTTCAAGCAAGTGCCTGATCGCGTCACTTTCACGGCACATTGAGCAGGAGAAGAAATATGAAAACAACAGGTTTTACTAAAAAAATCATCCTTGGTTTGATGCTCTCTCTGGGTCTTGCCATCGGTGCGCAGGCCAATGTGGGGGGTATGGTTTTAGACAAGGCCCCCAACAAAACAAATGACATGGCCGCTTTGCAAAATGGCGCCAAGTTGTTTGTTAACTACTGCTTGAATTGCCACTCCGCTGCGTTCATGCGCTACACACGGCTTCAGGATATTGGGCTGACACAAGAGCAGATCAAAAGCAACCTGTTGGTGACCAATTCCAAAATTGGTGACACCATGAAAGCGGCGATTGATCCGCAGCAAGCGAAAGCCTGGTTTGGTGCAAACCCACCTGATTTGACCGTGATTGCACGTTCACGTGCTGGTGCCGGCGGTTCTGGTGCCGACTATCTCTACACCTATTTGCGCACTTTCTACAGAGATGAAGAAAAGCCAACGGGTTGGAACAACATGGCGTTTCCTAATGCAGCTATGCCCCACGTGCTGTGGGAATTGCAAGGCGAGCGTCGTCCTGTTTATGACGAAGTCAAAGAGCATGGGCACGAAGTTAAAGTGTTCAAGGGCTGGGAACAAGTCAAGCCAGGAAGCATGACATCGGTTCAATTTGATGATTCGATGGGTGACTTGGTTAGTTATTTGCAATGGATGGGCGAACCCGTTCAGAACACGCGTGTTCGCGTAGGTGTCTGGGTCTTGATGTTCTTGGGTGTATTCAGCTTCTTCGCTTGGCGACTGAATGCTGCTTACTGGAAAGACGTTAAGTAACACCGTTAAACTGCTTAAGCTGCGCAAACCGTAGCTCGAGTTTTTCAGAGTGGGATTGCACACAGCACCCCACTCTTTTTGATTTTAAGGAGCCCCCGCCATGATGGTGTTGTATTCAGGAACTACCTGCCCGTTTTCCCACCGCTGCCGTTTTGTCTTGTTTGAAAAAGGCATGGATTTTGAGATTCGTGACGTAGACCTGTACAACAAACCGGAGGACATCAATGTGATGAACCCCTACGGTCAAGTGCCCATTCTGGTCGAGCGCGATTTGATTTTGTATGAGTCAAACATCATCAATGAATACATTGATGAGCGTTTTCCTCACCCTCAGTTGATGCCCGGTGACCCCGTCGATCGTGCACGCGTTCGCTTGTTTTTGCTCAATTTTGAAAAAGAACTCTTCACGCACGTCAATACGCTTGAGTCACGCGCTTCAAAAAGCAATGACAAATTACTCGAGAAAGCACGCTCACACATTCGTGACCGTTTGACACAACTTGCCCCTGTATTCTTGAAGAACAAGTACATGCTGGGTGACGGGTTTTCAATGTTGGATGTGGCGATTGCACCTCTGCTTTGGCGTTTGGATTACTACGGTATCGACCTGAGTAAGAATGCCGCACCTTT
>CANBUY010000146.1 GCA_947372745.1 Comamonadaceae bacterium | reverse complement strand
CGAAGATGAGGCTACAGTTGTCTTCGGAATTTCAGCAGCGAGAACTTTGCCCTCATACGTTTTATTGATCCAGTCGCGAACAGTAGCTGTTGTCGCATCCTGGGAGTCAACGCGAGTTAGTAAGACGCGAACGAAATCAAACTCTTTGGTTACGCCCCGCTGCTCAACGAGTTGCCCTGCAAGGTCAGAGAACAAGCGCCAAAACTGAGCAGCAGATGCCGCATCAAGCGCGTTTGGCGGTAGAGGCATCAAGATCCCATCGCTGGCCATAAGTGCGTTAATCGTCACGTAAGAGAGGGCAGGGGGGGTATCGATAATGATGATGTCGTACTGACTTCTGACCTCATCAAGTCCAATGTTCAAAACGTTCCAGAATTCAAATGACGTTTCATTCATTTGCCGTGCTGGCAAGCCAAACTCTGCAGCGAACAGGAGCGGTGCGGCGCACACAAGATCAATCCCACTCCAGTAAGTTTTCTGAATGGCAGGCGCAATGCTTGTTTCCATACCAAGGCAGACGGGGAGAATCGTTTGAGATTCATCAACTTCTGTATCTGGCAAAATCCCAAATAGGGTTGTCAGGGATCCTTGAGGGTCGCAGTCGATGACAAGAACCTTATGACCTTTAAGCGATAGGCCTTGCGCAAGCGTCATTGCTGTTGTTGTTTTTCCAACTCCACCTTTGAAATTGGCAACAGATATACAAATCGCCTCAGATCCTTCAGGGCGCAGGCATTTACTTCTGTACTCGCGGATCCATACGAGAGATTCCTCAAGGCTAAATTCTCTTCTGTTGCCGCCTTCGTTAATCTGACCTGTGGGCAGATCACCCTTACCAATACGGTAGACAATTTGGCTTCGCTCTACATCGCAAAGTTCGGCTAATTGTGTTGCGTTGAAAACTGGTGAAAGTTTCCGATTTGAAGGGGCAAGCAATGCACCTCTGACCTCGGTCATCATGTAGCTAGCGCGGTCTGCCTGCTCCATAATGTCTGACAGTGATTCAGGTTTCAACTTCAGCTCTTGATTCATCATTTATAAAACTCCATCGAAATATTGGAATAACTGCATTGTGATGGAATTATTCAGTGTTTTAACAAAAAAAGTTTTTTACCGGATACTTTTTTTGATAGCAACTGGATTTCGGTCATTGGTTATTAATGAATTTATGGTTTTTTAGTCTGATGACCTGCATATGGTTTCTAAATTCTTTAAAACCCTGTAAGCCCTTTAATACCTTTACATCCTGATTTCTTGTTTTCTGACAATTAGTTACGTTCGAACAGGTGAGGTCTAACAGGGCTGTATGTGAGGCTCTACAGGGGTCAAGGTGAGAAAAATACGGGTAGTACGTGAGACTCTACAGGGGTCTATGTGAGTGGACACGGGGTGTCTCAATTTACGCTCTTGAGGAAGATGCAAGCCCTGTAACAGCTCACATATAGGCTTGGAACTGACTGAAGTCATGTGAAGTCAAAGCTTTTTACTTGCCTTAGTCCCCGTTTTTTGAATTCTGCATTTGCATATGTGAGAAGAATTCGGAGTGCTGACCTGGCTTATGTGTGAAATCTCAGTCAAGGAAAACTCACATTTGATGGTAAAGTCAAGCATGACCACCCGAGCTGTAATTTCAAAAATCGAGCAAGAAGATGACTACGTGCGAAAACACGTTAACGCCGTGGCTCTGATGCCCGTCAAAGGTGGGCGCCGCATTACAAAATTAGGCAGAAAGCTCTTCAATGTGCTGTTGCACCGTGCCCAGGATGACGGCATGCAGACTGAATACACGGCGCGATTACATGAGGTTTTGACCGCTGCAAATTACGACAGCAAGGACGCGGCCCCAGTTCGAAAAATATTACTTGAATTGATGTCTACAACTGTTGAGTGGCAAAGTCCTTCGTCGGCCGAGATTGAGACGTGGGAGGCTTGCGGCTTACTCAGCGGCGCGGGGACGAGAAAAGACAAGGCAACAGGGGCCGTTACTGTTTTTTGGCGCTACGACACCAAAGTTCGTGACCAACTGCTTAGTCCAGACCGTTACGCAAGACTTTCCCTTGAGGCCATTACTCAGCTTTCAACGCATGCGGCGATGGCGCTTTACGAGATTTGCGCAAGATACGTTGATAATCCTGGGCATAAAACTTCCAAGCAGCATTGGCGCTGGTGGAGGCCTGTTCTTACCGGTGTTGCCAGCGATGATTCAAAGGCCGAATATCGGTTCTTCAAGCGTGACGTGTTAACTAAGGCCGTGGCCGAAATCAATGCTTTAACCAATCTTGATGTTGTTGGCCCCATCGAGTTCAAAGAGCGTGACAACAAAACAATTGCAGAAATTCAGTTCGAAGTTCGGCTAAAAAGTCATGCTTCAGCCCGAGCTAATCCAACGGGTTTAAAAAACATCTCTGTTAATGATCTCCCCATCATTGGCCGAAGTGTCAACTTGGGCGTAGGGCAGGGCGACGCAGAGACGCTACTCAGAAAGCACGGACCTGAGCAGTTGAGCCTTGGACTTGTAGAGTTGGAAAAGAGGCTTGCAATGCCTAGTGAAAAAGTTGGTGAAGTGCTGAAAAAGGGCGGTTGGTTACGAGCTCACTTAAGCCGTGTCGCCCAAATCGACAAGCCTGCGCCAACATTACGAACAGAATTAACTTCGCAAGATATAAAAACGCACCGGGCCTCCCTGACCGACGAGTGGCTCACGAATCGGAAAGATGAAATTCTTATTGGCTTCCAAGAGGTTGATGATGCCGAAAAGTCAGAAATTCTTGCTTTATTTCGGGCTGAAATGATTGAGCGAGCGTTAGTTCATGTGGTCCGTAGATTTGACCTTTCTGGTTGGCAGCACAAAATGGTTAGTGGGACCTTCGTAAAGTTTCTTGGACTTAGGGAAGTAGGGGAGGGCTGGGATAAGCCCTCGGCAGAAGACTTGTTCGTAATCGCTGCAAGGCGCGAGATGCGAGCAGCGGGCTAGACACTGTATTTCAAATGCCTGGGGCAGATATCCACCAGCAAATCAACATCTGAGTGCAGCGCGAAGCAACCATTACTGAGCTAGTCAGCAACACGGGCTGTGACGCCCTGAGCTGCTAAAGCTACGATGACCTGTTCACCGCGTGCTGTAGCCGCGTTAAGGCGCATTTGCAGTTGATGGCCTGCACCATCTTCAACCCAGCTATTCATGTCCCAAAGCCCTTTATTGATCGCGGCAAAGCCAGCCGGCGGGTAGTTGTCTGTCAATTGCCTATTAAATAGCTTCTGGCAGCGTCATGATTATCCCTATAATCATGACGTGGTATTTAGTGTTCTAAAGCGAACCTTTTGAAAGAGATGACCGTTATTCGCATAAACGGGGACTGACACACATAGATATCCGCCCTATAGGTAATGAGCTAGCGTGATGCACAGGACGAGAAGGGTTGGGCGACTGCATAATCACGATGTGCTCACTACATAAACTATTCCGTCAAACGATTAAATAACCAGACCAGTAAGAAATGGAATTGCCATGAACACAGCAACCCACTATGAGAACGCCAATTTCCTGCGCGAACTGGCTGAAAGCCTGCCGCGCATCCACCCTCAGAGTAACCAGGGTCAGGCAGCGCTGCTGCAACGTCTGGCCGACGACGAGTTGGCCCAAGCCCAGCACGACGAATGGGTACGCGCTAAGGTTGTCGCAGCACGCGCTGACAACAGACCGACCTTCAGCACAAATGAAATTACGGCACGCCTGGATGCACGCTATGAACGGTTGATTAGTGCATCGCGTTGAGTGGAGCAATTCGGCCCTTGAGGATATCGAGTCGCTTTTCGATTACCATGCCGAGCATGTTTCCCTGTGGGAAGCCGATAATTTGTGCAAACGCTTGTTACGTAGTACCGAACGCCTAGTTGAATTCCCCCGACTTTACGAAGCTGCTTCTCAGTATGGCGAAGGAGTGCGCCGCATCAGTTTGGCCGGTCAGAACGTGCTCTATGAAATTCACGACCAGGAGCAGCTAGTCAAGGTGCTGGCTGTTGTTGGCCAGAGGCAAAATCCGCGACAACTTCGATGAGGACTTGCAAAACGTCCACGGTCTCGGCACCACCTTTGCCATAAGCGCTTTCATTTTTCTCGCCATGGCATCAATTAATTACGGCGCTCCTGAAGGTATCAAGAATGCCATTGGCACGGTCTTTGAAGGCCACAACGGCCGTCTAATTGCCCAAAAGACGACCTATCTTTAGCCTATTCAGCCTGCCGGCAGATGGCCGCCCGCTGGGGCGAGCTGGTGCATGCGCCAATTCGTTAGCTCAATCATGTATAAAAAAATCGATTTTCTATACATGATGGTTGAGTGATGTGTAGAAAATCAAGTTTTTATACATGTCGCGCGTCTAACTCAACCGCCGTTTACACAAAATTCGGGACACCCTCGAAATTTGTTCAAAACCATCCTTTAAGTGCAGCGCAAGTTACAGATTTTTCATGCCTCTCGGTTCATTACTATGTAATGAGTAGACAGCGCAACGTCGCTCAGCATTCAATTGCGCGCTCGATTAAGCTAAATGAGCCCACCCCTTTAAAAGGTAAAGCGATTGAATGTTCCTTCTGTATAAGGGGAGATGCGATGCATCAGCATGCCAACAGCTCAACCAAGCCCTGCGTAATCAACGATTTCCCATGCCGTGCGGTAGCCGCCGATGCGCTTGATGTAGTCCAACAGTTCCATGAAAAACGGATGGGCGCAAAGCGTCGATGAGTCGCCGACAAGCAGCAGCTTGCGGCGAGCGCGGGTCATGCCCACGTTCATGCGGCGAATGTCGGCGAGGAAGCCGATTTCGCTATTGCGGTTACTGCGCGTTAGTGAAATAGCAATGATGTCGCGCTCTTGGCCCTGAAACGAATCGACCGTGCCCACGCTGAGCATGCGGTCCTGCAAGTAGCTGTTGAGTGCGTCGTTTTCTTCAATGGCGTCTTTTAAGTAGTTAATCTGGGCACGGTAGGGCGCAATCACGCCGATGGTGAGTGGGTGCTGCTGGTGCTCGGCCTGCTCAAAAGGCGCGAGAAGCTGGGCGAGGCGCTTGAGCAGAACATCCGCTTCTTCGGGGTTGGCGGTGGAGCGACTCTCAGGGATGGTGATCTCCAAGAAGCCAAAGCCGGCTGTGTCGAAGAATTCCACAGGCAAATCAGGCGCGAAGCTCGGGTCGTAGGCACTCAGGCTGGCGTGGCGCACGCTTGGGTGGGCCTCCAATTGGCCGCCGTAAAACTGCTCGGAGCTAAAGCCCATGATTTGCTCGTGCATGCGGTACTGCACGTTCAGCATGCGCGCCGTGGCCGGGTGGCGCTTGATGCACTTCTCAAACAGGGTTTCACGCAGACCTTCGCGGGCGGCTTTGTCGCTTTTCACGGTAGGCGGTAGCTGGTGGTGGTCGCCAGCCAAGATCACGCGCTCGCCCTTGGCAATCGCAATCCAGCAACCGGGCTCCAGGGCTTGGGCGGCTTCGTCGATGAAGACGGTCTCAAAGTCCAGGTGACGGAGGTTGCGGTTGCTGGCGCCCACCAGCGTGCAGGTGATGACCTGCACCGATTCGAGCACGTCCTCGGTGATAAAGCGCTCCAAATCGTCAGCGGCCTGAAACAGCATGCGCGCTTCTTCCTTGAGCAGGCGGCGCTGCTGGCGCTCCTCAAAGCCAAAATTGCGGACGTACTCGCTGGCGGTTGCGCGGTACTGGTC
>CANBUY010000145.1 GCA_947372745.1 Comamonadaceae bacterium | reverse complement strand
ATAGGCATCCGTACCCGGCACATGAAAATTGAATTGCCGCCCCAAAATGGACAGCATCACCATGCCCAGCAAGCCGACCATGCAAGTGGCGGCCAGGGCGGCTGCGCTGTTGTAGATCGAATCGAGCGTTTTGCGCATGGTGATGAGTTCGCTTAGCGTTTGTTGAAGTTGTCGATCAGGGCTTTGCCTTCAGGTCCGGCTTTTTCCAGCCATTCCTTGAGCATCACCTCGCCCACCTTTTTCATGTCCGCCTTGAGTTGGGCTGAGGGGGTGACGATACTCATGCCGTTAACTTTGAGCTTGTCGAGCGAGTCGGTGTTGGCCTTTTTGGAGGCGGCGAGTCCGCGAACTTCGGCGTCAGCCGCTGCTTTGAGCACGGCTTGTTTGGTGCCGGCGTCAAGCGCGTCAAAGGCAGCTTTGTTCACGATGACCGCATTTTTGGGCAGCCAAGCCTGGGTGTCGTACCAGTACTTAATGTGCTCAAAGGTTTTGGTGTCAAAGCCGGTCGAGCCTGAGGACATATACGACTCAACCACGCCAGTAGCCATGGCCTGCGACAGTTCAGCTTGCTGAATGGTCACTGGTTGTGCGCCCACCAACTCGGCAATGCGGGCGGTCGAGGGGCTGTAAGCGCGCCATTTCACGCCTTTGAGGTCAGCGCCTGATGCGATGGGTTTTTTGACATAAATGCCTTGGGGCGGCCAGGGCACTGCGTACAAAAGCGCCATGCCTTGCTCAGCGAGTTTTTTCTCCAGAAAGGGTTTTTGTACCTTGTACAGTTTCATGGATTCGTCATAGCTGTCGGCCAAAAAGGGCAGGCCATCGGCGCCAAACAATTGCCATTCGTTTTGGAAGTTGGCCAGCAAAATTTCACCTGCTTGGGCTTGCCCGCCTTGCACCGCCCGCTTGATCTCTGGGGCTTTAAACAACGAGCCGTTGGCGTGCACCGTGATTTTCAGCTTGCCGCTGGTGGCCTTGTCGATGTCGTTGGCAAAATCCACCATGTTGACGGTGTGAAAGTTGGTGGCGGGGTAGCCTGCGGGCAAGTCCCACTTGGTTTGGGCGGCTGCGGATCCTGCGGCCACAGCCAGGGTGAGCGCGGTGGCGGTCAATGCGAACAAGCGACGTTTCATAAAAAAACTCCAGTTGAAATTGAGTTGCAATATTGATGCTTGAATGTAAGGCGGATTTGTCAACAGAGACTCAGTGTTTTCCCTAAACGTCAACAAATCGTTGATGAATTGTTGGCTAAATGCCTACAATCTGCTTCATGCAACAAAGATGCCAACCTGGAGCGTGCGCATGACTCAAAAAACAAAATCGTTGGTCACCGGGACTTCCTCCACGGGAGAGGCTCCGCCCATCGTGTCTTCGGCCCACTTGGTGTCGCCGCGCAGCGCCGAGATGAGTGAGTTTGAATTTGGACTGATCGTGGCGGGCAATGCATTTCACCGCTGGATTGCGCACTGTATGAGTGCAGCTGGTTTAAAAGACCTGACCCCGTTGGACGTGCTGGTGCTGCACCATGTGACGCACCGGGCGCGCGACAAGCGCTTGGCTGACATTTGCTTCATCATGAACGTGGAAGATACACACCTGATCAACTATGCGCTCAAAAAACTGCTGAATCTGGGCGTGGTGGCGTCTCGCAAAAACGGCAAGGAAGTGACCTACGCCGCCACCGAATTGGGGCGTCAGTATGTGGAGCGTTACCGCGAAATCAGGGAGAGCTGCTTGATCAACGCCCTGAACGCCGACGATGCACTGAACCGCGATATCGGCGAGTTGGCCCGTTTGCTGCGTCTCCTGTCGGGTATTTACGACCAGGCGGCTCGTTCGGCGGCCAGTTTGTAGCCCTTGGTTTTCATCTATCCCTGAATTGCGAGCGACTTCCCATGAACCTCAATGCATCCCCCCTTTGGCAGTTCTGGATCGACCGGGGCGGCACCTTCACCGACGTGGTGGGGCGACAGCCCAACGCTGACGGCAGCTTCACGCTGGTCACGCACAAGCTGCTGAGCGACAACCCCGAGCAGTACAAAGACGCCGCCGTGGCGGGTATTCGGCATTTACTCGGGCTTAAAGCGGGTGAGCCGGTCACGCCCGAGCGGGTGGCCTGCGTCAAGATGGGTACCACAGTGGCTACCAATGCGCTGCTGGAGCGAAAGGGCGAGCCGACCTTGCTGGTGACCACCCGCGGTTTCAGGGATGCGCTGCGCATTGCCACTCAAAACCGTCCGCGTCTGTTTGACCGCCACATTCAACTGCCTGAGCTGTTGTACAGCGCGGTGGTGGAGGCGCAGGAGCGCATGGGCGCACATGGTGAGGTCATTCAAGCGCTGGATGAAGCGCTACTTAAAGATGAGCTGCTTAAGCAATACCAGCTTGGTATAAGGTCGGTTTCGATTGTATTTATGCACGGTTACCGCTACACCGCACATGAGCTGGCCGCCAAACGCTTGGCACAAGCCGTGGGCTTCACGCAAATCAGTACCTCGCACGAAACCAGCCCGATGATGAAGTTTGTCAGCCGGGGCGACACCACCGTGGTCGATGCTTATTTGTCGCCTATTTTGAGCCGCTATGTGGCCCAAGTGGCGCACGAGATGCCGGGTGTTAAATTGTTTTTCATGCAGTCGTCTGGCGGTTTGACGGATGCGCGCAGCTTTCAGGGCAAGGACGCTATTTTGAGCGGCCCCGCCGGGGGCATTGTGGGCATGGCCCGCACCGCCGCCATGGCCGGCATTGACCGTGTCATTGGGTTTGACATGGGCGGCACGTCCACTGATGTGTCGCACTTTGCTGGCGAATTTGAGCGCGAATTTGAAACCCAGGTAGCCGGTGTGCGCATGCGCGCCCCGATGATGAGCATCCACACCGTGGCTGCCGGGGGCGGCTCTATATTGGCGTTTGACGGGGCGCGGTTTCGGGTCGGGCCGCAAAGTGCGGGCGCCAACCCTGGCCCGGCCAGTTACCGCCGCGGTGGCCCGCTGGCGGTGACCGATGCCAATGTGATGCTGGGCAAAATTGTGCCCCGCTATTTTCCCAAAGTGTTTGGGCCGGGGGCCGATGAGGCGCTGAGCCTGGAGGTGGTGCAGGCCCAATTTAGTGCGCTCAGCCAGACCACCGGTCGCCCTGCGGCCGAGGTGGCCGAGGGCTTCATCAACATTGCGGTTCAGCAGATGGCCAACGCCATCAAAAAAATATCGGTCGCCCGGGGTTATGACGTCACCCGCTACACCTTGCAGTGCTTTGGTGGCGCGGGCGGCCAACATGCGTGTTTGGTGGCCGATGCGCTGGGCATGACGCGCGTTTTTGTGCACCCGCTCGCGGGCGTGTTGAGCGCCTACGGCATGGGCTTGGCTGACCAGAACGTGATCAAGGAACAGGCGGTGGAGCTCAAACTCAGCGCTGATGTTTGCCCCCGCATTGCAGCCCAACTGGACGCCCTGGCCGCCATAGCCGCGCAGGAGTTGCAAAGCCAGCAGGTCAGCCTGGGCGCGATCACCACACACCGGCGCGTGCATGTGCGCTACGAGGGCAGTGATTCGGCGCTTTTGGTGCCTTATCCGCAAGCGCCCCAGGCGACACCCGCTGACGTGGTGGCCTTGATTGAAGTGGGCTTTGAGGCGGCCTATCGACAGCGGTTTTCCTTTTTGATGCAAGGGAAAGGTTTGGTGGTGGAGGCGGTGTCAGTGGAAGCGGTCATTGCCGGCGATGCCCCAGCCGAGCCGCGCCACGCGCTGCATGCACCGCGTGACCTGCAGGCGTGCGGCGCGGTGCGCGAGACCGTGCCCATGTTCACGGGTGGCCAATGGGTGCAGGCGGCGCTGGTGGTGCGCGAAGACCTGCGTCCAGGCGATGTGCTGGCAGGCCCGGCCATCATTGCCGAGAAAAATGCCACCACGGTGGTGGAACCGGGTTGGATCGCTACCTTGACAGAGTTTGATCATCTTAGCCTTGTGCGGCATGCTGAACGTGCTATTAAATTTGCAGCAGGCACCACGGTGGACCCGGTGCTGCTGGAGGTGTTCAACAACCTTTTCATGAACATTGCCGAGCAGATGGGCTTGCAGCTGCAAAATACCGCCTACTCAGTCAACATCAAGGAGCGCCTGGACTTTAGTTGCGCCTTGTTTGACGCCGCTGGCCACCTGATTGCCAATGCGCCGCACATGCCGGTGCACCTGGGCTCGATGGGCGAGAGCATCAAAACCGTGGTGCGCGAAAACGCTTTGACCATGCAGCCCGGCGATGTGTATGTGCTGAATGACCCCTACCACGGTGGCACGCATTTGCCCGACATCACGGTCATCACCCCGGTTTATCTGAACGGGGTGGCCACGTTTTATGTGGGCTCGCGCGGCCACCACGCCGATGTGGGTGGGATTACGCCGGGCTCCATGCCGCCGTTCTCCACCCGCATTGAAGAAGAGGGCGTGCAGATCAACAACTTCAAACTGGTCGACCAAGGCGTGCTGCGCGAGGCCGAGATGGTGGCGCTGCTGCAAAGCGGTGAGTACCCCAGCCGTAACCCACAGCAAAACATGGCCGATCTGAAAGCCCAAATAGCGGCCAACGAGAAAGGCGTGCAGGAGTTGGGCAAAATGGTGGCGCACTTTGGCCTGGACGTGGTGCAAGCCTATATGGGCCATGTGCAGGACAACGCCGAAGAGTCGGTGCGCCGGGTAATCACGCGCCTAAAAGATGGTGCCTTCACGCTGCCCCTGGACAACGGGGCAAAAATTCAGGTCGCCATTCGCGTCAATGTGGCGCAGCGCAGTGCGGTGATTGACTTCACCGGCACCTCACCCCAGCAAACCAATAACTTCAACGCACCCACGGCGGTGTGCATGGCCGCTGTGTTGTACGTGTTCAGAACGCTGGTGGATGACGATATTCCGCTCAATGCGGGTTGCCTGAAACCTTTGCAGGTGATTATTCCCGCAGGCTGCATGCTCAACCCCAACCCGCCGGCCTCGGTGGTGGCGGGCAATGTGGAAACCTCAACTTGTATCACCAACGCGCTTTACGGCGCCTTGGGTTTGATGGCGGCCAGCCAATGCACCATGAACAACTTCACCTTTGGCAACGCACGCTACCAGTATTACGAAACGATCTCGGGGGGCTCGGGTGCTGGCGAAGGCTTTAACGGCACCAGCGTGGTGCAAACCCACATGACCAACTCGCGTTTGACGGACCCTGAGGTGTTTGAGTTCAGATTTCCTGTGCTGCTTGAGAGCTATGAAATTCGCCAGGGCTCAGGCGGGGCTGGCCGCTGGACCGGTGGCAACGGTGGCGTGCGACGGGTGAAATTTTTGGAGCCCATGACGGCCAGCATCTTGTCCAACGGCCGGGTGCACGGTGCCTTTGGCATGGCGGGCGGGCAACCCGGGCAAGTGGGTTTAAACCGGGTGATTCGGGCTGATGGGCGCATTGAACTACTGGCCCACATCGGCCAAGCCGAGATGCAGGCCGGCGATGTGTTTGAGATCACCACGCCGGGTGGCGGCGGGTTTGGGTTTTTTGCGGGGCTTTGAGCCTTACTTCTTAGGTGCGCTGGCCGCTGGCTTGGCAGCAGAAGCGGCCGCCGCAGGGGCAGCGGCTTTGGCGGTTGAAGCAGCAGGTGCTGCAGCTGCAGCTGCTTTGAAAGCGGCGCCATTCACGGTCAGGCCTTCGGCTGAAAACTTGGCGGCGTTGGTTTCACCCAAGCCTTTGACGCGGGAGATGAAGTCAGTCCAGTCTTTGAAGTT
>CANBUY010000144.1 GCA_947372745.1 Comamonadaceae bacterium | reverse complement strand
GGCGCACACAAGTTGGGCGTCTTTACCAAATGCATTACTGTTAATTTGGTGGGCAGTTTCAACATGATCCGCTTGGCCGCTGACGCCATGAGCAAGAACGAACCAGAAGATACCGGTGAGCGCGGCGTCATGATTTCAACCGCTTCTGTTGCCGCCTATGACGGACAAATGGGTCAAGCCGCTTACAGCGCTTCCAAAGGTGGCATTGTTGGTATGACATTGCCTATCGCACGCGATCTGGCACGCAACGGCATTCGCAACATGACGATTGCCCCCGGCATTTTTGGAACTCCCATGATGTTTGGGATGCCTAAAGAAGTGCAAGATTCTTTAGCCGCCAGCGTGCCATTCCCATCCCGCTTGGGTACACCGCAAGACTACGCCAAACTGGCTAAGCACATTATTGAAAACGACATGCTCAATGGTGAAGTCATTCGCCTGGACGGCGCCATTCGCTTGGCCCCCCGTTAAACCAGCCATGCGCTAAACACTGGAGCGGATCAGATTTCCGCTCCAGTACAACTGCTTTAAGATGCCAGTACAAGCTCTTAAATCACCATGAAAATTGTTTTTTGCTTACTCGCCCTCCTTGGTTTTTTGTCGGGCTGCAGTACACCCCCCAGCCCAACAGCACCCCACCAACCAGAAGGCGTCTCTGCTTATGCCCAAAAAACTGGCTGGACTGGCTCCAAATTTGCAATAGCGGCCGCCAACCCACTGGCCACAGAAGCGGGCTACAAAATCCTTAAAGCAGGCGGCAGTGCAGCTGACGCGGCCATTGCTGTCCAAATGGTGCTGGCCCTGGTAGAACCGCAAAGCAGCGGACTCGGCGGCGGTGCATTTTTACTTTATTTCAATGGCCAGCAAGTCGAAGCCTTTGATGGCCGGGAAACCGCACCCGCCGCAGCGGATGAAAACCTCTTTATAGGCAAAGATTTAAAGCCACTCTCGTTTCCCCAGGCTGTGGTGGGTGGACGCTCTGTGGGCACACCGGGCACGCTTCGTGTCTTGGAAATGGTTCACCAACAACATGGAAAACTCCCTTGGGCTGCACTATTTGAATCCGCCATTGCGCTGGCTGAAAATGGCTTCAAGGTCAGCCCACGTCTCCATCAATTGCTCAGCGCTGACCCTTATTTAAAAAATGACCCCACGGCGCGTGCCTATTTTTACCAGGCGAACGGGGCCGCCCATGCGCCAGGTTACTTGCTCAAAAACCCACCCCTGGCTGCCTTATTTAGAAGCATTGCAAGCCACGGCAGCAGCGCTTTTTATAAAGGCGACGTAGCCAAGGCCATCGTGGACAAGGTTCAATCACATGCCTTCAACCCGGGCACACTGAGCCTGGCGGATCTTGAAAACTACCAAGCCATCAAACGCAAACCCCTGTGCCAGGACTACGCCGCCAATCAACGTGACTTTCGAATATGTGGTTTTCCACCTCCAAGTTCAGGCGCCATCACCGTGGGGCAAATACTCGGTATCTTGAGCCACACCAAGGCTCCTGCACTGAGCCGAGAAAATGGACTTCCAGCTGCAAATTGGCTGCACCTTTATACAGAAGCCTCCCGCTTGGCCTTTGCTGACCGCGCCCAATACATTGCCGACCCTGATTTCATTGAAGCCCCCGGCGGGGACTGGCAGAACTTGCTGAACCCGCTTTATCTGGCAGAAAGAGCCCGACTTATCGACCAGACCGCTGGTGCTTTACGCATGAAGTCTGCACCGCCCGGCCAACCCGGCTTCGAGAAAATCAAGCATGCCGCCATGCCTGAGCAAATTGAGTATGGCACCTCACATATTTCTATCGTGGATGCACAAGGCCACGCCGTCGCCATGACCAGCACCATCGAGGATGGCTTTGGGTCGCGCCAAATGGTCAACACCCGCCCTGAAATGTCAGGCGGCTTTTTGCTCAACAACGAGCTGACTGACTTCAGCTTATCTCCCAAGGACACAGAGGGACGGCCCATTGCCAACCGGGTTCAGCCCGGCAAGCGCCCCCGATCCTCCATGGCGCCCACCTTTGTATTTGACAAATCCACGGGCGGCTTGGTGATGGTGAGCGGCAGTCCAGGGGGCGCTTTAATCATTCACTACTCAGCCAAAGTGCTTTATGGCGTGCTCAATTGGGGCCTGACGCCACAACAGGCGATTGATTTACCCAATTTTGGTGCGTTGAATGAAAATATTTTGCTTGAAACTGGCCGATTTACACCCGCTACCGCTCAAGCACTGAAGGCCCAGGGGCATGCGGTCATCGAGACCGACTTGACCAGTGGCCTTCAATCCATCACACGCAGCGGCTTGAAGCCCGGCGCGCCCTGGCTAGGCGGCGCTGACCCACGACGCGAAGGCATCGTTTTGGGTGAATAAGCCCTCAATCCCTTGCCTCTGTAAGCCACAATAGCGCCCGTGTCCATACCTCAAACATTTATCCAAGAGCTGATCGCGCGCGCTGACGTGGTTGAAATCGTGGGCCGCTATGTGCAGCTCAAAAAAGGCGGCGCCAACTTTATGGGCCTGTGCCCCTTTCATGGCGAGAAATCCCCGTCCTTCTCGGTCAGCCCGACCAAGCAGTTTTACCACTGCTTTGGCTGTGGAAAAAATGGCAACGCCATTGGTTTTTTGATGGACCACGCCGGCATGACCTTTATTGAGGCGGTCAAGGACTTGGCCCAGCAATATGGCTTGCAAGTGCCCGAAGACGATGCCAGCCCGCAAGACCGGGCGCGGGCCGCCGAACAGCGCGAAAAACAAACCACCTTGAGCGATGTTCTGGAAAAGGCGGCGGACGCCTATAAAAGAAACCTCAAAGACTCCCCAAGGGCTATCGCCTACTTCAAGGGACGCGGCCTGTCCGGTGAAATAGCCAAACATTTTGGGCTGGGTTATGCCCCGGAAGGCTGGCGCAGCCTGGCCAGTGTGTTCCCCAGCTACGACGAACCCCTGCTGGTTGAAAGCGGTTTGGTCATTCTCAATAAAGACGACGACACCAGCGAAGAAAAACGCTATGACCGCTTTCGCGACCGCGTCATGTTCCCCATCCGCAACATCAAAGGCGACTGCATCGGCTTTGGTGGGCGGGTACTGGGCGACGACAAGCCCAAATACCTGAACTCCCCAGAAACCCCTGTTTTCAGCAAAGGCCGCGAACTCTACGGCCTCTTTGAAGCCCGCCAAGCCCTGCGCGACATGGGCTACGCGCTGGTCACCGAGGGCTACATGGACGTGGTGGCACTCGCTCAACTCGGATTTCCCAACACCGTAGCCACCTTGGGCACAGCCTGCACCGCCGAACACGTTCAAAAGCTCTTCCGCTTCACCGACTCGGTGGTGTTCAGCTTTGACGGCGATGGTGCCGGCCGCCGCGCTGCCCGCAAAGCGCTGGATGGCGCCCTGCCCTTCGCCAGCGACGTGCGCAGCGTTAAATTTTTGTTTTTGCCCGCCGAGCACGATCCCGACAGCTTTATCCGAGAATTTGGCAAGGAAGCCTTTGCCCGCTACGTCAGCGAAGCCGTGCCTTTAAGCCGATTTTTGCTGGATGCCGCCCGTGAAGGCTGCGACCTTAACAGCGCCGAAGGCCGCGCCCACATGGCCAGCAACGCCAAGCCCCTTTGGATGCAGTTGCCCGAGGGCGCCCTGAAAATCCAGATGCTCAGCGAGATCGCCGATTTGGTGCAACTCTCCAGCCGTGAATTGTCCGAACTCTGGCTGCCCAAGCCAGCGGGTGACAAGTTTGAACGCTCAAACCGATCTAAAAATGATAGCTGGTCAAGCACGTCAACAGGCAGCTACAAGTCAAATTCACCTAAAAAAACATTCGCCCGCCCCCGCATTGGTGGACGTAGCCAGCCCGCCAGTCGTGCGGACCATGCGACCCGAATTTTGCTAAGTGATATGGCGGCGTTGGATTCCCTCTCGGCCGAAGACCACAGCATGCTGTGTGAACTGCCCGCCCCCCACGGCTCCCTGTTTACCTGGCTCGAAAGCCAGTTTCATGAGCATGGGCCGCAACCTTGGGTGGCCTTGCGTGAAGGCCTGCGAGACCACGAAGGCGAAGAACTGGCCGTTCGGCTCATGTCTGGTTATGAACTAGGCGCCCCCGACGAAGAGGACGATTCAGCCAGCGAACTGCGCAACCTCCTCAACCGGATGCTGGTTGATCGCTTGACGGTGTTGGAGACTGAAACACTCCAAGCCGCCAAAGCGGACCCCACTGCCCTGCTCCGGTACAAAGAAATTTACAACCGCCGAAGAGCCATTCAATCCTCACTTTCCAAGTCTGAACCTTAGAAAAGCCTTGACTTAAAGGTATAATCCGACTTGTTTTACGGCAAGAGCGACAGCAGCACCTCCGGGACCAGCCAAACGATGACACCGTTCACGACAGGCAACCCAACCGCAAGGACTGCACTCCAAATGTTCGCCCTCACATCTTGCCATTGAGATTTATCTCAACCCATTAAAACTGCGTCGGTCTTACAAGGCGCCTGTACATTTCCGTCTTTTTTTTGAAATCCTGAGGTCTATTCATGCCTGTTCAAAAGTCCAAGAAGCCTGTCCAGCCCGCTGTAAAGCTCGCCACCAAGGTTGCCGCCAAAACGGCAACCAAATCACCGCCTGCCAAGGTGGTGATGACCAAAGTGGCCGCCAAGACCGCCATTAAAAAGCCCGCGAAGAAAGTTGAATCAGTGCCTTTATCCAAGACTCCCGTCAAAATGACCGCCCTCCAAATGCAAGAAGCTGCCGATGCGCTCTTGAAAGCGGGCTCAGCCGCCAAGAAAAAACCGGGACGCCCCCCCAAAGCGGCAGCCAGCGAGTCCGATGACGCGCCCAAAGCCGGCGCCAAGCGTGGCCGCAAACCCAAAGCAGCTGCAGACACCGGTGGCGGTGACGACATGGATATGTCAGACATTGAAGCCGACTTGGTAGGCGAGCCCGTTCCAGCGGGAGAAAAAGTCAAGCCATTGCGCATGAAAATCAGCAAGGCCAAAGAACGAGCCTTGATGAAAGAATTTGGATTGGACGAAACCGTCTTGTCCGTTGAAGACATCGCCCAGCGCCGTCTGCGCCTCAAAGCCCTGATCAAACTCGGCAAAACCCGTGGCTATTTGACCCACGGCGAGATCTCGGATCACCTGCCCGACAAACTGGTCGACGCTGAAACCCTTGAAGTCGTCATTGCCATGCTTAACGACATGGGCGTGGCCGTGTACGAGCAAACGCCTGATGCCGAAACGCTGCTGCTCAACAATAACGTGTCAACAGCCGCCACCGAGGAAGAAGCTGAAGAAGAAGCCGAAGCCGCGCTGTCCACCGTTGACAGCGAGTTTGGCCGCACCACCGACCCCGTTCGCATGTACATGCGCGAAATGGGCACGGTTGAGTTGCTGACCCGCGAAGGCGAAATCGAAATTGCCAAGCGCATTGAAGGCGGCTTGATGGCCATGATGGAAGCTATTTCGGCCTCCCCTGCCACCATCGCCCAAATTTTGACCCTGGGTGAAGACATCCGCGAAGGCAAAGTCGTCATCACCACCATTGTGGACGGCTTCTCCAACCCCAATGAGGCCGACGATTACGTGGCCGAAGAAGACTTCGACGAGTTCGACGCAGCCGACGACGACGACGGCAAAGGCGGCTCCAAGGCGCTGACGAAAAAGCTCGAAGAACTCAAGCGTGAAGCCATGCTGCGCTTCGACAAAATGCGCGAGTTGCACGAAAAGATTTACAAGACCTTTGAGAAAGAGGGCTACGGTACACCCACCTACCTTAAGACACAAAAAGCCCTGTCTGAGGAGCTGATGTCGATTCGCTTCACCGCCAAAGCTATTGAGAAGCTGTGCGACATGGTGCGTGCGCAGGTGGATGATGTCCGCAAGAAAGAGCGCGAACTTCGCCGCATCATTGTGGACAAATGTGGCTACTCGCAAGAGAACTTCATTGCCG
>CANBUY010000143.1 GCA_947372745.1 Comamonadaceae bacterium | reverse complement strand
CATGGCGATCAGCGCTTTGACATCTCTAACCATTTCATTGCGTGCGGCACTGCGACTGCGACCATAGGCATCCTGGTATTGACAAAGGTCTTGCCCCCGGATGAATGGAATGGTGCTCCAAAGGTTTACCTCGGCAGCGAGCGTGGGGATTGAGAAAATACCCAACAACATGACACCCAGGAAACGGGCACGCATACGCTTGCTCACCTCGGCTGGATGAGTCGCCAGGGATTCTTTTTTGGGATAAAACGACCAAAACTTCATGAGAGCAAGACCTTAAGCTCGATGTAGATACCAAATCTCATTATTTTGATAAGTTGCTAAGGTTGACTTGTGTCAAGTCAAGGAATGGTCGATTGGAAGGGCTTGTTTTCGGCTCAGATCGGATTTTTGCTTTCTACCCAATGGCGCTGATACCAATTCACGCACCAAGTTATGGCAAAGTACATGCTATGAACTACAAAACAATTGAAGATTCCATTGGGAAAACCCCCTTGGTCAGGTTGCAGCGCATTGGCGCCGTTGAGAATTCGGCGCGGGGGACGGTCATTTTGGGTAAGTTGGAGGGCAATAACCCGGCGGGTTCCGTGAAAGACCGTCCGGCTTTGTCGATGATTGCGCGTGCTGAGGAGCGTGGCGACATCAAAGTAGGAGATACCTTAATCGAGGCCACCTCGGGCAACACCGGTATTGCTCTGGCCATGGCGGCGGCCATCAAGGGCTACCGCATGATTTTGATCATGCCCGAAGATTTGTCGATTGAGCGCGCCCAAACCATGAAAGCCTTTGGTGCTGAACTCATTTTGACGCCCAAGAGCGGTGGCATTGAGTACTCCCGGGATTTGGCTGAGCAAATGCAGCGCGAAGGCAAGGGCCGCGTGCTGGACCAGTTCTCCAACCTTGACAACCCGCGTATTCACTACGAGACCACCGGGCCTGAAATCTGGGCCGATACAGAGGGTCAAGTCACCCATTTTGTCAGCGCGATGGGTACCACAGGCACCATCACGGGGGTCTCGAAGTTCCTGAAAGAGAAGAACCCAGCCATCAAAATTATTGGCGTGCAGCCCAATGAAGGCTCGCGTATTCCAGGCATTCGCAAATGGCCACAGGAATATTTGCCCAAAATTTACAACCCCGCCAACGTCGATGAGTTGATGTTTGTGAGCCAGGAAACGGCTGAAGAGATGTGCCGACGCCTGGCGCGCGAAGAGGGTATTTTTGCCGGTATTTCAGCGGCAGGTGCTTGCGCAGTGGCCCAGGAAATAGCCAGCCGTGAGAGTAACGCCACCATCGTTTTTATTGTTTGTGACCGTGGCGACCGCTATCTTTCCACCGGTGTTTTCCCAGCCTGAAAATTTATAAGAGACAAAAAATGATTAATTTGAACCTCAGCCGTCGTCAGTTGCTGGTGGCCGGCACAGCCACAGCCTCCACGCTGCTACTGCCTGCCAGCCATGCGCAAGCGGCCTGGCCCAGCAAGCCCATTCGTTTGGTCGTACCTTTTGCACCCGGTGGCAGTTCTGAAATTGTGGCGCGTGCCGTGGCCGGTGAAATGGCCAAGACAATAGGACAAAATGTGTTTGTGGAAAACAAGCCGGGCGCCGCAGGCAACATCGCCATGCAAGAGGTGGCCAACAGCAACGACGATCACACCTTGATCCTCGGCCACATTGGCACCCTGGCGGTCAACCCCTTTATTTTCCCCAAGCTCAGCTATGATGCGGACCGTGATTTCACCCCCATCACGCTGGTCTCCAAGGTGCCCAGCCTGTATGTGGTTCACCCCGACTTGCCGGTCAAAAATCTGACCGAATTCATTGCCTATGCCAAAAGCAAGCCGGGGCAGCTCAATTACGGGTCAGCCGGTAACGGCAGCGCGGGCCACCTGGCCTTTGAGTATTTGAAGATGGCCAGCGGCACTTTCATGCTGCATGTGCCTTACCGGGGCACCGGCCCGATGTTGACCGACCTGATGGCAGGCAGGTTGCAGGCCGCTTCGGTGGGTGCGCCTGCTTTGCTGGCGTTTATCAAGGCGGGCAAACTGCGCTGCATCGCCACGGGTTCAGCCCAGCGCCTGCCCCAGTTGCCTGATGTGCCTACCGTGGCCGAGCAGGGCTATAAGGGGTTTGAGATGACACAGTGGTATGGATTGATGGTGCCCAGCAAATGGCCCAAGGCGAACATTGCCAAATTTGAAGCCGAAGCCATCAAGGCGGCCCGCAGCAGCGCGGTCAAGGAAAAGCTGGGTCATGAATCAGCATTGGCTGTGGGCAACACCGGTCTTGAATTTGACGCCTTTATCAAGGCTGAAAAAGCCCGCTGGAAGCCGGTGATCGCACGCGCCGAGATCAAGCCTGAAGGTCTCTGATAAAAATAGTGCATTAGCCCAATTGGGATATGCTTAACCAGCTATTTTTTTAATAGCAAAAAGGACGCTCCGTGAATCAAGTTTTCAAGTTTTGCCCCACCTGCGCCACACCTTTGGCCTTCATCACGCAGATGGAAGATGGTGGTGAGAAAGCGCGCCTGCGCTGTGCCGCGTGCAACTACACGCACTGGAACAACCCGACCCCCGTTTTGGCGGCGGTGGTAGAAATTGATGGCAAAATTTTGCTGGCCCAAAACGCGGCCTGGCCGGGCAAAATGTTTGCGCTGATCACCGGGTTTATGGAAGCCGGCGAGACCCCGCAAGAGGGGATTGCCCGGGAGATCAAGGAAGAAACCAACCTAGAGGCCACGGCGTTGGACCTGATTGGTGTCTACGATTTCCAGCGTATGAATCAGGTCATCATCGCCTACCATGCGGTTTGCCACGGCGAGGTCAAGCTCTCCCCCGAGTTGGTCGACTACCGACTATATGAGTTTGACCAACTGAAATGTTGGCCCGCAGGCACCGGCTACGCGCTGGCTGACTGGCTACGCTCCAAGGGGCATGAGCCCCAATTTATTGAGTTTCCCAAGCGCAGCTAAATCTGCGGCCAGGCTAACTCATAAAATCAGCCCCTTTTCAAGGACTATTGATGCACATCGACAAAGAGCTCGACACCCGGGGCCTGAATTGCCCACTGCCTATTTTGAAAGCCAAAAAGGCGCTGGCCGAACTGCAAAGTGGTCAAGTGTTGCGTGTCGTCTCCACCGACGCTGGGTCGGTGCGAGACTTCCAAGCCTTTGCCAAGCAAACGGGCAATGAGTTGCTGGAGCAGCAGACCGTGGAAAAAGACTTTTTCCACGTCATGCGCCGCCGCTAATTCAACCTAGCCCAAACGAGCCAACTGCTCTTTTAGCTTGAGCAGGGTGGCGGCGTAGTCGGCCATGCGTTTGCGCTCCAGGTCGATGATGGCCGCAGGGGCACGGGCCACAAAGGCTTCATTGCCCAGCTTGCCTTCGGTCTTGATAATTTCTCCTTCAAGGCGAGCGGCTTCTTTGCCCAGACGAATTTTCTCGGCTTCAATGTCCACTTCCATGTGGAGACAAACTCGGGCCTCGCCCACCACGGCCACGGGGGCGGCTTGTGCGGCGGCAGCCCAGGCAGCTTCGTCGTCAAACACGCGCACTTCGTTAAGCTTGGCCAGGGTTTGCAGCACGGCGGCTGATTGCCTCAGAAATTCTGACTCGGCCGGGTTATTGGCCACGACAAACAAGGGCAGGCGAGTGGAGGGCGACACGCTCATCTCACCACGCAAGTTGCGGCAGGCATCGACCAGCAGCTTGAGTTTGCCCACGTAGGCAATAGCTGACTCGTCAATGCGCTCAGGCTGGCTCACGGGGTAAACCGCAATGGAGACTGACTCGCCCGCACGACCGGCTACGGGCGCCACTTTTTGCCAGAGTTCTTCGGTAACGAAAGGAATGATGGGGTGGGCCAGACGCAGGATGGTTTCCAACGTGCGAATCAGGGTGCGGCGGGTGGCGCGTTTTTGCGCGTCCGTGCCTTGCTGAATTTGCACTTTGGCGATTTCTAAATACCAGTCGCAAAACTCGTTCCAGACGAAGTCGTAAAGTGTGCTGGCGACGTTGTCCAAGCGGTAGTCTTCAAAGCCTTTAGCCACATCGGCCTCAACCTTTTGCAGCAGGGAGACGATCCAGCGGTCGGATAGACTGAAGTCGAGGTAGCCATGAGCAGGTCCACCGACCACACATTCTGCTTTGGTGTGCTCTTTCAAGCCGCAGTCCTGGCCTTCGCAGTTCATCAAGACAAAGCGGCTGGCGTTCCAGAGTTTGTTGCAAAAGTTGCGGTAGCCTTCGCAGCGTTTCGCATCAAAGTTGATGCTTCGCCCCAGCGACGCGAGCGATGCAAAAGTGAAGCGCAGGGCGTCGGCCCCAAAGGCTGGGATGCCGGTGGGGAATTCTTTTTCGGTGTTTTTCCGCACGGCCGGTGCTGTTTCGGGCTTGCGCAGGCCTTCTGATCGTTTGACCAACAACTCAGGCAGGGCAATGCCGTCAATCAGGTCCACGGGGTCGAGCACGTTGCCTTCAGACTTGCTCATCTTTTTGCCTTGCGAGTCGCGCACCAGGCCGTGGATGTAGACGTGTTTGAAGGGCACTTTGCCGGTAAAGTGGGTGGTCATCATGATCATCCGGGCTACCCAGAAGAAGATGATGTCGTAGCCTGTGACAAGAACGCTTGATGGCAGGTAGAGGTCTAGGTCTTTTAGGCTGTGGTTTGTGTTGCTGGCGTTGGCGTTTTCGTTGGCTTCGCGCTGGGACGAGGCGGGAATGGCCTTGCTCATATTCGCTTCGCTCACCAAATCGCTGCGTCCATCCCCGCCTCGTCCCAGCGCTGCTTGGCTGGCGGGATCATGAGGGGCACCGTTTGTTAAGACAGCGACTACATCTGCTGTTGTTGCTCCCTCGTGCCCGGCAGCCACCTCACCGCTTCGGTGGGTGGCGGATTCGGTCGCCGCGATTTGGTGAGCGTAGCGAGTATGAGCAAGGCCGAGTCCGCCACCCGCCGAAGCAACCGCATCGTCTCGTTCCCAACCCATCGTAGAAAAAGGCACCAGCGCTGACGAATACCAGGTGTCCAGCACATCCTCATCACGGCGCAGAGCTTTTCCTGGGGCTTGGGCTTGAGCTTCTGCCTCGTTGCGCGCTACGTAGACCTTGCCGTCTTCGTCATACCACGCCGGTATTTGGTGGCCCCACCAGAGTTGGCGCGAAATGCACCAGTCTTGAATGTTGTTCATCCACTGGTTGTAGGTATTCACCCAGTTCTCGGGCACAAACTTCACCTCGCCAGACTGCACGGCGTCAATCGCTTTTTGGGCGATGGACTTGCCGGTGGGGTCGATCGGGCTGACTTTGGTCATGGCGACAAACCATTGATCGGTCAGCATCGGCTCAATGATCTGGCTGGTGCGGGCACAGCGGGGCACCATCAGCTTGTGTTTTTTGACTTCAACCAGCAGGCCGAGGGCTTCGAGGTCTTTCACGATCTGTTTGCGCGCCACAAAGCGGTCAAGCCCTTGGTACACGGTGGGGGCCAGTTCGTTGATTTTGGCGTCCAGCGTCAGCACGCAAATCATGGGCAACTTGTGGCGTTGGCCCACCGCATAGTCGTTCTGGTCGTGGGCGGGGGTGACTTTCACTACGCCGGTGCCAAAGGCTTTGTCGACGTAGTCGTCGGCAATCACGGGAATGGTGCGGCCGCACAAGGGCAGGGTAACGTGCTTGCCGATGAGGTGCATGTAGCGCTCATCCTCGGGGTGAACCATCACGGCCACGTCGCCCAGCATGGTCTCGGGGCGCGTTGTGGCCACGGTCAAACCGGCCACTAATACGCCGTCAACCAGCTGCGGGCCGTCGGCGAATGGGTAGCTGAGGTGCCACATGAAGCCGTCTTCTTCTTCGCTTTCCACTTCCAGGTCGCTGACCGCGCTTTGCAAAATGGGGTCCCAGTTGACCAAACGTTTGCCCCGGTAGATCAGGCCTTGCTCATAGAGCTGTACAAAGGTTTCCGTCACAGTTTTGGACAGTTTGGGGTCCATCGTGAAGTACTCTCTAGACCAGTCCACACTGTCGCCCATGCGGCGCATCTGGTTGGTGATGATGTTGCCGCTTTTCTCTTTCCACTCCCACACTTTGCTCACAAAGTTCTTGCGGCCCAGGTCGTGGCGGCTGACTTTTTGTTCTTGCAATTGGCGCTCCACCACGATTTGCGTGGCAATGCCGGCGTGGTCGGTGCCGGGAATCCACACGGTGTTGTCGCCGCGCA
>CANBUY010000142.1 GCA_947372745.1 Comamonadaceae bacterium | reverse complement strand
TAGACTTGCAGCATGTACAGCGTGGGGGTGAGCATGAGGACGTTGGCGATCATGCTGAACAGGCCCACGATCAGGAACTCGCGGCGAAAGCCCCACAGGGTGGCGGTGAGCGCACTGCGTTGGAAGAAGTGTGGTGTTTTCATAAAAATGAGGGTGCAGTGGGGGACGGTGATCAGGCGACTTGCGCGGCGGAGGCCGGGCGGTTTTGGGTGGCCGCCTCACTCATGGCTTTGAGGACGTCATCGCGTGGGCCAAACATTTGGGCTTGGCCGTCGCGCAGCACCAGCATCTTGTCGGCCACACCCAGCACGCTGGTGCGGTGGGTCATGACGACAAAGGTGGTGCCTTGGGCGGCTAAAAGCGAGATGGCGCTGGCCAGGGCCGCGTCGCCTTGCTCGTCCAAGCTGGAGTTGGGCTCATCGAGCACCACAAAGGCGGGCTTGGCGTAGATGGCGCGGGCCAAACCAACGCGCTGGCGCTGGCCGCCCGAGAGGATGGCGCCGTCGCGCCCGACTTGGCTGTCATAACCTTGGGGCAAGGCGGTGATGAGCTCGTGCAGGCCCACAGCGCGGGCGGCGGCCTCGACTTTCACTTGGTTGACCTCGCCAAAGCGGGCGATGTTCTCAGCCACGCTGCCGTCAAAGAGCTCCACGCCTTGGGGCAGGTAGCCGACATGGGGGCCGAGTTCGAGCTTGTTCCAGGTGTGCACATCGGCGCCGTCCAGGCGCACTTTGCCGCTCAGTGCCGGCCAGATGCCCACCAGCAAACGCGCCAGGGTGGTTTTGCCCGAGGCCGAGGGGCCGACCACGGCGAGCACTTCACCAGGCTGCAGCGCGAAGCTGACGCCTTTGAGAATGGCGGGTTGGTTGCCAGGGGCCCCCGCGACCAGCGCGTCCACCTGCAAGCGCCCAATAGGTGCGGGCAAGGCCATGCCTTGGGGGCGCACCGCCACTTGGGCGAGCAGGTTGTCCAGGCGGGCGTAGGCGCTGCGCACATTGATGACGGTTTGCCACTGCGACACAATTTGGATGAGGGGGGCCAGCACGCGCCCGCCCAGGATGGAGCCCACAATCATGTAGGCGGCGCCACCATTGAGCTGGTTGCGCAGCAAGAGCCAGGCGCCCAGCCCCAAGAGCATGGAGCTGACCGTGTTTTGCCAGAACTTGGAGATGGCTTGGTAGAAGCCGGCGTGGTCTGAGGCGGTGGCTTGCAGACCGAGGAATTCGCGCTGCTTGTCCATCCAGCGCCGGTGAATGTCGCGCAGCATGCCCATGGATTCAATGACCTGGGCGTTGCGCAAGGTGCCGTCAGCGTATTGCTGGGCGGCGATGGCGCTGCGGTTGGCAGCGGAGAGCTGCGGCTGGGTGTTGCGCTCATTGAGCCAGCCGACAAAGGTTTGCACAATGGCCGCCACCACCGCCGACCATCCCAGCACGGGGCTGATGGCAAAGATGAGAACCAAAAACACCAGCGAGACCGGCGCTTCCATCAGAGCCAGCACCACCGGGGTACACAAAAAGTCGCGCACGGTGCGAAAGTCGTTCATGGGTTGGGCCGAGCCACCGGGCAGGCGTTTGAGGTTGGCCTCAAAGATGGCGGCAAAGATGCGCCCGCTCAATTTCTTGTCAAACGCCAGGGAAGCTTCATGCATGACCTCGGAGCGCACCCACTCCAGCACTTCCATGAGCAAGTAGGCGCCCAGCACCAAGAGCGTGAGCATGAATAAGGTGGCGTGGTTGCGGCTGTTGACCACCCGGTCATAGACTTCGAGCATGTAGGCCGAGGGCGCCAGGATGAGCAGCGAGGCGAACAGACTGAACCAGGCGGCTTGCTTAAACTGGGGGCGCAGGGCGGAGACGGCATTTGCCAACTCGGATGGGGGTTTGTTGCGGTTCATGTGGCCTCCTCGACCATGACATATTGGGGAAGTTCGGCGCCCGCGGACTCGTCGGGCACGAGGGCCTCCGAGTCCAGCGTGTCGCTAAAGAGAAAGGACAGCTCAAAGAGGCCGTCCGGGCGGCGCGACAAGACGATCTCGCGCAGCTTTTTTTGGTTAAAGTTGGCCTCGTCTTCAGGCTTTAAGGCCAGCGCAAAGCGCATGCGGCCATCGAGCGTGTACATGGACAACTGGCCGGCTTTGACGCTTAGGGTGTGGCGATCGAAGTACACCGGGCAGTTATCGGCAAAGCGCAGCAGGGGCAAGGGCTTGCCCTCGAGCCGGGACAAATTCAAGGGGCTGTTGGGGTGCTGAAACACCAGGCGCGAGGTGCGCGAGACCGAGTAGATGGCGTTGCAGACCATCTGCGAGCCCACCTCGGGAAAGCGCTCGCGTAAGGAGTGGTACATGAGGTGGTGCAAAGCCACGCGGTTCCAGACCCGGGTTTGCTGCACGATAGGCGAGAGCGCGTTGCACACCTGCGCAAAAGCCGCTTGCAGGGCCAGCAGGCGGCTTGATTGTTCGTCGGAGGTATTGAGAGGCACTCTCAAAATGTGGTTCATATATGAGATTTTACATATATTTTCTTAAATTTTGCAAAAGACCTTTAATTAATTATTTTCACAATTAAATGTTGTTTTAATTCGCAAAATATATTTTTTCGAGTTTGGCGATGGTGTTTACACCTATTTTTGGCAATAAAAATGGCCCCGTAGGGCCACTGGTGTGAAGATTGAGCTGCGCCGAGGAGAAGGATGCCGGCCCGTCGCTGCGAGCGAAGCGCGGCAGCCCATGACTTTTTTCCTCTGTCACTCGCCCGCAATTAGAAGATGGACTGCCGCGCTTCGCTCGCAGCGACGACTGGAGATTTAACGGCAATCGGGGGCGCAGTCCTGCGAGATACGGCCTTAGCAGGTCTCGGCAAACAGCTCACGGCCGATCAGCATGCGGCGGATTTCGCTGGTGCCGGCGCCGATTTCGTAGAGCTTGGCGTCGCGCCAGAGGCGGCCGAGCGGGTAGTCGTTGATGTAGCCGTTGCCACCAAATATTTGCACGCCATCGCCTGCCATTTTGGTGGCCTGTTCGGCGCACCACAAAATGACGGAGGCGCAGTCTTTGCGGACTTGGCGAACGTGCTCGGCGCCCAGTGAGTCGAGGTTTTTGGCCACGGTGTAGGCAAAGGAGCGCCCGGCTTGCAGCACGGTGTACATGTCGGCGACTTTGCCCTGGATGAGTTGAAACTCGCCGATGCTTTGGCCGAATTGTTTGCGGTCGTGGATGTAGGGGAGCACGCTGTCCATGACGGATTGCATGATGCCCAAGGGGCCGCCGGTGAGCACGGCGCGCTCGTAGTCGAGCCCGCTCATGAGCACTTTGGCGCCGCTGTTGAGACCGCCCAGAATATTTTGCGCGGGGACTTCGACGTTGTTAAAAACGAGCTCCCCCGTGTGGCTGCCGCGCATGCCGAGTTTGTCGAGCTTTTGGGCACAACCAAAACCTTGCATGCCTTTTTCGATCAGGAAAGCGGTGACGCCACGGGCGCCTAGCTCGGGCTCGGTTTTGGCGTACACAACCAGGGTGTCGGCATCAGGCCCGTTGGTGATCCACATTTTGGTGCCGTTGAGCA
Organism: Comamonadaceae bacterium; assembly: GCA_947372745.1. Taxonomy (GTDB): domain Bacteria; phylum Pseudomonadota; class Gammaproteobacteria; order Burkholderiales; family Burkholderiaceae_C; genus Rhodoferax. Next base: position 2,675 of record CANBUY010000142.1, on the reverse strand, counting down.
GGTAGTAACCGCCCTTGTCTTCGGCTTTGAGTTTCATGCTGATGACGTCAGACCCTGCGCCGGGCTCACTCATGGCGAGGGCGCCAACGTGTTCGCCGCTGACGAGTTTGGGCAGGTATTTGGTGCGCTGCTCAGGCGTGCCGTTGCGCTTGATCTGGTTGACGCACAAATTGCTGTGGGCGCCGTAGGAGAGACCGACCGAGGCCGAAGCGCGTGAGATTTCTTCCATGGCGATCATGTGGGCGAGGTAGCCCATGTTGGCGCCGCCAAACTCTTCGCCCACGGTGATGCCGAGCACGCCAAGGTCGCCCATCTTGCGCCAGAGGTCCATGGGGAACTGATCGTTTTTATCGATCTCGGCGGCACGGGGGGCGATCTCGGCTTGGGCGAATTCGCGCACGGCGTCGCGCAGGGCGTCGATGTCTTCACCGAGTTGGAAGTTGAGTCCGGGCATGTTATTCATGGAAGTTCCTTGGAGTTATTCAGGGGGTTGGGGTTCGCGGGGCTTGGGCTTAACTTGGGCCTAGTAGGTTTTGGGCACGATCATCAGCGTTTGTTGCATGACGGCACAGGCACTGGTTTTGCCGGTGGCGTCGATGTGCGTGACTTCGGCGGTGGTGACGATGAGGCGTCGACCGGCTTTGACCACATGGCCGGTGGCGCGCAACTCGCCGCCCGAGAAGGCGGCCATGAAGTTGATTTTAAATTCGACGCTGGTGACTTCCATGCCCTCGGGGGCCATCGTGAGGCCCGCGTAACCACCGGCAATGTCGGCCAGTGCGCCCATAGCGCCCCCGTGAAAACCACCTTGCTGCTGGGTGACTTTGTCGGAGTAAGGCAAGGCTACTTCGCACAGGCCGGGCTCGGCCCGAACTAATCGGGCGCCGAGGTGCAGCATCATGCCCTGGCGATCGAAGCTGGCTTGCACACGGGCAAACGTTGCCTGGTCTGGTGCGCTGGGCTTGCCAGTTTGTGGGTCTGTGGTCATGGCTTTTTGCTTATGTTGTTGGGGTGGCTACAGAAGTCATGGATTGCCGCGCTTCGCTCGCAATGACGAGACGGGAGGCATGGATTGCCGCGCTTCGCTCGCAACGACGGGGAAGGAAACTCGCCGTGACGAAAAACCCGTCATTGCGAGCGTTAGCGTGGCAATCCATGACTTTTGGCCAGCAAGGCTTTGGCTTCGCGTTGGTGAACTTTGAGCTCATCCAGGTTGGCTTGCAGGTCGAGCATTTGGTCTTGCAATTGCTTTTGGTGGTCGGCCAGGATGAGCAAAAACTTCTCTAGCTGCGGGCCGGTGTCGCGCGGGCTGTCGTACATGTCGATGATGTCTTTGGCCTCGGTCAGGCTCAGGCCCAGGCGTTTGGCGCGCAGGGTGAGCTTGAGGCGGGTGCGGTCGCGCCCGCTGTAAATGCGGTTGCGCCCTGCAGGGCCGGAGCGCTCGGGCTGGAGCAGGCCCAGGTCTTCATAAAACCGGATGGCGCGGGTGGTGAGGTCGAACTCTCGTGCCAGGTCGCTGATGCTGTAGGTGATGGCCATAGTGTTTGGATAAACCGAGGTGACTGTGCGTGGCGGAGTGTGCGCCTAAAATGAAGCACTTGATTGACGTTTACGTAAACGTCAACTCCGGCGTAATTATGTCGCATATCTGGAGCCGCCTTGAACCACGTTGCCAACGAACTTGAAAAACAACTGCACTACCCGCTGGGTGACGTGCTGCCCGAGCCGGGCCAGACCCTGACGGTGGCGCCAGGGGTGAAGTGGATTCGCATGGTGCTGCCTTTTGCCTTGAACCACATCAACCTATGGCTGTTGCGCGATGAAATTGACGGGCGCGCTGGCTGGAGCGTGGTGGATTGCTGTATTCACTCAGACGTGGCCAAAGCGCAATGGGAGCAAATTTTTGAGAACGAGCTGGAGGGCTTGCCAATTTTGCGGGTGATCGTGACGCACATGCACCCGGACCACGTCGGGCTGGCGCACTGGCTGTGCGAGCGCTGGCAGGTACGGCTGTGGATGAGTGCGGCCGACTTCACGATGGCGCGCATTGGCACGGAAGGCCCCACCGGTTTTGGCGGAGAGTCGGCGGCGAATTTCTTTGCGCTGCATGGACTGAATGACCCGGACTCCAGGGCGCAAATCAGCAGCAGGGGCAACTACTTTCCCAAGCTGGTGCCTTCGGTGCCGAAGCAGTATCGGCGAATGCTGGACGGCGATGTGCTGACGATTGGCGGGCGGGCCTGGCGCTGCATTAGCGGGTTTGGCCATGCGCCTGAGCATATTTCGCTGGTTTGCGAAGAACTGAAGGTGTTGATTGGGGGCGACATGATGCTGCCGCGTATTTCAACCAATGTGAGTGTGTACGACCAGGAACCCGAGGCCAATTCGCTGCGGCAGTTTTTGGATTCAATTGATAAATTCAAGGCGCTGGACGCGCAAACCCTCACCCTGCCCTCGCATGGCAAGCCGTTTACCGGGCTGTATGCGCGCATTGAGCAGTTGCATGAGCACCACAGCGACCGGCTGGCCGAGGTGATGGAGGCCTGCACCTTGCAAGCCGGCAGTGCGGCGGACATGCTGCCCGTGTTGTTCAAGCGGGCGCTGGATTTGCACCAGACGACGTTCGCCATGGGCGAGTCGGTCGCGCATTTGCACTTGCTGATGTATGAGGGCCG
>CANBUY010000141.1 GCA_947372745.1 Comamonadaceae bacterium | reverse complement strand
GTCATCAGCGCGGACACCTTTGAGCGCCCCATTTACGCCGGTAACGCCATCGCTACCGTGCAAAGCCTGGACGCCACCAAAGTCATCACCGTACGCACCACGGGTTTTGACGCCGCACCAGCTACGGGCGGCAGCGCGGCTGTTGAAGTTCTGGCTGCCACAAGCGCCAGCGCCAACACCACGTTTGTGGGCAGTGAAATCGCCAAGAACGACCGCCCGGAGCTCACCGCTGCCAAGATTATTGTCTCGGGTGGCCGCGCTTTGGGTTCGAGCGAGAAGTTCATGGAAGTCATGACCCCGCTGGCCGACAAGCTCGGTGCCGCAATGGGCGCTTCTCGCGCAGCGGTGGACGCAGGCTACGCCCCCAATGACTGGCAAGTGGGCCAGACCGGCAAGATTGTGGCGCCTCAACTCTACATCGCGGCTGGCATTTCAGGCGCTATTCAGCACTTGGCGGGCATGAAGGACTCCAAAGTCATCGTGGCCATCAACAAAGACGCTGAAGCACCGATCTTCTCGGTGGCCGATTACGGGCTGGAGGCTGACTTGTTTGTGGCTGTGCCTGAACTGGTTGCGGCACTTTAAGCCAAACTGATCAAGGGCATCTCTGGATGCCCTTTTTTTTCGCGCCGCGTTTGCGTGCGCCCATCAATATTTTTTCGGAGTCGCCCCATGAGCTACGTTGCCCCCCTCAAAGACATGCTTTTCAATATCAAACACTTGGCTGATATTGAGCAAGTGGCCTTGATTCCTGGATTTGAAGACGCGGGCTTTGACACCGCGCAGGCGGTGTTGGAAGAGGCGGCCAAGTTCAATGAAGGCGTCTTGAGCCCCCTGAACTGGGAGGGTGACAAAAACCCGTCCAGCTGGAAAGATGGTGTTGTGACCGCCACGCCCGGCTTCAAGGAAGCTTTTGCACAGTTTGCCCAAGCAGGTTGGCAAGGTTTGCAGCACCCAGTGGATTTTGGCGGCCAAGGCTTGCCCAAGACCATCGGCGCCTCCGTGGGTGAAATGCAAAACTCGGCCAATATGAGTTTTGCTCTGTGCCCCTTGCTGACTGACGGCGCGATTGAAGCGCTGTTGACGGCGGGCTCTGATGAACTCAAAGCCACGTACCTGGGTAATTTGATCAGCGGCCAATGGACCGGCACCATGAATTTGACTGAGCCGCAAGCTGGCAGCGATTTGGCCGCAGTGCGCACCCGTGCCGAGCCACAGGCAGATGGCAGCTACAAAATATTTGGTACCAAAATTTACATCACCTGGGGTGAGCACGATATGGCCGAGAACATCGTCCATTTGGTGTTGGCACGCGTGGCCGGTGCGCCTGAGGGCGTGAAAGGCATCAGCTTGTTTGTTGTGCCCAAATTTATGGTGAACACCGACGGTTCGCTGGGCGCACGCAATGATGTGCATTGCGTGAGCATTGAGCACAAGATGGGCATCAAAGCCAGCCCCACTGCCGTGTTGCAGTTTGGCGACCACGGCGGAGCTGTGGGCTATTTGGTGGGTGAAGAAAACCGGGGCCTCGAGTACATGTTCATCATGATGAACGCGGCCCGTTTCGGGGTAGGCGTGCAGGGAATTGCGATTGCTGAGCGGGCTTACCAAAAGGCCGTCGCATTCGCCAAAGACCGCGTGCAAAGCCGACCGGTGGACGGCTCTTTGCCTGGCAGCGGCCCCATCATTCACCATCCTGATGTAAAGCGCATGCTGATGACGATGCGCGCCTATGTGGAAGGTTGCCGCGCGATGGCCACGGTAGCGGCGGCTGCGTTTGACGCTTCGCACCACCACCCTGACGCAGAAGTTCGAAAGCAAAACACGGTGTTTTATGAATTCATGGTGCCTTTGATCAAGGGCTACAGCACCGAGATGAGCCTTGAGGTCACATCGATGGGCGTGCAGGTGCATGGCGGCATGGGCTTTATCGAAGAAACCGGTGCAGCGCAGTATTACCGCGACGCCAAAATTTTGACCATCTACGAAGGCACCACCGCTATTCAGGCCAACGATTTGGTCGGGCGCAAAACAGCGCGCGATGGCGGTCAAATGGCCAAGGGTCTGGCGGCGCAAATTGAGGCCACAGAAGCCTTGTTATTGACAAACGCCAGCGCGGATGCACTGGCGGTGGCCAAGCGCCTCAAAGCTGCACGCGAAGCGTTTTTGGATGTGGTCACCTTTGTAGCCGCCAACACCCGCTCCAACCCCAACGCCGTGTTCTCAGGCAGCGTGCCTTACCTCATGCTGGCCGGTAACGTGATGGCCGGTTGGCAAATGGCGCGTGCGCTGCTGGTGGCGCAAGACGAGTTGGCGCAAGGCGTGGATGTGGCGTTCATGAAAGCCAAAATCACCACCGCCCGTTTCTATGCGGACCACTTGCTGACCAAAGCCCCAGGCATGCGCGATGCCATTGTTGATGGCGCCCAAAGCGTGACCGAACTGGCGCTTGAATCTTTCTAAGGTTTTTGCAGGGTCATAAAAAGACCTTTTTGTTGACTGCCTTTGTCGCTTGATTGACAAGTGCCAGGGGCTTGTTTACTTAATATTCACCATCTTTTTTTGGAACGATTGAATGTCAAATTTGCCCGCACCTTTGAATCAACTGCCATTCCCGGTGATTGGTTCCCCCTTGTTCATCATCAGCAACCCCAAGTTGGTGATCGCCCAGTGCATTGCTGGCGTGGTGGGTTCCATGCCTGCACTCAACGCCCGCCCGGCAGAGCAACTTGAAGAATGGCTGATTGAGATTACCGAGGCGCTGGCCGCCCACAACAAGGCCCATCCAGACCAACCCGCTGCGCCTTTTGCCATCAACCAGATCGTGCACAAGAGCAACACCCGCCTGGAACACGACATGGCGATGTGCGTGAAATACAAGGTGCCGATCATCATCACTTCATTGGGCGCACGCGAAGACATCAACGCAGCGGCTCACTCTTATGGTGGCGTGGTCTTGCACGACATCATCAACAACAAACACGCCCGTAAAGCGATTGAAAAAGGTGCCGATGGCCTGATTGCTGTGGCTGCTGGCGCCGGCGGTCACGCGGGTGTGAAGAGTCCGTTTGCGCTGATTCAGGAAATTCGCCAATGGTTTGACGGGCCCATTGCCCTGAGCGGTGCCATTTCAACCGGCAGTGCCGTGCTGGCCGCCCAAGCCATGGGGGCAGACTTCGGCTACATCGGCTCAGCTTTTATCGCCACCCATGAGGCGCGTGCGGCGGATGAGTACAAGCAGACCATCGTGGACAGCAACTCTGACGACATCATTTACAGCAACCTCTTCACGGGCGTGCACGGCAACTACCTTGCTCCCAGTATTCGTAGCGCCGGTATGGACCCTGAGAATCTCCCTGTCAGTGACCCCAGCAAGATGGACTTCGGCGGTGACAAATCCAAAGCCTGGAAAGACATCTGGGGCTGTGGGCAGGGCATTGGCGCCATCACCCAAGTGCAAAGCACGGCCGACTATGTGGCGCAACTCAAGCGCGAGTACTTTGAAGCCAAAGCGCGCCTGATGGCGATGCACTACGCCTGATATTTGTAACTAATTGGCCTCTAGAGCCCTATTGGTGTGCTTAACCAGCTATATATTTAATAGCAGTTAAATCGCCACAAAAATAGACTGGCGCCTGGCTTGATTGCCACGGCGCTATTTTTTTCATGGCTTGCGCGTATAAATCCGACGCTTCGAACCGTGTTAGCCACTGTTGCAGTGCAGGCCAAGGCTGTTGCGTAAACCACACGGGGTCGGTGTGGGCAAACTGCCGCACGAAGGGCGCTAGTCCTACGTCGGCCAGGCTCAGCCCTTCGCCCAACAGGTGTGTGTGTTTGAGCAATTCATCATTTAAGGCATTTAAAAAAACAGCACCACTCAAGCTGGCGGGCGCTGCGTCCACCAGCCCAAAGCGGTGTGGGTATTTGTAGCGGTCAAGCTGGGGTTTGAACTCTTCATCGCAGCGGGCTACCCATGCCAGGGCAGCGTTTAGCGCGTCGCCTTTATCGAGTAACCAGTGCTCTGGGTCGTGCTGCTTCAAAGCCCACAGCATGATGTCCAGACTTTGATCAAGCACCTGCCCATCAGCGAAAACCAGCACCGGCACGGTCGCTTTGGGCGAGGCTTGCAGCAACTCTGGCGGTTTTTGCTTGAGCACGACCTCACGTAGTTCGCACACCTGCCCACTGACCAGCAGCGCCAAACGCGCCCGCATGGCGTAGGGGCAGCGGCGAAAAGAATATAAAACCGGGCAGGGTGCAGCCGCAGTCATGGGCCGGTGGGCTCGACTTTGCTGGTCATTTTGGGCGGCTCTTGTCGCTGGCCAATGGGGTCTTGTTCTCCGAGTGCTTTGGCCCGCACCCATTGGCGCTGGCGTTCACGGGCACTGTTCTTTTGGGTCTCTAGCGTGTAGGCGTGACATTTGGGGCAACTCACCCCAGCCTCAAACAACGGCGAGGCCAGGTCCTCGTCATTCAAGGGTTGTCTGCAAGCGCGGCACAAGCCGTGCTGGCCGGGCACCAAGCCGTGGCCGACCGAGACGCGTTCGTCAAACACAAAGCACTGGCCTTCCCACAGGCTCTGCGCCTCAGGCACGGTTTCCAGGTATTTCAAGATGCCACCCTCTAGGTGGTAGACCTCGTCGTAACCTTGGGCGCGCATAAAAGCGGTTGATTTCTCGCAGCGTATGCCGCCGGTGCAAAACATCGCTACTTTAGGTTTTTTGCCCGACGGCGGGTTGAGTGCCGGGTTTGCCAGCGCCCAGGCAGGCAGTTGGGCAAAGCTTTTGATGTCGGGGTTAATCGCCCCGCTAAACGTGCCGATGCCCACTTCGTAGTCGTTGCGCGTGTCCACCACCACCACCTCGGGGTCGCTGATCAAGGCGTTCCAGTCTTCGGGTTTGACGTAAACACCGGCCATCAGCGTGGGGCTGACCTCGGGCACGCCCATCGTCACAATCTCGCGCTTGAGGCGAACTTTCATGCGGTAAAAGGGCGATTTGGTGGACCAGGCTTCCTTGTGTTGCAGGTCGGCCAGGCGCGGGTCCGTGCGCAAGGTGGCCAATACAGCGCGAACACCCGCCTCGGGGCCGGCGATGGTGCTGTTGATGCCCTCGGTGGCCAGCAAAATAATGCCCTTCACCTGGTTTGCTTCACAAACAGCCAAAAGCGGTGCTCTTAAGGCTTCAAAATCAGGCAAATTAACGAATTTGTAAAACGCAGCGGTTAGATAGGGAGTCATCTCGCTACTTTATCGCCTCCAAGCCCGGTTTTGGGCGGCATGCGGTTTTTTTACAATACCCAAGCATTGTCACGAACCATTTGGGGCCAGCCATCGAAACTTCCACCACGCCACCCACCGTTTTAACCGTTGAGGGGCTGAATTTTTCATACCCGGGGCATCCGCTTTTTATCAATTTCTCAGCGCGCATCTCCGCTGGGGTGTCATTTATTCAAGGAGGGGATGGGCGAGGCAAGACGACCTTGATGCGCTTGTTGGCTGGGGATTTACCTGCGACCAGTGGCACCTTGCAGCTCAATGGGCTAAATCTGCCGGAGGAAGCGCACGCTGACGGGGACCGTATTTTTTGGATTGACCCGCGGAACGAAGCCGACGATGCGCTGAGCCCGCGTGCCTATTTTGAAACTTTAAAGGCAAAATTTTCTGGTTTTGATGCGAAAGCCCTGGATACCTTGATTGCAGGCCTTTCGCTGGACGAGCATATAGACAAAGCTCTGTACATGCTGTCGACGGGATCGAAGCGCAAAGTCTGGATTGCCGCTGCCATTGCCTCGGGCGCTGAACTTATTTTGATCGACGACCCCTTTGCAGCGCTTGACAAACCGTCCATTCGCTTCATCACCCAGTTGTTGCAAGACGCCTCAAAGCAGTCCACCCGCGCCTGGGTTATCAGCGGCTATGAAGCCCCTGAAGGCGTCAATCTGGCCCAGTTAATTAACCTGGGCGATTGAGCCTTTCATTTCGCTTTAGTTCACCATCACCAGCTTGCCCATCACGCCGCGGGAACCCATGTGGGCATAGGCGGCTTTGAGGTCAGACATCGGCATGGTGCGGTCGATAACGGGTTTAATTTGGCCTTTTGCGTACATTTGGGCCAGTTCCATCATCATGGCGCCGTTGGCTTTGGGTTCGCGCTTGGCATAGTCACCCCAAAACACGCCGACGATGGAGGCGCCTTTGAGCAGGGCCAGATTGAAGGGTAGGGCAGGGATAGGGCCAGCGGCAAAGCCGACCACCAGGTAGCGGCCGCGCCAGGCGAT
>CANBUY010000140.1 GCA_947372745.1 Comamonadaceae bacterium | reverse complement strand
CTTTGAAGTTGCCTTTTTTGCGCTCATCCAAAATCTTGCTGGAAATCGATGGGCCAATGCCCTTGATGCTGTCGAGCTCAGCGGCGGTGCCTTTGTTGGCATCTACAGCGGCAAAACAAACGGCGGCGTACAACATGACCGCGATGGCCAAAATTTTCTTCAACATAAATTAACTCCTGTTAGGTGACTGTAAAAAGCAAGAAAAAAAGTGACATCCCAGAGTCTGGGCAGGGTCAGCACCTCAACGAGGGGCGGGTGAAAGTCGTTGACCTGTTGGGATGAAATTGCGGGAAAACCCTGTAAATATCAATGAAATTAGGTCTGGCTGGCCAGGTTTTCAACGTAGCGGGCCACGCCGGTCTGCACGTCGGCAAACACATGATCGCAACCGGTGGCGCGCAAGGCACTCAGGTCAGCCTGGGTGTAGCACTGGTACTTGCCGCGCAAGGCATCCGGGAAAGGCACGTAGTCAATCAGACCGGCTTGCGCCATGTCGTCCAGCGAGAGCGGGGCCTCACCTTGCAAGCGCCGCAGGGCATTGACCACCGAGCTGGCCACGTCGTTGAAGGGTTGCGCACGGCCAGTGCCGAGGTTGAAAATGCCGGAGACGCCGGGATGGTCAAAGAACCACAGGTTGACGGCCACGACGTCATCAATAAAAACGAAGTCACGCAGTTGGGCGCCCGGGGCATAGCCGCCGTACTCGCCAAAGAGCTTGACCTTGCCCTCGGCCTTGAACTGGTTGAATTGGTGATAGGCCACGCTGGCCATGCGACCCTTGTGCTGTTCGCGCGGGCCGTAGACATTGAAGTAGCGAAAGCCGACCACCTGCGATGTTTTGCCGACGATGGCGCGGACAAAGTCAGCGCCGCATTCCAGGCGCATGCGCTGGTCGAACAGCAACTTGGAGTAGCCGTAGACGTTGAGCGGGCGCTCGAAGGCGGGGTCTTCGCGGAAGGTGTCTGAGCCGCCGTAGGTGGCCGCACTGGAGGCGTACAGCAGGCGAGCCCCCCGTTTTTGGCAGGCCTGGAACAAGTTCACGGAGGTCGTGTAGTTGTTGTCCATCATGTACTTGCCGTTTGACTCCATCGTGTCGCTGCAAGCGCCTTCGTGGAAAACGGCTTCGACCTGGCCGTAGGCGCCTTGGGCAAACTCGTCGTAAAAAACGGAGGCGTCCACATAGTCAGCAATTTTCAAATCGGCGAGGTTGCGGAACTTGTCGCCTTGCGTCAGGTCGTCAACGGCGATGATGTTCTCAAAGCCGCGGGCATTGAGGCCTTTGATGAGGTTGGCGCCAATAAAGCCGGCAGCGCCGGTTACCACAATGCGGGTCATGCAAACAACTCCTCAAAAGACACGGTGGCCGTGCCGAATTTACCCACCACCAAGCCACCGGCCCGGTTGGCCAAGGGCAGCGCGTCGCGCAAGCTCATGCCGGCGGCAACGAAGGCGGCCATCGTGGCAATCACGGTGTCACCGGCGCCGGTGACGTCAAACACTTCACGGGCCTGCGCACTGACATGGCATTGACCCTGGGCATCAAACAGCGTCATGCCTTCTTCACTGCGGGTTAGCAAAACGGCACTCAAGTCCAGTTGCGTGCGCAGGTTGTGGCATTTGGTTTGCAGGTCAGCCTCGTCGGACCAAGCGCCAATGACTTGTTGCAACTCGGCGCGGTTGGGGGTGATGACGGTGGCGTTTTTGTAGCGGGAGTAGTCCGTGCCTTTGGGGTCGATCAAAATCGGTTTGCCTGCAGCCCGTGCGCCCGCGATCATGTCGCTGACGTGGGCCAATCCGCCTTTGCCGTAGTCTGAAAAGAGGATGGCATCGTGTTCAGGCAGCAGGGTGGCGAAGGTGGCGGTTTGGGAGGCCAGTAACTCTGTTTTTGGTGTGTTCTCAAAATCAAGGCGCAGCAACTGCTGCTGGCGCCCAATGATGCGAAGCTTGACCGTGGTTTTGAGATCGGCATCGCGCGCAAAGTGGGTGCTGATGCCGGTGCCCATCACCAAGGCTTCAAGCTTGTGGCTGGCTTCGTCTTCGCCGACCACGGTGAGTAGCGACGATTGCGCCCCCAAAGTGACGACGTTGTAGGCGACGTTGGCGGCGCCGCCGTTGCGCTCTTCTTCGCGGGTGATGCGCACCACGGGTACCGGGGCCTCTGGTGAAATACGGTCAACCGAGCCGTACCAGTAGCGGTCCAGCATCACATCGCCGACCACAAGGACACGGGCTTGGGAGAGTTGTTCTTTTGTAGGAATCATGGTTATTATTTTGTCGGTCATAGCTCTTCAACCCGTCGGGCCGGGTAGCTGTCCCAGGCCTGGCAGCCCGGGCAGTGCCAAAAATGCTGTTTGGCCTCAAAGCCGCAAGCGGCACAGCGGTAACGCAGCAAGGGTTTGACGGCGTGGTCCAGCGCTCTTTGCACCTGGGGGTGAAATTGCTCATGCTCCAGCTTTTCACCGGCTATCCACTTGGCTGCAGCCACCAACGAGGGTTCACGTTCAAGGTGTTGCACGTACCAATCCCGCGCGGTGGGGGAGGGTGTAGATGAGGCGGCTTCCAAAGCAACGATGGCGTCCAGCACGTCCAGAGAAGGCGCTTGTTCGTACTGCGTTTTGAGGCGCGTCAAGGCGCGCGCTGCATACGCACTTTTAGCGGCATATTCACCCAGGGGTCCGGCCATGAGAGGGATGGCTGCGGGCGCTGCATCCAGAGATTTTTCAATCGTCAGGTAGGCTTCATCCAAGTCACCCTGGTTGGCCAGTAGTCGGGCTAAATCAATTCTGGGACGTGGCGCTGCAGGGGCTGTCTCAATGGCTTCTTGCAACAAAGTCAATGCTTCCTGCGGGTGCTCGCTGGCCACACAGGCCGCGGCTTGCTCGCACAGGTAGTGAGCAAGTCGGCCATTGAAGTTGCCTTGGTTGGCCTTGGCCAGCTTTAGGGCAATTTCGGCCGCCTGCGGCCAGTCACGGCTGCGCTCGTAGTTGGCTAAAAGGGCGAGACGTGCCTGCGATTCAAACGGTGTTCCCTCTAGTTTGAGCAAAGCGGCCTCGGCGCGGTCAAGCAGGCCAGCTTTAAGGTAATCCAGCGCTAATGCATGCTGGGCCCGCTGGCGGTCGGCCAGGCTCAGGTCGCCCCGGGACAGCAGGTGCTCATGCACCCGCACGGCGCGCTGGTATTCACCCCGGCGACGAAACAGGTTGCCCAGCGCGAAGTGAAGCTCTGAGGTGTCGGGGTCGATCTGGACGGCTTCGATGAAGGCGTCAATGGCCTGGTCTTGCTGCTCGTTGAGCAAGAAGTTCAAGCCCTTGAAGTAGGCTTTGGGTGCACGCCGGTTTTCAATGCGGAGTTGTCGCAGGTCAAAACGGGAGGCCAGCCAGCCTAAAACAAAAGCCAGGGGCAGACCCAGCAAAATCCAACTGAGGTCAAAGTCCATGCGTCGTGGGCGCTTGAATGGTTTGGGCCATCAGGGTTTCTTGTGCTGCCAAGCTTGATAGTTTGGCTTTGGTCGCTTCCCGGCGTTGTTTCCACCAGCGCGGGACCATGCCCAAAACACCGACGGCGACGCCAATGGCAAAAGCGCTCAGCACCACCAAAACCTGTGGCGCACGCCACTGCGTGCCAAAGAAAAAGTGCACAGTGGTGTCTTGCTGGTTATTCAGCGCAAACGCAAACAGGGTAAAAAAAATGGCCGCCTTAAGTACCCACTTAAGCAGCCACATGAAGTTTTTCATCGATCTTCCCAGTGAAGCTTGGATTCTAACTTCGTCCCGATTGATTTTTTAAACTTTGGGTGTCACATCCAGCGTCGTCGTGCGCATATCGACCGATTCACGCAAGGCTTTGCCCGGTTTAAAGTGAGGGACCCGCTTTTCCGGAATGTCAACACTTTCACCATTACGCGGGTTTCTACCCAGGCGGGGTGCTCGGTGGTTGACCGAAAAACTGCCAAAACCGCGAATTTCAATGCGGTGACCGCGCACCAAGGCGTCGTTCATCGCGTCAAGAATGGCCTTGACCGAGTATTCGGCATCGCGTTGCGTCAGCTGGCTAAAACGGGCAGCCAGTTCTTCTACGAGTTCGGAGCGAGTCATAAATGATCTTAATTCAGGACAAAAAAACGACCGGTGCCATAAGCGACCGGTCGTTTTTCAGGGGCTAATCAACAATTAATTGTTGTTATCCAGTTTGGCGCGCAACAAAGCGCCCAAGCTGGTGGTGCCAGCATTTTCACGAGCCGATTGTTGGCTCAAGGTGGACATGGCTTCGCTCTGATCAGCAGCGTCTTTTGCCTTGATAGACAATTGAATGTTGCGGGTCTTGCGGTCCACGTTAACCACCACGGCAGTAACTTCGTCACCTTCTTTGAGCACGTTACGGGCATCTTCCACGCGGTCGCGTGAAATTTCCGAAGCGCGCAGGTAACCGATGATGTCTTCACCGAGGTCAATCTCAGCACCTTTGGCATCGACAGTCTTGACTTTACCGGTCACGATCTGGCCTTTGTCGTTGATCGCGGCAAAGGTGGTGAACGGATCGGAGTCCAACTGTTTGATACCCAGGGAGATGCGTTCGCGGTCGACGTCAACAGCCAACACGAGGGCTTCAACTTCCTGGCCTTTTTTGTACTCGCGCACAGCAGTTTCGCCGGGCTCGTTCCAAGACAGGTCAGACAAGTGAACCAAGCCGTCGATGCCGGCAGCCAAGCCCACAAACACGCCGAAGTCGGTGATGGACTTGATGGGGCCCTTCACGCGGTCGCCGCGCTTGGTGTTTTGAGCGAATTCTTGCCAAGGGTTAGCCTTGCACTGTTTCATGCCCAAGCTGATACGGCGTTTGTCTTCGTCGATTTCCAGAACCATGACTTCGACTTCGTCGCCCAAAGCAACGATCTTCGAAGGCGCAACGTTCTTGTTGGTCCAGTCCATCTCGGACACGTGTACTAAACCTTCGATTCCTGGCTCGAGTTCAACAAATGCGCCGTAATCGGCGATGTTGGTGATCTTGCCAAACATGCGGGTACCTTGGGGGTAACGGCGGTTCACGCCCATCCAAGGATCATCACCCATTTGCTTCAGACCCAGTGACACACGATTTTTCTCGGTGTCAAATTTCAGAATCTTGGCTGTGATTTCCTGACCAGCCGTCACCACTTCTGATGGATGACGGACGCGGCGCCAGGCCATGTCAGTGATGTGCAACAGGCCGTCGATACCGCCGAGGTCCACAAATGCGCCGTATTCGGTGATGTTCTTGACAACACCTTGAACCACGGAACCTTCTTTGAGGGTTTGCATCAGCTTGGCGCGCTCTTCGCCCATGCTGGCTTCAACCACAGCGCGACGTGACAACACGACGTTGTTACGCTTGCGGTCAAGTTTGATAACCTTGAATTCCAAGGTTTTGTTCTCATAAGGTGACAGGTCTTTGGTAGGACGTGTGTCAACCAATGAGCCGGGCAAGAAGGCGCGGATGCCATTGACCAAAACAGTCAAGCCACCTTTGACTTTGCCGCTGGTGGTGCCGGTGACAAACTCGCCGGTTTCCAGGGCTTTTTCCAGGCTCATCCACGAAGCGAGACGCTTGGCGGTGTCGCGGGACAAAATAGTGTCGCCGTAGCCGTTTTCAATGGAACCGATGGCCACCGACACGAAGTCGCCGACCTGAACTTCGATTTCGCCCTTGTCGCTTTTGAACTCTTCCAGTGGCACATAGGCTTCGGACTTGAGGCCAGCGTTAACCACCACAAAGCTGTGCTCGATACGCACGACTTCAGCAGTGATAACTTCGCCTGGACGCATTTCTGTGCGTGTCAACGACTCTTCAAACAGGGCTGCAAATGATTCTGACATTTTTTGATGTGGTGTAAACCACAGGTTAGTTTGCGGTTTTACCCGCGGGTTAGTATTTTGAACCTCACCAGCAGAGCGCTTGAGCAGCGCGAGATGACTGGATGAGGACCTTTTAAACCTTTCAGATTGCGCTGAAAGGCTGTTTGCTTTGCCACCAGTTCAACACCAGTTCAACCGATTTTTCAACCGTCAAATCAGAGTTGTCTAGCAGCATGGCATCTTGTGCTGGCCTGAGAGGTGCCACGCTGCGGGATGTGTCCCGGGCGTCGCGTGCTTCCAGATCGGCGCGAAGACTGTCGAGTGTAGTTGAAATTCCCTTTGAAATCAATTGTTTATAGCGCCGCTCTGCACGTCTTTGCGCGCTGGCGGTCAGATAAACCTTTAATTTGGCCTCGGGAAAGATGACCGTACCCATGTCGCGTCCATCGGCGACCAAACCGGGC
>CANBUY010000139.1 GCA_947372745.1 Comamonadaceae bacterium | reverse complement strand
GACCGTGTCCACGCCTGCCTCATTGAGCAGGCGCGCTTCCAGCCGCTGGGTGACGGCTTGGTTGGCGGCAAACGACGTGCCCTCAGGGAACCAAATATCCACCAGCACCTCGGGGCGACTGGAGTCCGGGAAGAATTGCTGCTGCACCTGCCCCATGCCCACAATACCCAGGGCAAAGGTCAGCACGGTAGCGCCAATCGTGATCCAGCGGTGCGAAACACACCAAGTCACCGCGCGCCTGAAGGTGTTGTAAAAAGGGGTGTCGAAGTGCTCGTGGTGGTCGGCAGCTACCGGCTTGGACTTGAGCAGCAAGGTCCCCAAGTAAGGCACAAAATAAACCGAGACCAGCCAGCTCAGCACCAGCGCAATAACGGTCACGGCAAAAATGGCGTAGGTGTACTCGCCCACGGTGGAGCGCGCCATACCAATGGGCAAAAAGCCCGCTGCCGTAATTAGCGTGCCCGTCAACATCGGCATGGCGGTGACTTCATAGGCAAAGGTGGCCGCACGCACCTTGTCATAGCCCTCCTCCATCTTGCGCACCATCATTTCCACAGCAATGATGGCATCATCCACCAGCAAGCCCAAGGCGATGATGAGTGAGCCCAGTGATATTTTGTGCAAGCCAATGCCCAAGTAATTCATGGCCAAAAAGGTCACCGCCAACACAAGCGGAATCGTGATGCCCACCACCAAGCCGGGGCGCATGTCGATGGTCCAGCGCTTGTAAAGCGGGTGAATGCCCGGGCGACGATGAAAGCCCAGCGCAATAAAGCTCACCGCCAGCACAATCACCACCGCCTCAATCAGCACGCTGACAAACTCGTTGACCGACTTGGCCACCGACTTGGGCTGGTCTTGCAACTGAACCAGTTTGACGCCTGCGGGCAGGTTTTTCTCAATCCCGACCAAGGCCACCGAGAGCGACTTGCCCAAGGCGATGATGTCACCGCCCTTGGCCATCGAAACGCCCAAAGCAATCACTTCGCGGCCCTGATGGCGAACTTTGATGCTGGGCGGATCCATGTAGCCGCGCTTGATGTCGGCAAGGTCACCCAACTTGAGTTGGCTGCTGCCCGCAGAGTTGCCCTGCCCAAAACCAGCACCCCGAATCGGCATGGACTTGAGTTCGTCGACGCTGTTGAACTGCCCCCCCACCCGAACCTGCAACACATCCATCGGCGTTTGCATCGTGCCGGCCGATTCCACTGCATTTTGCTGGCCCAACTGCGCCAGCACCTGGTTCATGTCCAGCCCCAGCTGCGCCAGGCGTTTTTGGGAAATTTCAATGAACAGCTTTTCATCCTGCGCGCCAAACAGCTCCACCTTGGCCACATCGGGCACACGCAAGAGTTTTTGGCGCACGTCGTCGGCAAAGGTTTTCAGCTCGGCGTAGTTGAAACCATCCGACTCCAGGGCGTAAATCACGCCATAGACATCGCCAAACTCATCGTTAAAGAAGGGACCCTGAATGTTGCCCGGCAAGGTGCCGCGCATGTCGCCAATCTTCTTGCGCACGCTGTACCAGACGTTGGCCACCTCGGCGGCTTTGGAAGAATCCTTGATCTGAAAGATGATTTGAGACTCGCCCGGCTTGGAGTAGCTGCGAATCTTGTCAGCGTAAGGCACCTCTTGCAGGGTGCGCTCCAGCTTATCGGTCACCTGCTCGGCCACTTGCTGGGCAGTAGCACCCGGCCAATACGTGCGCACCACCATGGCCCGAAAGGTGAACGGCGGGTCTTCGTCCTGCCCCAACTGGAAGTAGGCTGCCAGCCCCAGCAACATCAGAACGACCATCAAATAACGGGTGAAGGCGGCGTGGTCCAGAGCCCACTTGGAGAGATTAAATTTCTCTTTAGGTACTTGCGTGTTCATGGCGGCCTTACT
Organism: Comamonadaceae bacterium; assembly: GCA_947372745.1. Taxonomy (GTDB): domain Bacteria; phylum Pseudomonadota; class Gammaproteobacteria; order Burkholderiales; family Burkholderiaceae_C; genus Rhodoferax. The sequence continues at coordinate 4,803 of CANBUY010000139.1, read as the reverse complement.
TTGCTGCGGCCACAGGTGCCACAGGTGCTATTTTATTTATAGCTGCTTGAGCTCCATTGACGGGCATCACGGCACTATTTTCTTTATAAATGGTGACTTTTTGACCTGGCGACAACACATGCACACCGGCCACCACCACCTGCATGCCGGGGGTCAGGCCGCTGGCGACCACCACTTCATTGCCATCCGCCGTGGCAATTTGCACGGGCTGAAGTTTGACAGTCAAGGTCGCGGGATCGAGCACCCAAACGGCTGAAGACTGACCTTCCTGGCGGAAGGCACTGGTGGGCAACTTGATCAGAGGCGCCTGCAAGGGGCTCAGGTTTTGCGGCAAAACGGAGACCGTGGCTCCCAAGGCGGGCGCGTCTTGTGCGCTCAAAGCCAATTTGACGGTGAAGGTACGGGTCACGGGGTCGGCACTGGCGGCTACTTCGCGCACCTGACCTTTGAGCACCGTATTGGCAGGCCACAGGCGCACCATCGCTTGAGAACCATTTTTGAGGGCCGCCACTTTATCTTCCGGCACGGCAAACACCACGTCACGGGGACCGTCTTGGGCAATGCGCACAATCGGCGTGCCGGCGCTCACCACTTGGCCAGGTTCCGCCTCCACGGCCGTCACGATGCCAGACACATCGGCGATCAAGCTGGTGTAGGTGGTTTGGTTGTTTTGGGAGGCCAACTGCGCCTGGGCCTGGGCCCACAGCGCCTGCGCGGCGGTGAGCGTGGTTTCGCGGCGCTCCAGTTCGGCACCGCTGATGAAGTTTTGGTCTTTGAGTTCTTTAAAGCGTTTGAAATCTGCTGCCGCCAAATCGCGGTTGGTCGCCGCAGCGGCCAGTTGGGCACGGGCGGCATCGGCGCCTAATTTGTAATCTTGCGGGTCCAACTGAGCCAACAACTGCCCAGCTTTTACACGCTGGCCTACCTCCACCGAGCGCACGGTGAGCTTGCCGGCCACCCGAAAACCGAGCCGTGACTCGACCCGGGCCCGCACCTCGCCCGCGAACTCTTGCCCAGACTGCATACTCTGCAGGCCGACCGTCATCACCTTGACCGAACGCACCGGCACGTCAACGGGCGCAGGCTTGGAACAAGCCACCAAAAGAAATGCCACTCCCAAAGGAAGCCCAGTGGCCGCTAAAGACTTTATAAACTTGACAGAATTCATGACTGGACGCGCCCTAAAAAACACAACATTGAGATTAATGACCAACTGGTTAGTAATTTTAATGAAATTTTGTGACCTGTCCAATCGACTGCAAAAATGCCCCATTCCAAATAACAAGTTTTGAAACCGTGAACCCCAGCGCCCCCCGCCCACCTCCCGCCCAAGCCCTCACGCACTACGAAAATTTCCCCGTGGCGTCTTGGCTGTGTCCGCCTCGTCTGCGCCCCGCCATCGCGGCTATTTACTGGTTTGCCCGCACAGCGGATGACTTGGCCGATGAGGGTGACGCCCCTGCCCAAACCCGGCTTGACGATCTCAGCACCTTCAAAAATGACCTGCTGGCCATTGCACGACATGCGCCTCACAGCGGGCGTTGGCCTGAAGTGTTTGAGCCCTTGACCCCGGTGTTGCGAGATTTTGAGCTACCCGTGACGCTGCTCACCCAGTTGCTGGCCGCTTTCGAGCAAGACGTGCATTTCACGTCGGAGGGCAGGCGTTATGAAAACGACACCGAGTTGCTGGACTATTGCACCCGCTCGGCCAACCCGGTGGGACGCTTGCTGCTGCACTTGTACGGCGTGAGCGATGCGGCCTCGTTGAAGCAGAGCGACCAGATTTGCAGTGCGCTGCAACTGATCAATTTCTGGCAAGACGTAAAGGTGGACGCCGCACGCGCTCGCTGGTACATCACGGCACAAGCCTTGCAGCAGTTTGGCGTGACGGAGGCTGATCTCTTGAATGACAGCGCCTACCCAAATGCTACGCAATTAATAGCTGCTTACGCTCGTTCAGCAAGGTCTCTGATTCTTAATGGTGCTTCACTGGCCTGCCGCATTCCGGGGCGTGCGGGTTGGGAGTTGCGCTTGGTGGTGCAAGGCGGCCTGCGGATTTTGGACAAAATTGAGGCCTTGAATTTCGAGACTTGGCGGTCTCGTCCCAAATTGGGCTTGATGGATTTTCCGGTGATGCTTTGGCGGGCTTGGCGAATGGGGTGAATGCTGCAAGTCTCGCCATTATTGTGGGGGCCGCTGCCACCGGGGTAAATGCTTACGCGGATGTCCCCCGCCCTGTGGGGCTCCTCCTTGATTTGGCAAAACCCCAAGTCCACGCTGCAGCATTCACCCCGGTGGCATCGGCTGGCAGCATTGTTGGTGCGCCATGAATTCAGTGCCTATGAACAAGGGCTGTGGCGAAAATTTATTTCCCTCGTCGCTGCGAGCGAAGCGCGGCAGTCCATCTTCGAGTTTCTAGCGTTTTGGTTGCTGGAAAGGGTTTGGCTCGGCACGATGGACTGCCACGGCCTATGGCCTCGCAGTGACGGGGTGCAGTTGTCGCGATGACGGGCAGGAAATGCCGTTGAGTCCCGAAGTGACTGCATCTGAAAGGGCCAAGCACTTCGCCCTTTAAACTAGCAGCCTCAACCAACACCTCCCATGACGCCACAAGACTACGTCCAGCAAAAAGCAGCCGCCTCGGGCAGCAGCTTTTATTACGCTTTTTTATTCCTCTCCAAGCCGCGTCGCGCCGCCATTACCGCCTTCTACGCCTTCTGCCGCGAAGTCGATGACGTGGTGGACGAGATGGTGGACTCGGGGGTGGCGGCCACCAAACTGGCCTGGTGGCAAAGTGAGGTGGCCCAGTCTTTTGGGGGCAAGCCCAGCCACCCGGTCATGAAAGCGCTGATGCCTTTGGCTGCTGATTACCAGATAGAGGAGCGCCATTTGCAAGCCGTCATTGAAGGCTGCCAGATGGACTTGTCGCAAACCCGCTACCTCGACTACCCCGGCCTGCAGCGCTACTGCCACCTGGTGGCGGGCGTGGTAGGCGAAGTGGCGGCCAACATCTTTGGCCACACCCAGCCCGAAACCATTGCTTACGCCCACAAACTAGGCCAGGCCCTGCAACTCACCAACATCTTGCGCGATGTAGGCGAAGACGCTCTGCGCGGGCGCATTTACCTGCCGGTCAATGAGCTGCAGCAGTTTGAGGTCAAAGCGCATGAGATCTTGAAGCGCACTTATTCCGACCGATTCACGGCGCTGATGAAATTTCAGGCCGCTCGCGCCCAAGGTTTGTACGACGAAGCGCTGGCGCTGCTGCCCCCCGCTGACCGCCACGCCCAAAAGCCCGGCCTGATGATGGCCAGCATTTACCGCGCCTTGTTATGCGAGATTGAGCGCGACAACTTTCAGGTGCTGCACCAGCGCATCAGCCTCACGCCCCTGCGCAAACTGTGGCTGGCCTGGAAAGTGCAAGCGCTGGGTCGCCTTTAAGCCATGCCACCCCTCCGATGAAAATCGCCATCATCGGTGCCGGTTGGGCCGGCATGGCCGCCGCCGTCACGGCCACACAGCATGGGCACACTGCTATTCTTTTAGAAGCTGCTCACGCCATTGGTGGAAGGGCTAGAGCACTAAAAGGCATATTACCCAACGGCCAAGAGCTTACGCTGGACAACGGGCAACACATTCTCATTGGCGCCTACACCGAAACCCTCAAACTCATGCAAACCGTGGGCGTGGACCCGCACACGGCGCTGCTCAGCCAGCCTATGGCCCTGCTGTTTCCGGACGGACAAGGCCTGCAATTTCCCGACTGGCCCACCCCGCTGGACGCGCTGGCCGGCATTTTGGGGGCCCGTGGCTGGTCGATCGCTGACAAAGCGTCTTTGCTGCGCGTGGCGATGGGCTGGCAACTTAAACGTTTTCAGTGCGCCCCCATTGAGACAGTTTCCATCCTGTGCAAAAACTGCAGCCCCCGCGTGATGGCCGAGTTGATTGAGCCGCTGTGTGTGTCAGCCCTCAACACCCCCGCAAACCGGGCCAGCGGCCAGGTTTTTTTGCGTGTCATGCAAGACGCCTTGTTTGGCGTGCAGGGCGGCTCGCGCTTGCTGCTGCCCCGGCTTGACCTGTCTGAGTTGTTCCCCAGTGCGGCAGTGCGTTGGGTCACGCAGCGCGGCGGGCGCATCAGGCTCGGTGCGCGGGTGGGCACCGTGCAGTCGCTGGGTGCGCAATGGCAAATTGAGGATGAGAAGTTTGATGCCGTGATCATCGCCACTTCATCATCAGAATCGGCCAGAATGCTCACCCGCTGTGCTGAAGCAGCTCCTGAATCAATAGCACATAACATGCGAGCTTGGGCAGATACAGCTGATCGACTGACCTTTGAAGCCATCAGCACTGTCTACGCTTGGGCAGCGCAAGCCACCCTGCCCCACCCCATGCTGGCCTTGCGCAGCCATGAGGCCAGCTCCAGCCAGGCAACAATGCCGGCGCAATTTGTCTTTGACCGAGGCCAACTTGGCGGCCCACCCGGCCTGCTGGCTTTTGTGGTCAGTGCCAGCACCGGTGACCGCGAAACGCTGCAAGAACAGGTCTTAAACCAAGCGCACGCGCAACTTGGATTAAGCCTTCAAGCCGTACAAACCGTGGTCGAAAAGCGCGCCACCTTTGCCTGTACGCCAGGGCTGCAACGCCCGGCAATTTTTATAGCGCCCGGGCTTTTTGCTTGCGGTGACTTTGTGGCCGGCCCCTACCCGGCCACGCTGGAAGGTGCCGTGAGAAGTGGGGTCGCGTCGGCACTTGCTTGCCTGCGCAGTGAATTTGACCCAGCAAGGTCAGAGTAAAGCAGCCTCC
>CANBUY010000138.1 GCA_947372745.1 Comamonadaceae bacterium | reverse complement strand
GGGGCGAATGACGACTGGGAAGCCCACGGTTTTTTGCACGCCCCAGGCTTCGTCCATGCTGTGGGCAATGCCCGAGCGCGCAGAACCCAGACCAATCTTGGTCATGGCGTCCTTGAACTTGAGGCGGTCTTCCGCCTTGTCAATGGCTTCAGGACTGGCGCCGATCAGCTCGACCTTGTATTTCTCAAGAATGCCGTGGTGCCACAAATCGAGCGCGCAATTGAGCGCCGTTTGGCCACCCATGGTGGGCAAAATTGCATCAGGACGCTCCTTGGCAATAATTTTCTCAACCGTTTGCCAAGTGATGGGCTCAATGTAGGTGACATCCGCTGTATCGGGGTCGGTCATGATCGTGGCAGGGTTGCTGTTGATCAAAATGACTTTGTAACCTTCTTCGCGCAAGGCTTTACAGGCTTGTACGCCTGAGTAGTCAAACTCGCAGGCCTGTCCGATGATGATCGGGCCAGCGCCGATGATTAGGATGCTTTTTAGGTCGGTACGTTTTGGCATTTTTCTCTTATTCTCTGCTTGATAGTTGCCACAGAACGCCTGGGACAACTAAGGTGAAATTATTCTTTTATCGGTTAACTCAATTCAAACTCGCCGTGGCCAGTTTGGTCCCAAACCAGACAAACAGGCCGCCGACCGCAGTGGACAAACTGGATGAAAGTCGCTGACGATTTCTAAAACCTTGGGCCATACGGGCCCCCAAAAATATCAGGGCTGAAAGATACAAAGCACTGAAAAGCATGATGATGGCGCTGAGGATCAAAAAAGGCACTGCTGGCGTGGGATAAGCCGGATCAATGAACTGAACAAAGAAAGACAACAAAAACAAAATCGCTTTGGGGTTCAGCAAGCTGATCACCAAGGCGCGTTTGAAGGGATGCTTCAAGTTGTCAGCACTGGCAGTCGCTACTTCATTAGCCAACACGGGGGTGCGCCATGTCTTGACGGCCGCCCTGAACAAGTTAAGGCCGACCCAAGTCAGGTAGGCAGCACCGGCATACTTGAGCAGCAAGAACATGGCGGGGTAAGTCCTTAGCAGACTCGCCGCTCCCAGCGCTGTCAAACCCAACAAAACCGCGTCACCCAGAAAAACCCCGAAAGCGCCTTGGTAGCCCGCCTTGACGCCACGCACCGTCGCCACCGATAAAACATACAAAGAATTAGGCCCCGGCAGCAAAATGATACCGAAAGCCCCTATCACGTAGGTCCAAAGATCGGTGACGCCGTAAAAACTCATGCGTGCGCCTCCATCTCCTTGATGAAGCGGTCAAACAAATACGCAATATCGTGCGGACCAGGCGAGGCTTCAGGGTGACCCTGGAAGCAAAACGCCGGTTTGTCCGTGCGTGCCAAACCCTGCAAGGTGCCATCAAACAGGCTGACGTGGGTTGCGCGCAAATTAGCCGGGAGCGTTTTCTCATCCACTGCAAAACCGTGGTTTTGACTGGTGATGCTGACTCGGCCCGTGTCCAGATCTTTGACCGGGTGATTGGCGCCGTGGTGACCAAATTTCATTTTGAATGTTTTGGCACCGCTGGCCAAAGCCATAATTTGGTGACCCAGACAAATTCCAAAGGTCGGAATGCCTGACTCAATCAACTCGGCGGCAGCAGCAATCGCGTAGTCACAAGGCTGCGGATCGCCTGGGCCGTTGCTCAGAAAAATGCCATCCGGCTTGCGTTTGAGCACGTCTGCCGCGCTGGTTTGCGCGGGCACCACCGTGATGCGGCAGCCACGCTCGGCCAACATACGCAAAATATTGAACTTGACGCCAAAGTCATAAGCCACAACATGAAATTTGGCTTGGGTTTGCTCACCGTAACCAGGCTTGCCGCCCAGCTGCGGGTGCGCCAATTGCCACTCTGTTTGAGTCCACTCAAAAGCTGCCTTGACAGACACCACTTTAGCCAAATCAGCGCCCGCCATCGAGGGGGCCGACTGGGCTTTTAAAACGGCTTGATCGATGTCTGCCTGGGTAATGGCCTGTCCCTCAGGCAAAGTCAAAATGCAACCATTTTGCGCACCATGTGTGCGCAAGTGACGCGTCAATTGACGGGTGTCGAGGTTGGCAATAGCGACCGTATTTTGTTGCACCAGGTACTGGGGCAAGGTCATGTTGGCGCGAAAATTGGACATCACCAACGGCACATCTTTGACAATCAGGCCGGCCGCATGGACGCGAGAAGCTTCCATGTCTTGGACGTTGACGCCATAGTTGCCAATATGGGGATAGGTGAGCGTGACGATTTGCTGGCAGTAGCTCGGGTCTGTCAAAATTTCCTGATAACCGGTCATAGCCGTGTTGAACACGACCTCACCGACTGTCGAGCCTGAAGCTCCAATGGAATTTCCAACAAACACCGTGCCGTCTGCGAGCGCCAGAATGGCGGGGGGGAATGATCCCTGTAAAGACAAAAGCACTGGGTTCTCCGGAAGGGTTTTCGGGTACGCCCAAACACACTCAACATTCAACGCTTGGCTTGTTTTACAAGGGGATTGGTCTGGAGGCGGCTTTAGGCGTACTGGGTGCAGTAAAGCGCCCCATTATAGCCGAGGGATGCCCGAAAATGACCTACAAGAAGCAAACCGTTGCACTGGCGTGCAAGCAAATAGCGGCCGCGGAGGCCACATTCAAGGACTCTTCACCACCTGGCTGGGCAATCCGAACATGCAGGCTCGCCAAGGCTTCCAGTTCAGCACTGACGCCCTGCCCTTCGTGGCCCAGGGCCCAGGCACAAGGCGATGGCAACTTCTTTTCTTGCAAGGCAGTGTGCAAAAAAGACCCCCGGTGTGAACTGGTCACGAGAATGGGCACGGCCAGAGTGGCCAAATCAGCCAGCCCAACACTCTCAATCAATTGCAAACCCCAATGCGCCCCCATACCGGCGCGTAAAACCTTGGGACTCCAAAGAGCCGCCGTGCCTTTCAGTGCAATCACCTGCTTGAAGCCAAAAGCAGAGGCGCAACGCAAAATAGCGCCCACATTGCCAGCATCCTGCACGCGGTCCAAAATAACCGAAGACACCCCGGTTTGCAAGGCTGAAGATTCCGACAAATCAAAGACAAAGCCCATGCGGGCGGGCGACTCCAGGCCGCTGATGTCTTTAAAAAAAACGTCGGGGATAACTATGTTTTTTATAGCTGATCTAACCCATTCAGCGGGGGCTAGAGGCCAAAAAGACTCTGAATAAACTCCCACAGCGGGTTGAACACCACGCGTCAACGCAGCGCGGCAAAGGTGGTCACCTTCCGCCCAATATCGGCCCTGTTTGCGATAAGCGCCACTGTCTTGTGACAAACGGCGCAAATCCTTCAAAAAAGCATTGTCTTTTGACGTGATGTGCTGCTCTTGATCTTGACTCATGACAAGACCTCGGTGACGGGACGAAAAGTTTTCCGGTGCTGTGGACAGGCGCCATGCGCCTTCAAAGCTGCCAGGTGTTCTGCCGTGCCGTAGCCTTTGTGCTTCGCAAATCCATACTGCGGAAACTCCAGATCGTAGGCCAGACACCAACGATCGCGGTGCACTTTGGCCAAAATCGAGGCGGCTGAAATGGCGGGCACTTTAGAGTCGCCTTTCACAATAGCTTCTGCCCGGATGCTCAGGACGGGCAAGCGATTGCCATCGACCAATACGAGTTTGGGCTTTAGGCGCAAACCTTCTACGGCGCGACGCATGGCCAGCATCGTGGCTTGCAAAATATTGAGTTCTTCAATTTCTTCAACACTCGCCTCGGCAATCGAACAGCACAAGGCCTTGGAACGTATTTCATCAAACAGCTTTTCACGGCGCACTGAGGTGAGTATTTTGGAGTCAGCCAGACCTTTGATGGGATTTAGATCATCAAGAATGACGGCGGCGGCCACCACGGGGCCAGCCAACGGGCCGCGACCCGCTTCATCAACGCCGGCCATCAGGACTGAAACATCCCAATTCAGGGTTGTTTGCTGTACGGAGGCTTGGTCAGCCTTGGAGGATTTGCTGGATCGCATGGGCACAGATTTTTGGCGTGTCGCGCTGCAGTTGCAGATGCAACTCGGCGAATTGGTTTTGCAGGGCTGTTAATTTTTCAGGCGCGTTGACCTGGGCATCAAGCCAATTTAAAACGGCTGCGGCGAGTTTTTCAGGGCTGGCTTCATCTTGCAGAAGCTCAGGCACCACAAAATTTTGACACAGGATATTGGGTAAGCCCACCCAAGGCTGGAGTTTTTTCCGACGCATGATTTGCCAAGACAAAGCCCCCATTCGGTAGGCGATCACCATCGGGCGCTTGAACAAGGCCGCCTCAAGTGTGGCCGTACCGCTGGCAATCAGAGTCACATCGCAAGCGGCCAGCGCCTCGTGCGACTGACCGTCAATAATCTGCAAATGATTCAGCAGGCCAGATGAGCGAGCCGCAGCCTCGATCTCAGACTTGAGGAAAGGAATTGCTGGCACTATAAATTTAATAGCTGGCTTAACATGCTGCATAAGCTTTGCAGCATTAAAAAAGCATAAGGCAAGATGCTTGATCTCAGATTTTCGGCTACCGGGAAGGATCGCCACCACCGTATCGGTGTCGAGCAATCCCAGTTTCGTACGCGCTGCGGCTTTATCCGGCTGCATGGGAATCATGTTGGCCAAGGGGTGTCCCACGTAGGTTGCGGCAATCCCGTGCTTGGCCAGTAATTCGGGCTCAAATGGAAATATGCACAACACATGGTCGACGCTTTGACGAATCTTCTCAATGCGCTCAGGACGCCAAGCCCAGACGGAGGGCGACACAAAGTGCACTGTTTTGACGCCGCTGGACTTAAGGTCGGCCTCAAGGTCCAAGTTGAAATCGGGGGCGTCGACGCCAATAAACACGTCCGGCGGTGATTTGAGCAGCTGCGTTTTAAGTTGCTTGCGGATACCCACAATTTCACGGTAGCGCATCAGCACTTCCCAGCCGTAGCCGTGTACTGATAATTTGTGGTGTGGCCAAAGGGCCTGAAATCCACGACGGGCCATTTGTGGGCCGCCAATACCAGACGAGGTCAAATCAGGCCACTGGGTCAGCAAACCATCCAACAACAAGCCCGCTAGCAAATCGCCTGAGGCTTCGCCCGCCACCATGCTAACTTTCATCTCAGCGCACGATGCCGCGCTGTGGCGATGCTTGCTCTAAAAATGAAAGCATCATGGCCACATCTGGCGCGGACTCTGGGTGACTTGTTGGCAGCGCGGCAATGCGCTCACGCGCAGCCACCAAGGTCAAGTCTTCCCGGTACAGCGCCTTGTGCATGAGCTTGACCGCTGCAATGCGCTCGGGTGAAAAGCCGCGACGTCGCAGTCCTTCAAAGTTCATCGAGCGCGCTTGGGCGGGTTGCCCCTGGCACATGACAAAAGGCGGTAGGTCGGCAAAAAGCAGCGTACACATGGCCGTCATGCTGTGGGCACCAATTTTTACAAACTGATGCGCCACGGTAAAACCACCCAAAATAGCCCAATCACCCACATGAACGTGACCGGCTAATTGCGAGTTATTCGCAAAAATCGTGTTGTTGCCCACCTCGCAGTCGTGCGCCAGATGAACATAGGCCATCAGCCAGTTGTCATCGCCCACGCGGGTGATGCCGGTGTCGCCAGGGGAACCTATATTAAAAGTGCAAAACTCGCGAATCACGTTTCGGTCACCGATGATCAGTTCACACGGCTCACCGGAATACTTTTTATCCTGGGGAATCGCGCCCAGTGAGGTGAACTGAAAAATGCGGTTATCGCGCCCAATGGTGGTGTGCCCCTCAATCACACTGTGAGGGCCAATGGTGGTGCCGGCACCCACTTTGACGTGCGGTCCAATCACGGTGTAAGGCCCCACCGTCACTGAGCTGTCAAGCTCTGCGGCAGGGTCAATCAGGGCGGTGGCGTGAATTAAAGACACGGCTTAAGTCTTAAACAATGGCACGCATGGCGCAGGTTAACTCGGCTTCCACAGCCAAATCTTCACCGACCAAGGCCCGTGCTTTGAACTTGAAAATGCCCGCCTTCATGCGCAGCAATTCAACATCAAGAAACAATTGGTCGCCGGGCTCCACGGGGCGCTTGAAGCGTGCACCATCGATACCGGCAAAGTAATACACCATGTCGTCGCTAGGCGAAGTGCCCAGCGTGTCAAAGGCCAAAAGTGCTGCGGCCTGGGCCAAAGCCTCAAGCATCAAAACACCCGGCATCACGGGGCGGTGGGGGAAGTGGCCTTGAAAAAAGGGCTCATTCATCGTCACATTCTTCAACGCGCGAATGCTTTTTCCTTTTTCAATACTGAGTACTCGGTCAACCAGCAAAAAGGGATAACGGTGAGGCAGTTGCTTAAGTATTTGGTGAATATCCATCATGATTTTTAGTTTTCTAGAGTTGTCAATTAATGGGCCCCTTGTTGGGACATCAAATTAAGGAGCGAGTTTAGCTTCCAGCACCCGAACGCGATCGCGAAGACGGTGAAGCTGCTTTAGCGAAGCCGCATTTTTTTCCCATGAGGCATTCTCATCGATAGGAAAGAAGCCTGTGTAGTGCCCAGACGCGTGGATGGAACGGGTCACGACCGTGCCCGCCGAAATATTGACACCTTCAGCCAACACAAGATGCCCCAGAACAATGGCTCCACCGCCAATGGTGCAATGAGCCCCAATAGTGGCACTGCCTGCTACGCCGGCACAACCTGCCATCGCCGTGTGTTTTCCAACCCGAACGTTGTGGCCGATCTGAATCAGGTTATCAAGTTTGACACCGTCTTCGATGACTGTATCGAGCAAAGCGCCCCGGTCAATGCAGGTATTGGCCCCAATTTCGACGTCATTACCAATTTGTACTGCGCCCAATTGCTCAATTTTTTCCCAAGTACCGGCATTCGGTGCAAAACCAAATCCATCCGCACCGATGACCACGCCAGAATGCAAAAGGCAACGTTCGCCGATGACGCAATT
>CANBUY010000137.1 GCA_947372745.1 Comamonadaceae bacterium | reverse complement strand
CGTGATGCGCTGGCCCAACTCTTCAAGGGCGAGTTGCTCATAAAAGCCACGCACGCTGGCAATACTGCCTAACAGGCGGGTGGCCTCGGCACGCTCCGCGTCTGTTTTTGCCAGCTGAAGCAAAGCGCGCGCCTGCCAGTAAACCCAAGTGGCATCCTGTCTAGCCTCTGGGCTCATGGCTTGGGTCGCAGACAGCACGGTACTCCATTGGGCCTGTCGCAAGGCGGCCCGCACTTTCCAGCCCAGGTGCTCGTCGCTTAACTCGCTGTCTTTGGCCTTGGCAAAGGCCGCGTTGGCGTCGCCGGTCAAACGCTGGGCAATTTGCTTACCAATCACGCCCCAAACCGATGAACGCTGCTCAGAGCTCAGGTGGGTGCTCCAACGTTTTTCCATCGCCTCCGCAGCCGCTTCAGGGTCGGTCATGGCCAGTTTGATCAGGGCCAGCACGACCGACTCCTTGGACGTTTGCGTGAACGTAAAAACTTTTTTATTGAGGTAGTTGCTGGCATTGCCCTGAATACCATCGATCTGCTTGGCTGCTGATGTTGAGATGATTTCAACCGCATTCTTGACCGAACGGGGCCTGTTGGCCTCCATCGCTATTCGGGCTTTGCGCCAGATGTCCAGATCGGTCAGTTTCTTGGCGCCATAAAGTGTGGCGGCCGCAAAGGTGCAGGCATCGTCGGCGTCTTTGGCGCTGTACCACTGGCGCTTGAGGTCGGCCGAGCCATCCACGCCGCTCAATAAATAGTCAGCGGCGTAGCCATAGCAGCGAACTTCCCGGTCGTCATTCATGCGGTAGTTGGCGTGCTCAGTATTGAAATTGGCCCACTCGCGGCGTTGCCCCATCATCAAGAGCCAGTCATTGCGCATCCTGTCTTCTTGGTAGCTACCGGCATAACGACTTAAAAAATCCCTGATTTCTGTGGGGCCAGTCACATCGAGGCGAGCGCGCAATTCCCAATAGGCGCCCCAGGCTTCCAGCGTGTGGCCCTTGACTTGGGGCAACAGGGCTGTGAGGCGCTTGCGGTCCAACTTGCTGAACGCTTGGTTCATCTCAATGATGGCGGCATCGCTTTGGGGGGTGTCCACGGACTTGGCTTGGGCGTGCGCCACGTCAAGCAGTGAGAATGTGAGGCCGCTGATCAGCGAAATCGATGTCAAAATAGTGTGAAACTGCATAGGGAGATTATGGATAACTCTGATGAAAAAAGGGCGCTTGAAAAGAAGGCTCTTCGTAAATTACTCATTGAGCAACGTCTGAACCTCCCGGACCGACTACAACGCGCTGATTTATTACAACGGGTGATGCGTATTTGGCTGGTAAATCGCCCTGACGCCGTGATTGGTGCCTATTGGCCGATCAAGGGTGAGTTTGACCCGCTGCCTGCGCTGCACCGCTGGAAAGAAGACGGCGAACTCCTCGACCAACCCCAGCCTCGCCGTATTGGATTGCCGGTGGTGGATAAAGTTCACAAAACCATGACTTTTCATGCGTGGTACCCCGGTTGCCCGATGGAGGAAGACGCCTACGGCATTCCCAAACCCAAGGACACCGAGGTCATTGTGCCCACGCTACTTTTTGTGGCTTGCGTGGGTTATGCCCCGGGCGGCTATCGTTTGGGCTACGGGGGCGGGTTTTATGACCGCATGTTGGCTACCTTGAGCCCGCGACCCCTGACTGTGGGACTGGGCTATGCGCAGGGCTTTTTGCCCGATTTTGAGCCTGAGTCACATGACATGCCCTTGGACGCCATACTGAACGACCACGGAGTGGTCTGGCCGGTTTGATCCGCGCTTTTTCAGCGCGCAATTAACGCGCAAGCATCAGTGTTAAAGCGTCGGAGGCGTAGTTGTCCAAAACCCCCAATGCTTTTTTACGCTGTGCGGGGGTGATGCTGTTGTGCAGCGTGGCCACCACTTTGCAGTTCTCCTGCGTTAACTTTTCCATGTGCGCGCGATAGGCGGCATCGGGCGACAATATGGAACGCTCAAGCAGGCCATGAACTTCGGATTTGATCTTGTCTGCCGTGAGTTTGTCGGCCTGGATTTTTCGGAAAGTTTGCAAGGTGTCCTGATGGCGGCGCTGTGATTCACGGCTAATGATGATGGCATCAAAACTGGATTCAGCCACCTGGCCCCGAAGCACCACCAGTTGGGGTTCGTCGAGTCGGCCATAAAGCATTTCTATGCGGTCAAGCCATTGTTTGACTCGGCGTTCGCGCCGCTCTGGCAAGCTGCCCTCCAGCCATTCTTCCCGCCATTTGTCGCTTCGTTTGTCCAATTGACGGGCCAAATGCACGATCTGCTCGGGTTTGAGCGTGGGCGCCATGCTGACGATGAGCGGCTCCGTTTGGTCGATCAGCGCTTGAAAGCGGGGTTTCAAATCGGCATAAACCTCGCAAACCTGATCTGGGGTGACTTTGCCGGGCACCAAACGCTGAATTTTCTCAATCGCTTTGACGTAGGCTGGCAACTCGTTCTGGCGGTGCCAGGCTTGCACGCTAATTAGTTCCTGTCGTAATTTGCTCGACTGACTGCTGTTGAAGTCAAAGTAGCCATCCAGCCACCAATAGCTGATTTCTGGGGCGTTGTTGTAGCCCAGCTTGACGGCACTGCAACCGGGCAAGGCCAGCGCAAAAAGCAAGGCCAGTGCCCAGCCGATAATAGTAAATACTTGTAAAAATCGCGGCGATCGCCAAAGGGAGTGAGTCATGGGTTCCAAATTAGAAAACGTCAAATTGGCCAGTGCAGTGGATGTGGTCATCATGGCGGCGGGTAAAGGCACGCGCATGAAAAGCAAATTGCCCAAAGTGTTGCATCTTTTGGCCGGTCGTGCGCTGCTCAAGCATGTCGTTGACACGGCGGCAGCGTTATTGGCCCGACAGGTGACGATTATCACCGGTCACGGTGCTATGGAAGTAGAAGCTGCTCTAGCAAGCCCCACGGACTCTACAGCCTTATTTGATATAAATTTTGTACGCCAAGAGCCCCAGCTGGGCACCGGCCATGCCCTGCAGCAAGCGGTGCCCGTTTTGCGTGATGACGGTATTGTGGTGGTGCTCTCAGGCGATGTGCCCTTGATTGCGGCGGACACTTTGCAGCAGCTCATCAATGCCTGCGGCGGGACGCAGTTGGCGCTGTTAACGATTGATTTTGCCGACCCCACGGGCTACGGCCGCATCGTGCGCCAAGGCGAGCAAGTGCAAGCCATCGTCGAGCACAAGGACGCCAGTGAGGCGCAACGTGCCATCAAGGAAATTTACAGCGGCATCATGGCCGTGCCTGCCAAGCTGCTCAAAGCCTGGCTGGCGCGCTTGGACAACAAAAATTCTCAGGGCGAGTACTACCTGACCGATATCGTGAAGTTTGCCGTGGCCGATGGCGTGCCCGTGGTGGCGCACAAGATTGGTGATGCTTTGCAGGTGGCGGGCATCAACAGCCCGGTGCAACTGGCTGAGCTAGAGCGCGCTTTCCAAATGCGTCAAGCGGTGCAACTGATGGAGCAGGGCGTGCGTCTGGCAGACCCAGCCCGTCTGGATGTGCGTGGCCAACTGGTCTGTGCGCAAGACGTGTCGATTGATGTGAACTGTGTGTTTGAAGGCGCCGTCACCTTGGGGGAGGGCGTCAAAATTGGGGCCAATTGCGTCATCAGCAACGCCACTATCGACGCCGGTGCCGTGATTCACCCCTTCACCCACATTGAAGGCGGCAAGCCCGGGACCAAAGACGCCATTGAGGTCGGGGCTGGGGCGCTGATTGGCCCGTTTGCCCGCCTGCGACCCGGCGCCAAACTGGGGCCTGAGGTTCATATCGGCAATTTTGTGGAGGTCAAAAACTCAACATTGGCCCGGGGCGCCAAAGCCAACCACCTGGCTTATTTGGGCGACGCCACGGTGGGCGAGCGCGTCAACTACGGGGCGGGCAGCATCACGGCCAATTACGACGGTGCCTTCAAACACCGCACCGTGATTGAAGCCGATGTCCACATTGGCAGCAACTGCGTGCTCATTGCTCCGCTCACGGTGGGCGCAGGCGGCACGGTGGGGGGCGGTTCCACCCTCACCAAAGACACCGCGCCGGGCGCCTTGAGCGTGGCGCGTGGCAAGCAGGTAAGCATTGCCAACTGGAAGCGTCCCGCCAAATGAACATCGAACAACTCCAGCGCGACTTGCTGCAAGCCCGCGCTGAGTTGGCGGATTTCACCCACACGGTCTCGCACGACCTGCGCGCCTCGCTGCGCCATGTCAGCGCCTTTGCGCAGATCATCCGGGAAGACCTGGAGGCGCAAAACACCACAGACATCCTCTCGCATTTGGCCCATATCGAGCAAGCCGCCAAGCAAATGGGCCAGCAAATAGAGGGCTTGGCCACCTTGTCTCGGCTGGAGAGTGTTGAGTTGCAAGACTTGCCCGTGAACCTTGCTGCCTTGATGCGCGATGTCTACCTAGAGTTAAGCCCCGTGACAGAAGGCCGCGTGGTGGATTGCCAGTTTGCTGAAGACTTTCCCCTGCTGCAGTGCGATGCACCGCTCATCAGGCAAGTACTGACGCTGCTCCTGTCCAACGCGCTGAAATTCACCCGAACCCGCCCGGTGGCGCATATCCAGGTGAGCTGGCAGGCCGATGACGCGGGGGCGTGCACCGTGACGGTGGCTGACAACGGCGTGGGCTTTAACCCCGACTACGCCGCCAAGTTGTTTCATCCCTTTGCGCGACTGCACGCGGCCAAAGACTTTGAGGGGCTGGGCATGGGGCTGGCCATCGCCGCAAAAATCCTGTCACGCCATCAAGGCCGCATTTGGGCGCAAGGTGTGCAAGACGGTGGCTGCCGAGTCAGCTTTACGCTGCCAAGTGCTTGAGTGGCACGCGCGCGCCAAATTTGCTGCGCTTGATGCTGAAAAAAGTTTTGACGTTGCGCACATTGGCATCCGCTGTGAATAGCCGCTTCACCATCGCCAAGTAATCGGGCATGTGGGCGGCATGCACCACCAAACAAAAGTCAGGGCCGGGTGAGACGCGGTAGCACTGCTGAACCGCTTCATCCGCGATGACGCGGTCCTCGAAAGCCTCCAGAGCCGCACTGTCTTGGCGGTCTAGCGTGATCTCCACAATGGCGCACAGGCCGTGGCCCACCACAGCGCTCATTTTGTCCACGCTCAAGACCGCAATTTCACGCTCAATAAGCCCTAGGTCACGCAGTCGTTTCACGCGCCGCAGGCAAGTGGGCGGGGACACATGAACCAAGGCCGCCAAGTCGAGATTGCTTCTTGACGAGTCGTTTTGCAGCTGCTCAAGCAACTGCAAGTCAGTGGCGTCCAAGTCTATTTGTTCCATATTTTCAGTAAATATGAAACATTCTAATTAACCAAGCTTGGCGCTCCGACGTCTTTCCAGATATGCCTGCAATTCGCCCACCACGCCTTTGCGAAAAGCCAGCACGCACACCACAAAGATGACGCCAATGATCACAGTCACCCAAGAGCCCACTTTGTCGGCCAGCAAGTTTTGCAGCGAAATGACCAGACCTGCCCCAAATACAGGGCCAAAGAAGGTGCCCACGCCACCCAAAAGCGTCATCAAAATAACCTCGCCCGACATCGACCAGTGCACATCCGACAAAGTGGCAAACCCCATCACCAGCGTCTTGAGTGAGCCCGCCAAACCGGCCAGGGCGGCAGAGAGAACGAAGGCTAGCAATTTGTAGCGGTCTACCTCGTAGCCCAGAGAAATAGCGCGGGGCTCATTTTCCCGAATCATCTTCAGGACTTGTCCAAAGGGTGAATTGACAATGCGCGCAATAGCCAAAAAGCAGGCAACAAACACGGCCAGCACCAGGTAATAAAGCGAAGTGTCCGATTCCAGTGAAATCAGGCCGAACAAAGCGCCACGCGGCACGCCTTGCAAGCCATCTTCACCGCCGGTAAAGGAAGCCTGCAAGCAGACAAAAAACACCATTTGCGCCATGGCCAGCGTAATCATGGCGAAGTAAATGCCTTGGCGGCGAATCGCCACCAGACCTATCACCAAGCCGAGCAGACCCGCGCCCAAAGCCCCAAAGAGCAAACCCAGTTCGGGCGTCAAGTGCTGTGACTTGATCAGGTAGCCCGTCACATAAGCGGCGGTGCCAAAAAATGCGGCGTGTCCAAAGGACAACAAGCCCGTAAAACCCAGCAGCAAGTTAAAGGCGGCCGCAAAAATGGCAAAGCACAAAAGCTTCATCACAAACACCGGGTACAAGCCCAGCAGGGGGGCGATGAGCCCCAGCAGCAGTAAAACCAAATAGGTGGCACGAATGAGTTGGGCTCCTTTGTTCATGTTCATGCCTCCTTGCCAAACAAACCAGCGGGTCGAATCATCAACACAATCACCATCACAACAAACACCACAATACTTGAGGCTTCAGGGTAAAAAACACGGGTGAGTCCTTCGACAATGCCCAGACCGAGGCCGGTCAAAATCGAGCCCATGATCGAGCCCATGCCCCCAATCACCACCACCGCAAACACCACAATGATCAGGTTGGAGCCCATGAGTGGGTTGACTTGAATGATGGGGGCCGCCAGCACGCCAGCCAGTCCGGCCAGGGCCGCACCTGCCCCGTAGGTCAGCGTGACCATCAGCGGCACATTGATGCCAAAGGCCTGAACCAACGAAGCGTTTTCGGTGCCCGCCCGCAAGTAGGCGCCCAGTCGGGTGCGCTCTATCAGGTACCAAGTGCCCAGGCAAACCAGCAAAGACACCAACACCACCCATGCCCGGTAATTGGGCAGCACCATAAAGCCCAGGTTGGTGGCGCCCGAGAGCAGTTCGGGCACGTTGTAAGTCTGGCCAGACACGCCATACAGCTCGCGGAAAATTCCTTCTACGATCAGTGCCAGACCAAAGGTCAGCAGCAAGCCGTAAAGCGGGTCTAGCTTGTACAAGCGCTTTAGAAAGAGGCGCTCAATCACCACACCCA
>CANBUY010000136.1 GCA_947372745.1 Comamonadaceae bacterium | reverse complement strand
CCAGGTAGGTGCTGTAGCTGCCGAAATAAGAAATTTCCTTCACCACGCCTTTGAACAGATTGATGTCAACGGACGGTTTTTGGCTGGATATCTTGATTTTTTCCGGGCGAATGGCCACCGCCACCTTCATGCCCAGCGAGCCCGTGATGCCGTGCCCGATGCTGATGACCCCTTGGGGCGTGGTGACCTGGCAATGATCCGCAGCGTCCAGACTCAAAATGCCTTCCAGCAAATTGACGTTGCCGATGAAGTCCGCCACAAAGCGGCAGTTGGGGGTTTCGTAAATTTCTTTGGGCGTGCCCACTTGCAAGATGCGACCAAAGCTCATGACCGCAATGCGGGTCGCCATCGACATCGCCTCTTCCTGGTCATGCGTCACCATGACGCAGGTTACCCCGATCGACTCGATGATGTTGACCAGCTCAATCTGGGTTTGCTCCCGCAGTTTTTTGTCCAATGCGCCCAGGGGCTCATCGAGCAAAAGCAGTTTGGGCTTTTTGGCCAGACTGCGCGCCAAAGCCACCCGCTGTTGCTGCCCCCCAGAGATTTGATGGGGTTTGCGTTTGGCATACGCCGTGAGCTGCACCAACTGCAACATTTCCTCCACACGCACGGCAATCTGGGCCTTGGGCATGCCTTCGCGCTTCAAGCCAAAGGCAATGTTTTCCCAGATATTGAGGTGGGGAAACAGGGCGTACGACTGAAACATCATGTTGATCGGGCGCTCAAAGGGCGCCAAGCCCGCGATATCTAGGCCATTCAGGACGACCGAGCCTGAGTCTGGGGTTTCAAAGCCGGCCAGCAGGCGCAGCAAGGTGGATTTGCCGCAGCCGGAGCTGCCGACCAAGGCAAATATCTCCCCCTTGTTGATCTCCAGTGTGACCTGATCGACGGCGAAAACATGGTCAAACCGTTTGACCAGTTCATGCGTACGCAGATAGGCCTCCCCGGGCCCGGTAGAGGTCGGTTCTTGAGCGGGCAACACAGCGGGGTTCAAATGGGCTGCTTAGCCGCCCTTTTTGAAGGCGCTAAACACGTTGCTCATGGATTCGCGCGCCGCGTTGCCAAAACTGGCGGGTGGCACCATGTTTTTAAGGGTGGCTGAATCCAAAAACACGGTTTTGTCTTGTGCCATTTCGGGTTTGACCAAGGCCACGCTGGCTTTGTTGGCGGTGACGTAGCTCAACTCATTGGTCAAGGACGCCGACACCTCGGCACGCAAGTAGTAGTCGATAAAGGCGTGGGCATTGCCGGGGTGCTTGGCATCTTTGGTGATGGCCAGGGTGTCAAAGAAAATCAGTCCGCCTGTTTTGGGCAGGAGCACCTCGACCTCAACCCCGCTCTTGTTTTCAAGGGCGCGCGCTTTGGCTTGGTTCATGTCACCCGCCCAGCCCAAAGCCACGCAGACTTTGCCACTGGCCAGGTCGTCAATTTGGGTGCTGGAGAAGACACGGATGTGGGGCCGCACTTTGGCCAGCATGTCGCCAGCGGCCTTGTGGTCGGCGGGCTCGTTGGAGTAAGCATTTTTGCCCAGGTAGTGCATGGCCGGGGGCAAAATTTCAGTGGCGGAGTCGAGGTAAACCATCCCGCATGACTTGAGCTTGGCGGTGTAGACGGGGTTAAACACCAAGTCCCAGGCATTCTCTGGCAGGGGCGTGGCGCCCAGCGCTTTGGCGACTTTGGCTTTGTTGATGCCCACAGTGGTGTAGCTCCAGGCCCAAGGCACGAGGTAGTCGTTGGTAGCGTCCACATTGGCGAGCTTGGCCATGATGTCCGCATCAAGCTTGCTCAGATTGGGTATTTTTGACTTGTCCAGTTTGGCCAGCAAACCACCGTCGATTTGCGACTTGGCAAACACGGAGCCTGGCACCACCAGGTCGTAGCCTGAGTTGCCGGCCACCAGTTTGGCTTGCAGGGCTTCGTTGTTCTCGAAGGTCTGGTAGTTGACCTTGATGCCGGATTCTTTCTCGAAATTGGCCACCATGTCTTTGGTGATGTAGTCAGGCCAGTTGTAAATATTTAAAACTTTTTCTTCCACACTGGCCGTGACTGGCGCTGCGGGTGCGGTCTCTTTTTTGCCGCAAGCGCTCAAGGCGAGCGCGGAAAGTGCATAGAGCCAAAATTTCTTGTGCATCATGGGCGAATCTCCAAAAAGAATAAAACAAGCAGTCCCCAGCAGGCGGGGTAATTAAGTCCTAAATATTGTATTAGGGCACGCCAGTGCTGGTTTATACGGCATTGATGTCTTTGACCCCATCGAAAACCCCGCTTCGCCAGTGATAATTCCGCTCATGCAAATCAGTTTTACCAAAATGCAAGGTGCAGGCAACGATTTCGTTGTGCTCGACGAAACAAAACACAGGCTCCCATTGAGCACCGCGCATTACCGCTTTCTGGCTGATCGCCACTTTGGCATTGGCGCCGACCAAATTTTGACGGTGCGCCCATCCCCCGCGCCCGGCATTGATTTTGAGTACGTCATTCACAATGCCGATGGCGCCGAAGTGGAGCAGTGCGGCAATGGCGCCCGCTGCTTCGCCCGCTTCGTGCGCGACCAAGGGCTCACCGATAAAGACCGCTTGCGGGTGCAAACCTTGGGCGGTGTGATTGAACCCCAACTCACCCCTGATGGCCGCGTGACCGTGAACATGGGCGCGCCCGTGTTTGCGCTGGCCGAGATTCCGTTTGAAGCGCAGGGGCTGGCACCGCAAGCCAGTGGATTATGGGAAAAATGGCCTCTGACGCTTGCAGGGCAAGCTAGTCCAGCTCCTGTTTTTGTAGCGATTGTTTCCATGGGCAACCCGCATGCCGTGCAAGTGGTGGACGACGTAGATACGGCGCCTGTGCTGGTGCAAGGCCCTTTGATTGAACACCACCCCACTTTCCCCAAGCGGGTCAACGCCGGGTTCATGCAGGTCGTTGACCGCTGCCACATTCGCCTGCGGGTGTATGAGCGCGGCGCGGGTGAAACCCTGGCCTGCGGCACCGGGGCGTGTGCTGCCGTGGTCGCCGGCATTCGTTTAGGCTTGCTCGACAGCACTGTTGACGTGCAAACACGCGGTGGCACCCTCACTATTTCCTGGGCTTGCGAGGCCTTGCCTGTGATGATGACCGGCCCCGCTATGTCTGTTTTTCGTGGCGAAATCACTTTGCCAGACCACCTGTAACTTCTTATGACCACACCTATTACCAACGCCATTACCGAAGACGATATTGCCAACTACCTGGCCAATGCCCCTGATTTTTTTGAACGCCACGCCGAATTGCTGGCCGCCGTGCAACTCACCAGTCCCCACAGCAACCGGGCGGTGAGCCTGCAAGAGCGCCAAGCCACGCTCTTACGCGACAAAATCAAGGTGCTTGAGAGTCGCACGATGGACATGATTCGCCACGGCAATGAAAACGCCATGCTCTCCGACAAGCTCGTGCAGTGGGCGCGCACCTTGTTTTTAACGACAGACCCGCTCGACTTGCCCGGCCGGATGGCCGATGAAATAGAAACCCAATTTTTGGTGCCTCAGGTCGCCATCAAGGTTTGGGGGGTGTCCCCCGCTTTTGCCCAAGCCGACTTTGCGCTAGGCGTCAACGAAGACACCCAGCGCTTTGCCGCCTCTTTGACCGAGCCTTTCTGTGGCGTCAACAGTGGTTTTGAGGTGGTGAACTGGCTCAGCAACCCCTCAGACGTCAAGTCGCTGGCCATATTGCCCTTGCGTGCCGGCCTGATCGGCAGCACCGAAGCCGCCTTTGGCATGCTGGTGTTGGCCTCGCCCGATGCGCTGCGTTTCAATCCCACGATGGGCACAGAATTTTTGGCCCGACTGGCCGAGTTGGCCAGCGCGGCACTTTCGCCTTTAACCCGCGAATAAGCCACGGGGCGTTCACCTCCCCGTCATGAACCGAGGCCCGTGGTGAACCGCACGATCGACCCTCTTCAGACGCCAAGCCCAGCGCCCTTGCCCTCAGACGAGGATCAGGCCTGGGTTGAGCGCTACTTGGAGCATGTGCGCGTTGAAAAACGCCTGGCTACGCGCACCGTTGAGCTTTATGCGCTGGACCTCTTGAAGCTGCGCCACTACGCTCAAAAAGCCAGCGTGGCTTTGCTTCAGGTTCAAAACACCCATATTCGCCGCTGGGTGGCGCACATGCATGGCGCGGGTCGCAGTGCGCGGGGTATTGCGCTGATTTTGTCGGGCTGGCGTGGTTTGTATGTCTGGCTGGGTCGGGAAGGGCTGGTGGGCAGCAACCCGGTGCAAGACGTGCGCGCGCCCAAAGCCGGCAAACCCTTGCCCAAAGCCCTGAGCGTGGACGACGCCGTGCGGCTGGCCAGCTTCGAGAGCAACGGCCAGTCGCCCTGGATGGAAGCGCGCGACGCCGCCATCGTCGAGCTGCTCTATGGCGGCGGCCTGCGCGTGGGTGAGCTCATCGGCTTGGACCTGGTGGAGACTTCTGCTGCGAAGGGGTGGGTGGATCTGCAGGCGGGCGAGGCCCATGTGCTCGGTAAAGGCAGCAAGCGCCGAACCGTGCCGGTCGGCGCCAAGGCCCTGGAGGCGCTGGCCCACTGGCTGGTCCTGCGCCAGGCGGTGCTGAGCGCTGCACCGCGCGTGGATGGGGATGGGGATGGGGATGGCCCTTTGCAGTCAGCTCTTTTCGTTGGGCGCAACGGCACCCGTTTGACGCCGCAGTCCATCTGGCAGCGCCTGCGAAAGCGCAGTTTGCAGGCGGGGCTGGCCACGCCGGTGCACCCGCACATGTTGCGCCATTCCTTTGCCAGCCACCTGCTGCAGTCCAGCAGCGATTTGCGGGCGGTGCAAGAACTTTTGGGTCACGCCAGCATCACCACGACGCAGGTTTACACCCGGCTTGATTTCCAACATCTGGCCAAAGCCTACGATGCGGCCCACCCCCGGGCCAAGATCAAAGTGGCGAACAAGAAGTAGGGCACACTTCAACCCTATTACTTAAAGGGTCATCATGCGTCATCAAGTCGTTGTTATTTTGGATAAAGGGATTGAGCATCAATTTAATGTGGACGAATCCGTGGCTATGGCCCCCGATGTGGCCCGCACTTGGCTGGATGCCCAATTCACCAGTCTCGACTGCGAGCCCTTGCGGGCCAGCGGCAAAGTGTTGACCGCCGACAAGGTCTTGCGCATCGCCGAGGCGGCAGGTGCAAGTCAGTTTGCCGATGCGACGTGGGCCGCTGAGTTCGTGAAAGCCGTCCACGCCTCACTCGTCAAACCCATGATTCGAGTGGATGTGCCTGCCATGGCCGTCACGTTTTAAGTCAGTCGCTTAGGCCCGACAATCGGTGCCATGAAAACGATTCAATTAAAAGCTGGCAAAGAGCGTTCGCTCCAACGCCGCCACCCCTGGATTTTCGAATCCGCCATTGCCCAAGGCAGCGCCGATGCGGGTGAAACCGTCCGCGTTGAGTCACACGACGGCGCTTTTTTAGGCTGGGCGGTCTTCAGCCCGACCTCAAAAATCCGGGCGCGGGTCTGGAGTTTTTCAGAAGCTGACCGCGTTGATGCTGCTTTTTTAGTAGCTGCTTGCGCACGTTCTGTAAAGGCTAGAAGCCGATTTAATGTAAAAAGTGACAGCCTGCGTCTGGTGCACGGCGAATCTGACGGCTTGCCCGGCCTGATCGTTGACCAGTACGGCGACACCTTGGTAGCCCAGTTTTTGTCCAGCGGCGCCGAGCGCTGGAAAGACGTTTTGGCCGATGCCTTGCTGGCCGCAACGGGTTTGAGCAAACTGTACGAGCGCTCTGATGCCAGTGGCCGCAAGCTGGAAGGACTGCCTGAAGTCACCGGCTGGCTGCGGGGCAACGGCCCCACCGAGCTGGTGCTGCAAGAACACGACTGGAAGCTGCACGTCAACATCGCCACCGGCCACAAAACCGGCTTTTATCTGGACCAGCGCGACAGCCGCAACCTGTTTGCACAGACCACCCGCAGCCTCAAGTTTGAGCGCGTGCTCAATTGCTTTTGCTACACCGGCGGCTTCACGGTGGCGGCTTTGACGGGCGGTGCGGCCCATGTCACCTCCATTGATTCCTCGGGCCCGGCGCTGGAAATAGCCGCCGCCAACGTGGCTTTGAATGGTTTTGAGGCCAGTCGAGCCACCTTTATGGACGCCGATGTGAACGCCTCCTTGCGCAAGTTTGCTGCGGAGGGACGCACCTTTGACGCCATTATTTTGGACCCGCCCAAATTTGCCCCGACCATTTCGCACGCCGAGCGTGCGGCACGGGCCTACAAAGACATCAACCGCCTGGCCTTCAAGCTGCTGGCACCCGGCGGCGTGTTGTTCACGTATTCCTGCTCGGGCGGTGTCAGTGCAGATTTGTTCCACAAAATTGTGGCCTCCGCCGGTATTGATGCGCAAGTCGATGGTTACATTACCGAGCGCATGGGCGGCGCCCCCGACCACCCCATGACCATCAACTTCCCCGAGGGCGAATACCTCAAAGGTCTTGTGGTGATGCGGAAATGACCCGGACACACCAGGTCGCTAAACTCCCCACCTTCATTCGCCCCCAACACTGAGAAAAAAGATGAGTCTTATTCCCGCCACCATACTGACCGGTTTTTTGGGTTCAGGTAAAACCACCCTCCTGAAACGTGTGCTCCAAGAAGCGCATGGCCAAAAAATTGCGGTGATTGAGAACGAGTTCGGTGAAGAAAACATCGACAGCGACATTTTGGTGTCCGACACCAATGAGCAAATCATCCAGATGAGCAACGGTTGCATTTGCTGCACCATCCGCGAAGACCTGCGCGCTACGTTGCGTGATCTGGCCGAGAAAAAGCGCAAAGGCGAGCTCGTGTTTGACCGTGTGGTCATCGAGACCACCGGCCTGGCTGACCCCGGACCCGTGGCGCAAACCTTTTTCATGGACGACGAGATTGCCGAGAGCTTTTTGCTCGACTCCATCCTGACCCTGGTGGATGCCAAACACGCCGCCCAGCAGCTCAACGACCGCCAGGAGGCGCGCCGCCAGGTG
>CANBUY010000135.1 GCA_947372745.1 Comamonadaceae bacterium | reverse complement strand
TGGCCTGAAGCGGCCTCTGGGTTGGTGCGTGCTGGCCGCCTCGCTGGGCGCAGGTGTGGCGGTTATCTTTCCTGTTTTTGGTGTTTTGTGCCTAAGCGCTTTGCTGACCGGCGGGGCCACAGGGGTGGCGTCCATTTCCTTGCAGCGCCATGTGGGGCGCGCTGCGCAAGGGCCGACCGAACTCAAAGAAGTCTTCAGCTGGCTCTCTATTGGGCCTGCCTTGTCCAACTTTATTGGACCCTTGTCGGCGGGCTTGCTGATTGACCACAGCGGTTTTCGGGCTGCTTTTTTTCTGATGGCGCTCTTGCCTGTGGCCACCTGGTTTTGGGTGCGCCGCACGGTTGAATTGCCGCCAGTCACCGTTGAGCCAGGGGCCAAGACCCACAAAACCTGGGATTTGATGCGTGAGCCGCTCATGCGCCGCCTGATGGGCGTGAACTGGGTGTTGTCCTCTTGCTGGGATGTGCACACCTTTGTGGTGCCCGTGCTGGGGCATGAGCGGGGTTTTAGTGCCGCGGTGATCGGCACTATTTTGGGCGCCTTTGCCTTGGCTGCCACCTTGGTGCGCATCGTCTTGCCCTTGTTTGCCTCGCGCGTTCGCGAGTGGGCGGTGGTCACCAGCGCGATGGTGATGACCGCACTGCTTTTTGCGCTTTACCCGTTCATGACCTCGGCTTGGGCTATGGGTACGTGTTCGGTCCTGTTGGGTTTGGTGTTGGGCAGTGTGCAACCCATGATCATGAGCACGCTGCACCAAATTACACCAGCAGCCCGGCATGGCGAGGCGCTGGGCTTGCGGCTGATGTCCATCAACGCCTCCAGTGTGCTGATGCCTTTGCTGTTTGGCACAGCGGGTGCCGTGGTGGGGGTCTCGGTGGTGTTTTGGTCCGTGGGCTTGGCTGTGGGGGCCGGGGCCCGCTTTGCCTGGCAGCTACGCCCGGGCGCCAGCCCACATTAATTTGCCTTACGACGGGGAAGACATGGCGTCAAAGGCGCTCAAAGCTTCCGCTGTGTACATCAAGCCCGGGCCACCGCCCATGTAAATGCACACGGTCAGCATTTCTTCGAGTTCCTGGCGGGTACAGCCGACCTTGATCAGGGCTTTTACATGAAAGCCGATGCAACCGGAGCAGTGCTGGGTAATGCCGATGGCCAAAGCCATCAACTCTTTGTGTTTGGTGCTGAGCGCCCCCTCGGCCATGGCGCTTCGGGCCAGTTGCGCGAAGCCTTGCATAGCTTCTGGCTGAGCCTTGCGCAAAGGCGCCAGGTTTTCGTTGATGTGTTTGATCAGAGTGGCGTGTTCAAAGGTGCTCATCAAATTTCCTTGCAGGTGTTGAATCGGTCCTGCTATCATACCCCCATGGGTATATTTTGAATGCACTCGCAAGTGCACTTTCGCCTGGGTTTGATCAGGCGCAAAAGTCCAGTGCTTGGCTCTTCAAGCGAAATTTTGCTAAAAACCGAACAAGGAATGTGATGACTATTTGGAATTTTTTTGAACAATACTGGCCGCTCATGGTGTTTGGCCTTTGGTTGGCCTACAAGTGGTGGAATTCGAAACGAGTCATCGCCATGTTGCCTGAACTCAAGAAAAACGGCGCTCTGCTACTTGACGTGCGAACAGCGGTCGAGTTTTCCAACGGGAACGCCCCCGGCACCCTCAATATTCCACTTCAGGAATTGGGCGGTCGACTCAGTGAGATCCCCAAGTCTTCACCGGTCGTGCTTTGCTGTGCCAGCGGCACACGCAGCGGCATGGCCAAACTTTTGCTGATGCAAAATGGCTACAAGCAGATCCACAACATCGGGCCTTGGGGCAATTTTTTGAAATAAGTGTTGATGGCGCAACGCCTCGATCTGGACGGGGCCGCGACTGGCAAGACCAGAAACCGTGCGGCCTGATTAACTTAAAACTGATGTACGTCAAGAATTTGCAAATAAGACAAGTCGCAAGATCAACCAGGTTTTATCATTTGTGCATGACTAATAAAACGCATTGGATAGGTTTGTTGTTGGCTTGCTTTGCGGTGTGCAGCAACGCTTATGACCCACCACCCCCAACGATTTCCTCCCAGGAATTGCCCCAACCGTTGAAAGACTTGTGGGTGAAAAATTTGCCTGATTTAGGCCCTTATGGGCATTGCGCGGCTGCTTGGGACAGCCGAACCAATGGCGACAAGATGGCGTTCAAGTGCGACATGTACGTGAGGTTGTCCGCCGAAGGGGCCCGCAGAGCAATGGCCCATTGCAAGGAAGACAGCCTCAAGCGAGGCATCAAAGCACCCTGCCAAGTCATTGAATAGTGGGGTGACGGGTTTCCCGCCACATGAACGCAAAAAGGCCCGCAGTTGCGGGCCTTTTGTTTGCTCAATGCATCCCGGTCTGGACCGGGACATCAAGACTTGGGTGCTTAACGGTTGAAATTGCCGCCGCCGCCGGAACGACCGCCGCCATTGCCACCACCGTAGCCGCCACCGCCGGAACGACCGCCGCCGCCATTGCCGCCACCAAAACCACCGCCGCCACCGCCATTGCGGTTGCCGCCGCCGAAGCCGCCGCGACGAGGTGCGCGCTCGACCATCATGTCCACACTGGTGCGCATGGGATCAGGCTGTCCGCCCGCTGGGGGGCGCGCGGGTGCGTGGTGTCCACCACCGTGGTTGCCGCCGAAGCCGCCACCGTTGCCGCCACCATTGCGGTCGCCGCCGCCGAAGCCGCCACGGTCGCCACCAAAGCCGCCGCCGTTTCCGCCTCCGTTACCACCGCCATTGCCGCCGCCAAAACTGCGACCTTGCGCTGGGCGTTGGCCGGGGCCACGACCTTGCTGGTCGCCGCCTGGGCCTTGAGGACGTTGACCTGCAGGACGGTGACCGCCACCGCCATTGCCGCCGCGTCCACCGCCACCACCGTTACCGCCTGCTGCGCCCTTGCTTTCACGCACGCGTGTCAGCATTTCGGTGCGTGCTGACTTGGCTGCAGCCTGCATCACGTCACGGCTTGGTGGCTTGCCTGCACCGCCCCAAATGGTTTGGCGACCCATGGCGATAGGCTCCGCCTTTTCACCGGGCTCAGGCATAAAGCCTTCCACAATTTCAACGGGAATGTTTTGCTTGGTGAAGCGCTCGATGTCTTGCATGAAGCCTTCTTCGTCCAAACACACCAAATTCGAAGCGGTGCCGTCAGCGCCCGCACGGCCGGTGCGGCCAATACGGTGAACGTAGTCTTCACACACGTTCGGGATTTCGTAGTTCACGACGTGCGGCAGGTCGTCAATGTCAATGCCACGGGCGGCAATGTCAGTGGCCACCAAGGCACGAACTTGACCGGTTTTGAAACCAGCCAGTGCTTGCGTACGGGCCGACTGGCTCTTGTTGCCGTGCAAAGCCATGGCTTCGATGCCGTTTTTCGTCAAAAACTCGGCCACATTGTTGGCGCCAAATTTGGTGCGGGTAAACACCAGCACCTGGCTCCAGTTGTGCTCGTTGATGATGTGCGCCAGCAAAGCTTTCTTTTTGCCACGACCCACAGGGTGAATCACCTGCGTGATGCGTTGCACGGTGGTGTTGCGCGGGGTCACCTGAATGCTCAGTGGGTTTTTCAGCAAGGTTGCGGCCAGGTCGCGAATTTCGTCGCTGAAGGTGGCCGAGAACAGCAAGCTCTGCTTTTCTTTGGGCACCACGGCCAGCACTTTTTTCACGTCATGGATAAAGCCCATGTCCAACATGCGGTCGGCCTCATCGAGCACCAGCATTTGCACTTGGCCCAAATCGAGCACACCTTGTTGCAGCAAATCAAGCAAACGTCCAGGGGTGGCCACCAAAATGTCCACGCCTTTTTTAACGCGGCTGATTTGAGGGTTCATGCCCACGCCGCCAAAAATGACGGTGGAGGAGAGTTCCAGGTATTTGCCGTAAGTCTGGACAGATTCTTCAACCTGCGCGGCTAGTTCACGGGTGGGGGTGAGCACCAGGGCACGAATGCCGATGCCGCCAAACTTGTTGCGAGGGGTCTCGCCTTGGCTGAGTTTGTGCAACAGAGGCAGCACAAAAGCAGCGGTTTTGCCGGTGCCGGTTTGGGCGCCACCGAGCAAGTCGTGGCCTTCAAGGACCGCAGGGATCGCTTGGGCCTGAATGGCCGTAGGGGTCTCGTAGCCTTGCTCATGCACGGCCTTCAAAATGGCCGGGGCCAGGTTCAATTCATCAAAGTTCATAGTGTGGCGCCTATCCTGGGCGCTATGGCATCGGCCCGTCCCAGTGTTTGAAACACCGGGTCAGTCAAAGGCAGATGGGTTAAAAGTGGAACGCCGCGTGTGAGCATTGTTCCCAGCATGGTGCTGGCGTTGTGGGCAACTGACGCGCCACAACGAGCCCCGATTGTCGCACGGTCTTGAAACCGGGGCCTGGAGCCAAAAAGGAGGGCGAAATTCCTCATTCCGGCGAAGCGTCGATAATGGCGTCTTTCCATCCCGCAAAACCTCTCAAGACTCATGGCTCAATACGTATTTTCCATGAACCGCCTCGGCAAGATTGTTCCGCCGAAGAAGTTCATTCTCAAAGACATTTCTCTTAGTTTCTTCCCTGGCGCCAAGATTGGTGTGCTCGGCACCAACGGCTCCGGCAAGTCCACCCTGCTCAAAATCATGGCGGGTGTTGACAAAGAGTTTGAAGGCGAAGCCATGCCTATGGCCGGCCTCAACATTGGCTACTTGCCGCAAGAGCCCCAGCTAGACCCTGACCAAACCGTGCGCGAAAGCGTGGAAGCGGGCATGGGCGATGTGTTCATGGCCAAAGCCCGCTTGGAAGAAATCTACGCGGCTTACGGTGAAGAAGACGCTGACTTTGATGCGCTGGCTGAAGAGCAGGCCAAGATGGAAGCCATTATTGGCACCGCAGGCACTGACACCGAGCACCAATTAGAAATTGCCGCTGACGCGCTGCGCCTGCCCCCGTGGGATGCCAAAGTCGGTTTGCTCTCCGGTGGTGAAAAGCGCCGTGTGGCCCTGTGCCGCTTGCTGCTCTCCAAGCCCGACATGCTGCTGCTTGATGAGCCGACCAATCACTTGGATGCTGAATCCGTGGACTGGCTGGAGCAATTTTTGCAGCGCTACCCCGGCACTGTGGTCGCTATTACCCACGATCGTTATTTCCTGGACAACGCCGCTGAGTGGATTTTGGAGCTCGACCGTGGCAACGGCATGCCTTACAAAGGAAATTACAGCTCATGGCTGGAGCAAAAGCAAGAGCGCTTGGTGCAAGAGCAAAAGGGTGAAGAGTCCCGCGCCAAAGCACTGAAGAAAGAACTGGAGTGGTCGCGTCAAAACCCCAAAGCCCGTCAAGCCAAGAGCAAGGCCCGATTGGCCCGCTTCGAAGAGTTGTCAGACTTTGAGTACCAAAAGCGCAATGAAACCAACGAGATTTTCATCCCCGTGGCCGAGCGCCTGGGCCAGGAAGTGATCGAGTTCGTTAATGTCACCAAGTCTTTTGGCGACCGCGTGCTGATCGATAACCTGAGCTTCAAGGTGCCGCCCGGCGCTATTGTGGGCATCATCGGCCCTAACGGCGCCGGTAAATCGACCTTGTTCAAGATGATTGCCGGACGCGAGTTGCCTGATTCTGGCGAAGTCAAAATCGGCCAGACCGTCAAGATGGCCTTTGTGGACCAGAACCGCGATGACCTGGAAAACAGCAAAACCGTTTGGGAAGATGTCTCGGGCGGACTCGACATCCTGAACGTGGGCAAGTTCCAGATGGCCAGCCGTGCTTATTGCGGACGCTTCAACTTCAATGGCGCTGATCAGCAAAAACGCGTGGGCACCCTCTCGGGCGGTGAGCGCGGTCGTTTGCACTTGGCCAAGACCTTGATTGCGGGCGGCAACGTGCTGATGCTCGATGAGCCATCGAATGACTTGGACGTGGAGACCTTGCGTGCGTTGGAAGACGCCTTGCTGGAATTCGCTGGCTCCTTGATGGTGATTAGTCACGATCGTTGGTTCCTTGACCGGATCGCCACCCACATCTTGGCCTGCGAAGGCGACAGCCAGTGGACCTTCTTTGACGGCAACTACCAAGAGTACGAAGCCGACAAGAAGAAGCGCCTGGGCGAAGAGGGTGCCAAGCCCAAACGCATGCGCTTCAAAGCACTCAAGTAAGCGGCCCACCGCCCTCATTAAAACGCGCCTTTTCAGGCGCGTTTTTTTTGCCCTTACCAAGTGCTTCGGGATTAAGTTCACAGCACAGACTAAAAAATTCAGCTTATTTGATGTTTAAAAAGGTAACCATAGTACATTTGTGGCCATGTTTTCTGTAGTCAACGTTAGATTGGTTCTTGGAGCAAGGGGGAGTACAAATGAATATGGGAATAAGGGCGGTCGGGCCTGATCAGCGACTCTCGAAACCGATGCTTGCCGCCATCGGCTTAACCATCGCGTATCTCGGTACGATGCTTTTTTTGGTCGTTTTCCCGCCGCCAGGGGTCTTTGAGCCCAAGCTGCTACTCCCTATTTTGAACACGGTTTTTGCAGGTGCACTCCCTCTCGCCGTCTCCTTCATTGCCATTCGGTCCTATTTGGCTGGGGGGCTGAACAGCATTTTGTTGATGAGCAGCGGTTTGATGGTCTTTGGTTCGTCAGCTATTTTGGCTGGCTGGTTGATTGGTGGGACGCAAGGACCCAATGTCAACGTCACCCTCTACAACGTGGGTGCACTGCTGGGGGCTGTCTTGAATGCTTTGGGTGTCCTTCAAGTCTGGCGAAATGAAACTTGCGAGCCCATCGTGCCCCGCAAAATGGCCAAGGTCGTGGCGGTTTGCGTCGCAATTTTCCTTTTTCAACTCGGCCTCACGCTGGCGGTCCTGAATGGCCTGACGCCGGTATTTTTTGTTCAAGACACGGGCCCCACACTATTGCGGCAGGGCGTATTGGGGTTTGCCACAACTCTTTATTTACTCTCGGCCTTGTATTTGTTCAAGCTGTTTCAAAAAGAGTCGAGGCCTTTTTACTACTGGTATGCGCTGTCCAT
>CANBUY010000134.1 GCA_947372745.1 Comamonadaceae bacterium | reverse complement strand
TCGCTCAATATTGACTTTTTGCTGGGCTACCTGCGCCAAATTTTGCCGCGCCGCCCGGATCTGAAAATCGTCGTCACCTCGGCCACCATTGATGCCCAGCGCTTTGCCGACCACTTTGCCTCGCGCAAGGGGCCTGCGCCCATCATCATGGTGTCAGGTCGAATGTTCCCGGTGGAGCAGCGTTACCGCCCGTTTGAAGAATCGCGTGAATACGACCTGAACGCCGCCATTGCCGATGCCGTGGACGAGCTCTGGCGTGACGTGCATAACGGCGGCGATATTTTGGTTTTTTTACCGGGTGAGCGCGAAATCCGGGAAGCCGCAGACCACCTGCGCCGCCATTTGAGCCACCAACCGGTGTTCAGAAACGCCGAAGTGCTGCCCCTGTTTGCCCGCTTGAGCCAAGCTGAGCAAGACCGGATTTTTGACGGCCACACCGGTCGGCGCATTATTTTGGCCACCAACGTGGCCGAGACCTCGCTCACGGTGCCTGGCATTAGATATGTCATTGATGCAGGCACAGCGCGCATGAAGCGCTATAGTTTTAGAAGCAAGGTCGAGCAGTTGCTGGTCGAGCCCATCAGCCAGTCATCGGCCAACCAGCGCGCTGGGCGCTGCGGGCGGGTGGCCAACGGCATTTGTATTCGGCTTTATGACGAGAAAGACTTTGACGGCCGCCCCCGTTTTACCGACCCCGAAATTTTGCGCTCGTCCTTGGCTGGGGTGATTTTGCGGATGAAGTCGCTGCACCTGGGGATTGTTGAAGATTTCCCGTTTATCGAGCGCCCCTCAAGCCGCGCCATTGCCGATGGCTACATGCTGCTCAACGAGCTAGGCGCAGTAGACGACGCCAACGAACTCACCGCCATGGGTCAAGAACTGGCCAAGTTGCCGCTAGATCCGCGCGTGGGCCGCATGATTTTGGAGGCTCGTGAACGCGGTGCCCTGGACGAAGTGCTGGTCATTGCCAGCGCCTTGAGCGTGCAAGACGTACGCGACCGCCCGATGGAAGCGCAGCAGCAAGCCGATGCCGCCCACGTCAAGTTTGACGACGAAAAGAGCGAATTTAGTGGGTACTTGAAGCTGTGGAAGTGGATCAACGACGGCAAAGGCGATAAATCAAGTAGCGCGACACATGGCGTCGTGGGGCAACATAAATTATCCAATCGCCAATATGAGCAGCTTTTAAGGCAAAACTTCGTCAACATCCGCCGCGTGCGCGAGTGGCGCGACATCCATTCGCAGTTACACACGGTGGTGGCTGAGCACAAGTGGCCGCTGAACAAGCTGCCGGCCAATTACGAGCAGTTGCACCTGTCCATGCTGGCCGGTCTGTTGGGCAATATTGGCTGCAAGATAGAAACCGAGGGCGCCTCGGGCGATTATTTGGGCGCGCGCGGCATCAAGTTTTATCCGCATCCGGGTGCGCATCTGGTCAAAAAACCAGGGCGATGGATTGTGGCCGCCGAGCTGGTCGAGACCACACGCCTCTTTGGCCGCGGCGTCGCCGCCATCGAGCCGCCTTGGCTGGAGCAGGTCGGCGCCCATCTTTTAAAGAAGCAATTGCTTGACCCGCATTGGGAAAAGAAAGCCGCTGAAGTGACTGCGCTGGAGCGGGCCACGCTTTACGGCATCGTGGTTTACAGCGGCCGCAAAGTCAATTTTGGCCGGGTGGACATGGTCGCAGCCCGCGAGATTTTCATTCGCCAAGCCTTGGTGGATGGGCAGTGGGAGACCAAACTGCCGTTTTTGGAGGCCAACCAAAAGCTCATTAAACAGGTGGAAGACCTGGAGCACAAAGCCCGCCGCCAAGACGTGTTGGTGGACGAAGAGCTGATCTTTGCCTTTTATGACCAGCAATTGCCCCCTGACGTGTGCAGCGGCTACAGCTTTGAGAATTGGTACCGTGACGAGATTAAAAAGCAGCCCAAGCTGCTGCTCTTGACCATTGAGGAGCTGATGCGCCACGAGGCGGCGGGTATCACCACCCAGTCGTTCCCGAAAAATATCCGCCTGGGCGGTGTGGACTGCGCCGCCATTTATCTGCACGAACCTGGCGACGCCAAAGACGGACTCACGGTGACCGTGCCCCTGTTTGTGCTGAACCAAGTCAATGAAGAGCGCTGCGAGTGGCTGGTGCCCGGCATGCTCAAAGACAAGATTCAGGCCCTCATTAAAACCCTGCACCAGCGCCCCCGCTCGCGCTTGGTGCCGCTGCCCGAGTCGGCCAGCAAAATGGCCGCCACCCTGAACGCCCCCGAGGTGTTCGGCCAGGGCTCCTTGATTGATGCCGTTTTGAAACTGGCGCGCCTGGCCACGGCTATCGACATCGTTCGCGCTGACATCAAGGTCGACATGCTCAGCCCGCATTTCTTCATGAACTTTCGGGTGGTGGACGAACACGGCCGCCAACTCGGCACCGGGCGCAACCTAGGCGCCTTGAAGGCCGAGCTGGGCGCGCAGGCCCGGGGCGCTTTTCAGGCGTTGGCTGGCCTAAAAATGGCCAAAGATGCAGCGGCTCTGCCAAAGTTTATAGAAAAACAGCCTGTAAGCACCGATAGCCGTTCTACACCAGCTATCAATAAAGGAGCGCCCCCCACCGCTCCTGCGGGCCAGCGCTACACCGCCTGGACCTTTGGCGAGTTGCCCGAGCTGTTAGAGATCCAAAAAGGCGGGCAGACTTTGATTGGCTACCCCGGTTTGATAGATGTGGGCGACGCCGTCACCATCGAGGTGTTCGATGAGCCCGATGTGGCCGCCACCAAGCACCGCGCCGGCTTGCGCCGCTTGTTTTCGCTGCAAATAAAAGACGCGCTCAAGTACCTTGAGAAAAACATTCCTGACCTGCAAAAAATGGCGGTGACCTTCATGCAGGTTGGCAAAAATGCCGACGGCTCAGGCGGTGGCACGATAGAAGAATTGCGCGAACAAATCATTGCCGTGGCGCTGGACCGGGCCTTTTTGCTAGACCCGCTGCCCACCAATGAATTTGACTTCAAGCGCCGGGTAGACGAGGGCAGGGGGCGCCTGACCCTGATCGCCAACGAAGTGGCCCGTTTGGCAGCGACCATTTTGGGGGAGTACGCCACCGCTTCCCGCAAAATAAAAGACACCAAAAACGCCCCCGAGGCCACGGCGGATGCCGCCCAGCAACTGGCCCGCCTGATGCCCAAGCGCTTTTTGGCCCTCTCACCCTGGGGGCCGCTGCAGCACTTTGCCCGCTACCAAAAAGCCATCACCGCCCGTCTAGACAAATACCGCGCCGACCCCGCACGAGATGCCTCCCGCTTGGCCGAACTGCGCCCGCTGGAGCAACGCTACTGGCGCCTGGTGGCCGAGCGTAAAGGCGTGATGGACGAGCGCATGCAGGAGTTCCGGTGGTTGCTTGAAGAACTGCGCGTCAGCTTCTTTGCCCAAGAGCTGAAAACACCGCAGCCGGTCAGCGTTAAGCGCCTGGAAAAAGCGTGGGCGCAGTTAGGATGACGCCATGTGCAGCCACTACCAAGCCATTACCGACCGTGAACGCTTAAAGCGTTACTTCGGTGGGGAGGCGCCTGCCGATCTCGGCAAGCACGACCTCTGGCCGGGCTATGTCGGCAACTTTTGCCGGCGCCACCCACAGGCCGATGAAGGTGAAGAGGCCGTGCCTGCGGTAGAAATATTGACAGGGCTTTTTGGCCTCGTGCCCCCGTGGTCGCCCGACACCAAAATTTGCCGCTTGACCTACAACGCCCGCAGCGAAACGGTGGCCAACAAACCCAGCTTTCGGGAGGCCTGGCGCAAAGCACAGCACTGCATTATTGGGGTGGACGCTTTTTTTGAGCCCGACTGGCGCAGCGGCAAACCACTGCCTGCCTCCGTCAGCCGCTTGGATGGCGAGCCGATGGGCTTGGCGGGCTTGTGGTCATCGTGGAAGTCGCCCCAAGGTGAACTCATCCACAGCTTTACCATGCTCACCATCAACGCCGAGCAGCATCCCTTGATGAACAAGTTTCATAAGCCTGCCGACGAAAAACGCATGGTGGTGATCTTGCCACCTGAGCACTACGGGCCTTGGTTGCAGGCCAGCGCGGATCAAAGCAGGGCGTTTTTGCGTCAATTTCCGGCCAGCTTGCTGAAAGTTGAGGTGGCCAGTAGTCCGCAACAGGATATTTTTGGTGGCTAGGCGTAGCCGGCTATTTTTAAACCCCCACCACAGCGTGCCGCACCAGCATCAGCGCCATGATCCACATGGTCAGGCCAATCAGGCTATCCAGCACCTGCCAAGCCCTCGGCCTGGCAAACCAAGGCGCTAACCAGCGTGCGCCAAACCCCAAAAGGCTAAACCAGAGCAGGCTGGCCGAGCACGCCCCGGTCACAAACCACGGCCTGAGCGCTGCAGGTTGCTGTGCCCCGATGCTGCCCACCAGCAGCACGGTATCCAGATAAACATGCGGGTTGAGCAGTGTGAATGCAGCAGCCTGGGTGAGGGCACCCGCCAAGCTCAAAGTAGTGCCGGATTTAGCGGCTTGTAGCTGATTGGGGCGGCAGGCGCGCTGCAAGGCTTGCCAGCCATAAGTGGCCAAAAACACCGCACCGGCCAGGGCCAAGGCGCGCGTGAGGTTCGGGTGCTCGCCCAAGGCTTGCGCCATGCCCATGACCCCGGCGGTGATCAGCAACGCGTCCGCCACAGCGCAAAACAGCACCACGCCGGTCACATGCTCGCGGCGCAGGCCTTGCCGCAACACGAACGCGTTTTGTGCGCCAATGGCCACAATGAGGCCAAGACTCAACACCAGCCCCTCTATAAATGCGGGTGCAGCGAAAGCAATGAAGGTGTTTGGTAATAAAGACATCTGGTAATTTAGTCAGGCCATGCCGTTTTATGGGCACAGAGGAGGGCGTGTATTCAGCCCAGCAGCTGCAGTTCTTCTTCCAGAAACCCAGCCAAGCGTCGGGCTTCCAGGTTGAAGGGCGGGCGCAATTTGGGCGGGCTGTACTGTGCCAGCAAGTCGGCAAAGGTGGTGATGGGGTCGAGCTGGCGTTGTGCGCAAATCCAGCGGTACCAGTGGTTACCGGTGGCGACGTGGCCAATCTCGTCTTTCATGATGATGTCGAGAATTATGCCGCCCTTCATGTCTCGTACGCTCACCAGCTTGTTTTTTACGGCAGGCGTTGCATCGAGCCCCCGCGCTTCCATTAATCGGGGCACCAGCGCGATGCGGGCCAGCACGTCGCCTTTGGTTTTTTCGGCGATGTCCCACAAGGTGTTGTGCGCGTTGAAGTCGCCGTAGTCATGACCGATGCTGACCAAGTGCTCGCGCAGCAGCATGAAATGCAAGGCTTCTTCTTGGGCAATGCGCACCCAGTCCAGGTAAAACTGATCGGGCATATCGGCAAAACGCCACACCACATCCAGCGCCAGATCAATCGCGTTGAGTTCAATATGCGCCAGCGCGTGCAAGAGCGCGGCCCGCCCCTCGGTGGTGACCAAGGGCAACTGCTTAATTTCTTTGGCATGCACCAGCAGCGGCTTGTCGGGTCGGCCCGGAATACCCGGCGGCTCGCTCAATTGGGCAGAGGCGTCAATCGGCAGATCCAGCGACAAGGCCAGCACGGCTTGGGCTTTAGCGACGGCATTTTTTGTGAGCAGTGGAGGAATAACGCTGGTGCGTAAAGTAATCATTAAATTCGGATTTAAAGCAATAAATATGATCTAATCCCGCTATTATTTTGGTAGCGTAAACAGTGGAATATCCTGCGCCACCGAGAGCTTGTCCAAGGCTTGTCGGGTTTTTCCCAGTAAGAAAGCGGCAATCTGCGCCTGCGTGGCGGCCGACATCATGCTGTTGATGCTGGCGTCTGCAATACCAGCGGCGGCGCATAGAGATTTTGCGAAGTGCGGCTCTAGCGCGGCCACGGCTACTCGGCCGTTTTTGCAGGCATACACGCGGTAACCCGCGTGGCCACCTCCCACGGCGGCGCCGGGTTGGGTCAGGCCCCAAGTGCGGGGCAAGGCCAGATAGGCGGCAGCTTCAGAGAGGGCGACTTCTTGGTAGTGGCCTTTTCCTTGTAGTTTTTGCGCCAGCACGGCTTTCAACACGGCTTCGCTGGCCATCAAAGAACCACCCATGTCGGCGTACAAGGTGGGGGGCAATTCCAGGCCGTTGACCAAATCATATTCAGCCAGGTAGGTGAGGTCGTGGCCGGGTTCTTCGGCGCGCTCACCGGGTGCGCCCACAATGGCGATCATGGAAAGAGCAGGGTAAAGCTTGTTCAGCAGTTTCCACTCCAGGCCTAGTTTTTTCAGGGCCGAGGGGCGAAACGAGGTGAGCAAAACGTCGGTCTTGGCCAACTCGCGGTGTAGCGCTTGTTGCCCTTTTTCAGTTTTAAGGTCAGCCACCGCCAGTCGAACACCTTTATGCAGCGCGGCATAAGCGTCTCGGTTGTACCAGCTCATGGGGTCACCGGAGGCGTCTGGGGGTGCGCCGGTCGGGGCAGGGGGCGCGAGTTTGACGCAGGTGGCGCCCATTTGTTGGCAGCGCATCAAGGCGGCTGGGCCGGGCAGGTTGAGCGCGAGGCTGAGCACGCGAACGCCCTTGAGGGGCAAGAGGGGTTTGGGTAGTTTTGTCGCCATAGTGGGGAGTAATTTACCGCATCCCACCATGGCTTCAGGTCGCGCTTGTTTACAGAGGTAGACCGACGTAGTTTTCAGCCAGCGAGAGGGACGCTGCTCGCGAGTGAATCAAGTAGTCGAGCTCGGCTTCCTGAATTTTTTGGCCAAAACTGCCCGACTCGGGGAACTGGTGCATAAGCGAGGTAAACCACCAAGAAAACCGCTCGGCCTTCCAGATGCGGCGCAAGCAGCGCTCTGAATACGTGTCAATGCCGGCTGCGCTTTTCTCGCCATAAAACTCGATCAAGGCGCTTGAGAGGTATTTGACATCGGTGGCGGCCAGGTTCAAGCCCTTGGCGCCGGTGGGCGGCACAATGTGCGCCGCATCGCCGGCCAAAAACATGCGCCCAAAACGCATGGGCTCGGCGACAAAGCTGCGTAGCGGTGCGATGCTTTTTTCTATGGATGGGCCAGTGATGAGTTGGTCGCGGGCTTGAGGGTCGAGGCGCAATCGAAG
>CANBUY010000133.1 GCA_947372745.1 Comamonadaceae bacterium | reverse complement strand
ACCTCAGCACCACCGACCCAGCCGCCCATGTGTCCGGCACACTGGCCGCCGAGGTGCCAGGCTTGCGTGTGGACCGGATTGACCCGGTGCTGGAGACGCAGCGTTACATCGACAAAATTATGTCCGCCAAAGGGCCGGGGCTGGATACGCAAGAAAAGGCCTTGCTACTGGAAGACCTGCGCTCCCCGTGCACCGAAGAGGTGGCGGTGTTTCATGCTTTTTCTCGCATCGTGAGTGAGGCGCGCAGTGCCTTTGTGGTGCTGGACACCGCGCCCACGGGCCACTCGCTGCTGCTGATGGACGCCACCGGCGCCTACCACCGCCAGATGATGCGTGAGTTTGAGGGCCACGCCCCGGGCCGTTTGGTTACGCCGCTCATGCGGCTGCAAGACCCCGAGTACACCAAAATCATTTTGGTCACCTTGCCCGAAACCACACCGGTGTCTCAGGCCCAGGCTTTGCAGGACGATTTACGCCGAGCCCGCATTGAGCCCTTTGCGTGGGTGATCAACAAAAGCATGCTGGCGGCCGGCACCCGTGACCCCTTGCTGGGTGCCCGGCTCCAAGGTGAGCAAACCCAAATGGACCGCGTCACCCACGGCCTGTCAAAGCGGACCTTTTTGGTGCCCTGGAAACCGCGTGCGCCAATTGGGGTGGCTGAGTTGACGGGTTTGGTTACAAGCTAAAGTCAGAAATTAATAAACAATAGCCGTGAGCTATTGTTTATGTGCTTAACCAGCTACTAAATTGATAGCTATTTGGTTCAAACCCCACGCGCCCGATCTGCTTTAAATTGCAGCTGAAATTGGGCAAACGTGCCCGCATCCAGTGCGGCGCGTACTTCGGTCATCAGGTTCAGGAAGTAGTGCAGGTTGTGGATGCTGGCCAGCATGGGGCCGAGCATTTCACCGCAGCGGTCCAGGTGGTGCAGGTAGGCACGGCTGAAGCCTCCGCGCCCACCTTGCGCCCAGGTTACGCCGTTGCCATCCACCGTGGTGGGCGAGGGTTGGCCCGCGCAGGCGTAGCAAGTGCAGGTGGCGTCCAGCGGTTGCTCGTCCATTTTGTGGCGCGCATTGCGAATTTTGAGGTCGCCAAAGCGGGTGAACAGCGTGCCGTTGCGGGCGTTGCGGGTCGGCATCACGCAGTCAAACATGTCCACGCCCTGGGCCACGCCCTCCACCAAATCTTCAGGTGTGCCCACGCCCATCAGGTAGCGCGGTTTATGCGCGGGCAGCTGGTGCGGCGTGTGCGCCATGATGCGCAGCATCTCGTCCTTGGGTTCGCCCACGCTGACACCGCCCACGGCGTAGCCGGGGAAATCCATGTCAACGAGCTGCTCCAGCGACTCTTGGCGCAAGTGCTCAAACATGCCGCCTTGCACGATGCCAAACAAGGCGTTGGGGTTTTCCAGCTTGGTAAATTCTGCTTGGCAGCGCTTGGCCCAGCGCAGGCTCAGTTCCATCGAACTACGGGCCTCAGCCTCGGTGGTGAGCTGGCCCTTGGTTTTGGGCTCAACGGAGATGTAAGGCGTGCATTCGTCAAACTGCATCACGATGTCACTGTTGAGCACGGTCTGGATTTGCATCGAGATTTCGGGCGTCAAAAACAGCTTGTCGCCGTTCACAGGGCTGGAGAACTTCACGCCTTCTTCGGTAATCTTGCGCATCTCGCCCAAGCTCCACACCTGAAAGCCGCCCGAGTCAGTCAAGATCGGCTTGCTCCACTTCTCAAACTGGTGCAGGCCGCCAAACTGGGCCATCACATCCAGCCCGGGGCGCATCCACAAATGGAAGGTGTTGCCCAAAATGATCTGCGCGCCCATGTCTTCCAGGCTGCGCGGCGTCACGCCCTTGACCGTGCCGTAAGTACCCACGGGCATAAAAATGGGCGTTTCGACCACGCCGTGGTTGAGCGTGAGGCGGCCACGGCGGGCGTGGCTGGTGGGGTCGGTGGCGAGCAGGTCAAATTGAAGCATGAAAAAAATTCCGAAGTGGCCCATTTGGGCAAGCCGTGATTTTAGAAGCTTGCCCCGCGCCCTTGTCAAAATGCGTGCTTCACCGTTTAATTGCTTTACTTTTTAATATGTAAAGGAGTTGCCATGAAAGCTCGCGCTGTCGTCTCAAGCAAAGGCCAGGTCACCCTGCCAGCCGCCATGCGTGCCCAACTGGGTATTGGCCCCGGCTCGCACATTCAATTTGAGGTGCGGGGGCAAGAGCTGGTCATCAAGCCCGAGTTGCCGATGAGTGCGTATTACGGGATGCTCAAGGGTTATAACCTGGATCCGGCTGACCTTGAAATTGAAAAAGAGCCTGATCGGGAGTTTGAATGAACGTCATCGACTCATCGGGCTGGATTGAATTTTTCCTTGCTGGCCCCAGTGGCCCCTTATTCAAGCCCGTCATTGAGCAGCGCGACAGCTTGGTGGTGCCCGTCATCGCACTTTACGAAGTTCACAAAATCCTCAGCCGTAAATTGCCCGCTGAAAAAGTAGAGCAGGCCTTGGACGTCATGCGCTTGGGGCGCGTGGTAGACCTGACCGACCGCCGCGCCATTGCGGCGGCCAACGTGGCAGTCGAGCACCGGCTGGCGATGGCCGATGCGGTGATGTACAGCGTGGCGCTGGAGTTCAAGGCTACGTTTTGGACACAAGACGTGGACTACCAAGGTCTGGCCAGCGTCAACTACTTCCCCAAGCCTTAAATTTTCAAACCCTAGTCTTTAGCCCGCTTCACGCGCCAGCACCATCGCGTCGCCGTAGCTGTAAAAGCGGTATTCACTGGCGATGGCGTGGCGGTACAGGCCCATGATGTGGTCATAACCGGCAAACGCGCTCACCAACATCATCAGGCTCGACTTGGGCAGGTGAAAGTTGGTAACCAGCAGGTCGATGAGCTTGAACTCAAATCCCGGGGTGATAAATATTTGCGTGTCGCCGCTGGTCTGGCCCGTTTGCGCCCAAGACTCCAGCGTGCGCACGGTGGTGGTGCCTACTGCCACCACGCGACCACCGCGTGCGCGGCACTCGGCGATGGCTTTTTGGGTTTCCAGCGGTACGTCGTACCACTCGCTGTGCATTTGGTGTTCCGACAAATTTTCGGTTTTGACGGGTTGAAACGTGCCCGCGCCGACGTGCAGTGTGACATGCGCACGCGCCACGCCCATGGCGTCAATCGTGGCCAGCAGCGCTTCATCAAAATGCAGGGCGGCGGTAGGGGCGGCCACGGCGCCGGGGTTTTTGGCAAACACGGTCTGGTAGCGCGACACGTCTTCTGCCGAATCGGCGTGGCTGATATAGGGTGGCAGCGGCACATGGCCGTGCAGCGCCATCAAAGTGTGCGGGTCGTCGCCCGCGTCGTTTGACAACACAAAGCGAAACATCGCGCCCTCGGCATCCGGCCAGCGACCCAGCAGCGTGGCGCGCAAGTTGTCGTGCGTGCCGGGGGCGCCCACCAGCGCCACGGTGGTGCCGACCTCGGGTTTTTTACTCACCCGCATGTGCGCCGCCACCTGGTTGCCGCCCAGCACGCGCTCAATCAGCAATTCCAGTTTGCCGCCTGTGGGCTTCTCGCCAAACAAGCGGGCGTTGATGACCTTGGTGTCGTTGAATACCACCAAATCTCCTTTTCTCAACAACTGAGGCAGCTCACGAAAAATACGGTCGGTAGGGGAGGCTTGCGTGCCGTCCAGCAGTTTGGAGCCGCTGCGCACAGGGGCTGGGTGCTGGGCGATGAGGGCTTCAGGCAACACAAAGTCGAAGTCGCTCAATGTGTAAGTTCGCGTTGCAGGGGGTAAAGCGGGGGATGAATTAGGCATAGTGCTTGAGGGTTGGACAAACCCGTACCAAGTTGAATAAAGAACGCGATTGTCGCAGCCTCGCTGGCCAATGGGATGCATTGGTGACTTGTCTAAGTAGTTTCCCTTGCGAGTTTCGACAATGAATCCTTGCGCTTTCGGATAATATTCAAACGCCTATGACCTCACCCAACCCCTCCGCCAAGTCGTCAGCGCATAGCGCGGTCCTCCAGTCGGCGAATCCGTTTTTCGCTTCCCAAGCGCAGCGCATTGCCTTTGCGCGTGAGCAGTTTTTTGAAGATGGGCAGCGTCCGACCGGTCTGGTACCAGAGCCTGTTATCCAATCCTGGATCCGGTGTATCGATGCG
This sequence comes from Comamonadaceae bacterium, assembly GCA_947372745.1. Classification (GTDB taxonomy): domain Bacteria; phylum Pseudomonadota; class Gammaproteobacteria; order Burkholderiales; family Burkholderiaceae_C; genus Rhodoferax. Next base: position 3,013 of record CANBUY010000133.1, on the reverse strand, counting down.
CGCATGGAGCCGGCTGAGCGCTTGGGTTTCGACCCGGTGACCAAGTCACGCATCAGCAATGTGCTCGCCCGCAATCGCCAGCTGCTTGAAGCGGCCCAGGCAGACCTTTCGCAGCTGGACGAAACGCTGGCCGGCACAGCCTGCAAAGCCATTCTCACCAGCCACGATGGCGTGGTCATACGGTCCACGCCAACCACCCGTGGTGAAGGTGTATTGATGCCCATCGTGACGCGCATTGGCGTCAACCTTGATGAGAACACCATCGGCACCGGCGCCCCCAGTATTTCGGCGCGCACCGGCGAGGTGAGTGTGGTGCGCGGGGCCGAGCATTTCTTTGTCGGCATCCATGTCATGAACTGCGCCGCGGCGCCGATTCGCCACGTCAATGGCCAGTTGGCCGGTGTGCTGGACCTCTCCATTGAAGGCGCGATGTTCAGCTTTGACCCCACGGTGATGGTGAGGCAATACGCCACCATCATTGAAAACCATCTGTTTGAAGCGCAGTCAAAATCCATGCTTCTGGTCCGTTTTCAGTACAGTGCTGACATGCTGGGATCTCCGTTGCAGGGTTTGGCGGCTATTGATGAATCAGGTCGTGTGGTCTATCTGAATCAGATCGGCTCCAGCCTGCTCGCTTGCGAGCGCGTGCCGCACACCCAGACCACCTCGGAGTCCCTGTTTGGTCTCGGGATCGAAGACTTGCTCGCAAAGTCCCTGAGAGCGGCATCGCATCAGCATGTTTTTCCTGGCGGTTTGAAAATGTGGATCCAGGTTCATCTGGACGCCGCCCAGACCTCGCAGGCCACCACGGCCTATCCGGTGTTTGCGCAGGGCCTGGAAGATCATCCCGAAACGATCGCTCTAACAGAGTCTTTGCCATCCGTGCTGGAAACCACTTTGCACAACGCCAATCGGGCGCTAATCGAATCCACGCTCGCAGCCTTCAACGGCAACGTAGCGAAGGCTGCCCGCAAACTTGGCGTTTCGCGTGGCTTGCTCTACCGACGCCTTGGGGCGTGGAGCCGCTAATCCTGGCGAGAGTGTTCCAAGCCAGAACACTTTGAGTACAGGGTAAACCCCGGGTGGCAAATGTCGTAAATTTTCGAGATGATGCAAATTCTTTTGACCTGGGGCAAAGTTGTCGCCAGCTAATTATGGCAATGCGGTCCCCGCGAGGCAGAGGATTTCCATGTCAACAACAGGAGACGAAACGTGAGTTCTAAACGATATTTATTGGGGTGTATGGCACTGCTATCGCTGATGGGCGGTGCACAGGCGCAAAGCGCTGACGACCTGCGTAAAGACAACGCCTCGCCCGGCAATGTGCTCACCTACGGCATGGGCTACAACAACCAGCGCTACAGCCCGCTGAAACAAATCAACGCCTCCAATGTGAGCAAGATGCAGCCGGTCTGGGCCTACAGCCTGAACAACCCCCAAGGCCAGGAATCACAGCCCATCGTTCACGACGGCATCATGTACGTCACCACCCACAACACCACTGTGGCGCTCAACCCCATCACCGGAAAACAACTCTGGAAAAATGAGATTGAACTGCCACAAGACGTTTTCAAGATGGCCTGCTGCGGCATTTTGAACCGAGGCGCTGCGATATTTGAGGGCAAGCTCTTCCGTGTCACACTGGATGCGCATGTCATGGCGATGGACGCCAAAACCGGCAAACAGCTCTGGAAGGTCAAAGCCGCTGACTATCAAAATGGCCAAGCCATGACCAGTGCGCCACTCATCGCCAATGGCGTGGTCATGACCGGCATTGCGGGTGGCGAGTACGGTACCCGTGGTTTTGTCGACGGCTGGGATCCCGCCACTGGCAAGCGCCTGTGGCGCTTCCACACGACTGCCGCGCCTAATGAAAAAGGTGGCGACACCTGGCCTGGTGACACCCATGAAAAAGGCGGCGCACCCACTTGGTTGACCGGCACCTACGACCCTGAGTTGGACCTCGTGTACTGGGGCACCGGCAACGGTGGCCCGTGGAACCCAAATGCACGCAAGGGTGACAATCTTTATATCTGCTCGGTCGTTGCGATCCGTCCCAAGACAGGCGAGTTGGTCTGGCATTACCAGTTCTCTCCCAATGACCCCTATGACTACGATGCGACCGAAGTTGGCATGCTCATTGACATGAAAGTCGATGGCAAAGACCGCAAGGTACTGGCGCAGGCCAACCGCAATGGATTCTTCTATGTGCTGGACCGTGCCAATGGCGAACTGCTCAAGGCCAACCCCTATGTGAAAGTGAACTGGGCTGACAGTATCGACCTCAAGACCGGACGCCCCGTGCAGAGCGATGCGGATCGCCGTGTGCGTGCCGGTGAAGACGTTGAAATCTTCCCGTCGGTGCTGGGTGGCAAAAACTGGACGCCTATGTCCTGGAACCCAGAGACCCAACTGGCCTATGCGAACACCCTCAACATCAGCTGGCCCTACCAGCTCTCCAAGCCTGAATACAAAAAGGGTGAGTGGTACCTGGGCATCAACTTCCGCGGCGTCAACATGCCCAAGAACGAGCCTCATGGCTATCTCAGCGCCATGGACCCTTTGACGGGCAAGAGCAAGTGGCAAATGGCGTGGCCAGGTCAGCCCAGCATGGCGGGCACCTTGTCCACGGCGGGTGGCTTGGTATTTACCGGCGCTGCTACGGGTGAGTTCATGGCGGTCGATGCCAACAACGGCAAGAAGCTCTGGGAGTTCCAGACCAGCTCCGGCATCATCGGCCTGCCTGTGACCTGGGAACAAAACGGCAAGCAATACGTCACCGTGTTGTCGGGCGCCGGTGGTGTGTGGGCCTTGTTGGGTGATGAGCGCATGTCTCAAGTGCCAGCAGGTGGCTCCGTCTGGACCTTCGCACTCAACTAGTGATGCGTTGGAGAGTTATTGTGACGCTCTGTGCGGCTCTGACCGGGGCCGTGCAGGCACAAACAGTCCCGCGTTTTACTTCTGAGGCCATCGAAAAAGGGCGCGAGCAGTTTCACCGCACCTGCGCCCAATG
>CANBUY010000132.1 GCA_947372745.1 Comamonadaceae bacterium | reverse complement strand
GGGCGAGCCGGTTGATCCTATCCATGGTAAGCGCGGCAAGCAGCGCAGCGTGCACAACACCTACTTCACGCTGCCGGTGTTGTTCGCCATGCTGAGCGGCCATTACAGCTTCACTTACACCCACCCACAAAACTGGCTGATCCTGATTTTGATGATGTTTGCGGGCGCTGCCATTCGGCAGTTTTTTGTGATGCGCCACGGTTTCAAGCTGGGGCGTAACGGCAATCCGCTGCCCTACGCGCTGGCCGGTTTGGCGGTGATTGTGGGGGTGATCGTTTGGCTGCGACCGGCCCCTGTTGTTGTGAGTGCTATTAATTCAGGAGCTGGCCAAGCACTATTAGCGGGTAGTTCAGGTCAAATTGATTATAAAAATCTGCAGCCTGTGCTGGCACAGCGCTGCTACATGTGCCATGGCGAACAGGTGCAAATGAAAAACGTCAGGCTGGACTCGGCCCAAAACGTCAAGCTGCACGCGCAAAACATTTACCAGCAAGTGGTGGTGACCAAAGTCATGCCGATGAACAATGCCACCGGCCTCACTGACGCCGAACGACTGCTCATCAAGCAGTGGTTTGAAGCCGGCGCCCGGACCGACTAAGCCGACGCTGTTTAGTCGACCTTGGCGCCCGAGGCTTTGACCAGGACTTCGTATTTGGCACGCTCATTTTTCATGAAGCTGCCAAAATCTTCAGGCGTGCTGGGTGCGGGTTCTGCCAGCAGCGTGGCAAACCGGGTTTTGGTTTCGGGGGCATTCAAGGCGGCGACAAAGGCCTGGTTCAACTTGGCGACCACGTCTTTGGGGGTGGCGGCAGGCGCTACCAATCCCCACCAGGTGTCAATGGCGAAGCCTTTGAGGGTGTCGGACAAGGGGGGTGTATCAGGCAGGGCGCTTGAGCGGGCCAGCGTGGTGACGGCAATGGCCTTGAGCTTGCCGGCTCGAATGTTCGGCGCTGCTGTAGCCAAATTGTCAAAGTTGAAATCGACCTGGCCGCTCAGCAAGGCCAGTTGCGCCGGGTTGCCACCGTTGTAGGGAATGTGCACGGCAAAAATGCCTGCTTCCTTTTTGAACATCTCGCCAGCCAGATGGCCTGAACTGCCATTGCCCCCACTGCCGTAGTTGAGTTTGGCGGGATTGGCTTTGGCATAAGCAATCAGGTCTTTGAGGGTGTTGATGTTTAGGCGGTGGGCCACGTCAGCATTCATCACCAACACGTTGGGCACCCGCACCATTTGGGTAATGGGGGCGAAGTCGTTGGCCGCGTTGTAGGGCATTTTGGTGTAAAGCCAGGGGTTGACGGCGTGGGTGGCGGTGGCCGCAATGCCAATCGTGAGCCCGTCAGGCGCCGCCTTGGCCACCGCATCGGCGCCAATATTGCCACCGGCCCCAGGTTTGTTGTCAATGATCACAACACCCAAGCTGTCTTTGACCCGTTCGGCCAAAGCGCGCGCTGTCACGTCAATCGGCCCGCCGGGGGCGTAGGGCACGATCAGGCGGATAGGCTTGTTTTGGGCCAGTGCCAAGGGGGGCATCACGCAGGATAGACCCGTCAGGGCGCCGAGGAGCAGGTGTTTGTAATTCATGGCGCATTGTGCCTGCTGTTCACAGGCCGCCATGTCAGCTGGATTTGGCAAGAATCATGTCTGCAGCTTTTTCCGCAATCATGAAGGTGGGCGCGTTGGTGTTGCCGCCGATGAGCCGGGGCATGATGGAGGCGTCCACCACGCGCAAGTTTTGCAGACCGTGCACCCGCAGTTGCGGGTCAACCACGGCCAAGTCGTCCATGCCCATCTTGCAGGTGCCTACGGGGTGATAAATGGTGTCGGAGCGGCTGCGAATATGCGCATCGATGTCTTCGTCGGACTGCATTCCTTCTGTGTAAATCTCTTTATTACGGTAGTGTGCAAGCGCTGGTGATTGCAGGATTTTTCGCATGGTTTTGACCCCCTCGCGCATCAGTTCAAGGTCGCGCTCATCGGATAAAAACTGGGGGTCGATGCCGGGCGCATCCATCGGGTTGGCGCTGTTGAGGAATACCTCACCCCGTGACTTGGGACGCACCACGCAGACGTGGCAGGAAAAGCCATAGCCCCTATGCAGTTTTCGTGCATGGTCATCGACCACGGAAATGCAAAAGTGAAGCTGCAAATCGGGGCGATCAACGTCAGGGCTTGATTTGAAAAAAGCCCCGCCCTCGGCAAAAGGCGTGCTCAGCAAACCCGTGCCGTCGCGTCGCCATTGCAGGTATTGGCCTATTTGTGTGACCAGTGCGCCCAGCCCGATGCCAAACAAATCTGTGTCTTTGGAGGTGTAAGACAAAATGCAGTCCAAGTGGTCTTGCAGATTTTTTCCGACACCTGGCAAGATCTTTACCGGCTCAATCTGGTGGCGTTTGAGCTCAGCCTCAGGCCCCACCCCGGACAGCATCAAGAGCTGGGGTGAATTGAAGGCCCCGCCAGACAACAGCACTTCGCGCTCAGCGTGAGCCTGGTGTATTTGCCCACCTTGCTGGTACTCAACCCCCACCGCTTTTTTACCTTCAAACAAGATTCGCCGCGCTTGCGCACGGGTCAACACGGTGAGGTTTTCCCTCGTCATCACCGGGTGCAAATACGCGGCAGCGGCAGAGCAGCGCTGGCCGTTTTTAGCCTGGTCATGAAACTGCGTGACCTGGTACAAGAAGGCACCCGCTTGCTCAGGGCCGTTGTAGTCGTCATTGGCAGGAATACCGTTGTCCACGCAGGCCTTAACGAAGGCTTTGGAGATAGGGCGCGGGCTTTTCTGGTTCGAGACCTGCAAGGGACCCTGGTCACCGCGCAGCGCACTAGCGCCACGTTCGTTGTTTTCAGTCTTCATGAAATAGGGCAGCACGTCTTTGAAGGACCAACCGGGGCAGCCGAGGCTGGCCCATTCGTCGTAGTCTGCCTGGTTTCCACGGACGTACAACATGGCATTGATCGCCGAAGACCCGCCCAGCGCCTTGCCGCGTGGTTGGTAACCTTTGCGATTCATCAAGCCGGGCTGCGGCGTGGTCTCAAACGCCCAGTTGTTGATTTTCAGGGGCTTGCCCGGCATCATGGCGACCACGCCCGCAGGCAGACGAATCAACAAATCGCGCCCTTCGCCCCCGGCTTCAATCAGGCACACCCGGTGCTTGGGGTCTTCCGATAGACGCGCGGCCAACACGCAGCCCGCCGTGCCACCACCCACAATGACGTAATCAAATGTCTGTGCCATGCTGATTCCCTGTTCAATTGCTTGCGTGAGGCGGTTTTGCCACACAGCGTCCAGACGGCTGACACGAAGGTTAGCCGGTGCCTAAGTCGCCCATTATGGGGAAAAAACGGCAGACGGTGCTCAGATCTTCAAGGTGTTGCGGCTTAAAGTCAGCTGCACATGACTTTTTTCAATCGGAACTCACTTCGCGACCTTGTCAGCCTCCGAGGTGAAAGAGTCTGCAAAAAACTCGTCTTCAGGCAGCTTGCCCTGCGTGGTGTAGGCCGCTTTGGCTGATTCCACCACGATGGGGGCGCCACAGGCGTAGACCTGATAGCCCGACAAGTCAGGCAAGTCTTGCAACACGGCTTGATGCACAAACCCTGTGCGGCCGGTCCAAGCGTCTTCTACCCAAGCGTCTGACACCACGGGAACAAAGCGCAGGTTGGGCATTTCGGTTAATTTGGTTTTGACCCAGTCCATCATGTACAGGTCAGACGGGCGACGACCGCCCCAATACAGCGTGGCAGGGCGGGTGATGCCTTTGAACTGCATCTGCTCAATGAGTGCCTTCAAAGGGGCAAAGCCGGTGCCCGAGGCCAGAAGCACGAGGGGCTTGGCGCTGTCTTCGCGCAAGTAGAAGCTGCCATAAGGCCCCTCAATACGCAAAATCTCTTTTTCCTTCATGGCACCAAACACATGGTCGGTAAATTTTCCACCCGGCATGTGCCGAATGTGAAGTTCGATTCCTTGGCTAAGCGTATGGGGGGCGTTGGCCATCGAGTAACTGCGCCGCGCGCCGTCGCGCAAAAGGAACTCCACGTACTGACCCGCGTGATAAGTAAAGCTGTCGTTGGCGGGCAGTTGCAGCTTGATTAGCATCACATCGTCAGATTTTTTCTCCATCAAGCTGACGCGGGTAGGCATTTTTTTGATCGGGTAAGCGCCTTCTTCCGTGACCTGGCGCGACTCCAGCACCACCGCACTTTGCGCCACGCCACAACAGGTCAGCACAAAGCCCAGCGCCTCTTCTTCATCGCTCAATGCCTTGCTTTGGTGGGCGCCGTGGGTGACAGTGCCTTCCAGTTTTTTGCATTTGCAAGAGCCGCAGGCCCCGTCTTTGCAGCCGTAAGGCATGCCCACACCGGCGCGAATGCCGGCCGCCAAAATGGTTTCACCGGGCAAGGCGGTGAAGGTGCGCCCGCTGGGGGCGACGGTGATTTCAAAGCCTGGGCTGGTGTGATCGGAGCTGCTCATCTTTTCTGTATCCTTGGGGGCTGGTCAGTTTTTTAAATAGCCTCAATTTTGCCTTCAAATCAAATCCCCTCCACCAGTCTGTATGCGGCACGCCCAGGCGCCTTGCCGGCCCGCTTTCGACGCCCCCGTGTTTTGATCATCGGCTGTGGCGATGTCGGCTTGCGAGTGGTCCAGGCGCTGCCAAAGCGCGTGCGCGTGCTGGCCCTGACCTCCAGCCCTGAGCGGGTGGACGCCCTGCGTTTGCATGGCGTGACTCCTTTGTTGGGTAATCTGGATACGCCTCATTCCCTGCGCCGACTCGCTGGTTTGGCTTCGCGGGTGCTGCACCTGGCCCCGCCGCCCGGCGAAGGTTGGGGCGATCCCCGTACCCAAGCCTTTGCCCGCGCCCTGCATCGCCGTAGCGCGCCGCTGGCGCTGGTTTACGGTTCTACCATTGGCGTGTATGGTGATTGCGCAGGTGAATTAGCTACTGAAACAAGAGCTGCCCATGCTGGCACACCAAGGGCTACAAGGCGAATTGATGCTGAAAATACGATTCGCTTCTTTGGCCGCTCAGCCCAGGTGCGCAGCAGCATCTTGCGTATTCCCGGCATCTACGCCCCTGATCGCGAAGGCGGCACCCCGCATGCCCGTTTGCTCAAAGGCACGCCGGTGCTCATAGCGGACGATGACGTCTACACCAACCACATTCACGCCGACGATTTGGCGCGTGCCTGCATCGCTGCTTTGTGGCGCGGCCAGCCTCAGCGGATTTATAACGTCTGCGACGACACCACCCTGAAGATGGGAGATTACTTTGACCTGGCCGCGGATTTGTACGGTTTGCCGCGCCCCCCGCGTGTGGCGCGCTCCACGGCCAAAGAAAAGCTGTCCCTGATGCTGCTCAGCTTCATGAGTGAATCTCGCCGTCTGGATAATTCCCGCCTCAAACAAGAATTACGCCTGAGGCTGCACTACCCGACCGTGGCGACCGGTCTCATCTCACCCGGAAAACACCATGAACCCAAGCGATAGCCCCAAAAAATCAGTTGCGTTGTACTGGGATTTTGAAAATCTGCACGCCAGCCTGTCCGAGGCGCGGTGGGGGGAGGGGTCTTACAACAAGCCTGATGGGCGCTTCAAATCTCAAGAGCCGCTGATCAATGTGCAAGCCATTGTGGACTTGGCGGCTTCTTTTGGCCCCTTGGCTATCAACCGCGCTTATTGCAACTGGCAATATTTTGGCCGCTACCGTGATGACTTGCTGCAAGGCGCGATTGAGTTGATCCAGCTGTTCTCACCAGGGGCCTCGGCTAAAAACGGGGCCGACATCAGGCTGTGTCTGGACGCGATGGAAGACGTGGGGAGGTTTGACCACATCGGCACCATCGTCATTGTGGGCGGTGACAGCGACTTCATGCCGGTGGCCACCAAAATCAAGGCCGCAGGCCTGACACTGGTTGGCATTGGCGACATAAAGTCCACCAACCGACACTGGGCCAAGAGCTGCCATGAGTTTCGCTATTACGAAAATATTGTGGATGCCCAGGCGCCCAATACCGAACCGTCCACCGAGGAATAACCGGAGCTTACTTGACGTTGCACTCCAGGCGCAACAAAGCCAGGGCGTCGTTCAGTTCGTAGTCATAGTCGCTCAGCAGGGTCGAACTCGCTTCTTCAACAAAGGCGGCCCACAGGGTTTCATAGTCATCCTGGTGCTGCTCTGGCGCGTGGTGGCGAATGTAGTCGCTGGCCAATTCGACGTCCAGACCCGAGGTTCTGAGCTTGCGAATCAGCGCTTTGGCGCCAGCCGCCGTTAATAAGGTTTTGGGGGTACTGCCCGCCGCAATGCACAAAAACAGGGTGAGCAGCGAGCCTTCGTCGTCATGGCCTTGGGTGGCTTTCTTCCAAGCGTCAGACACCGAACGGTCGTAATGGTCGACCTCGCTCAAGCTGTCTTCAATCCAGAAATAGCGGCCCATGAAGGCCGGCGTTTGGTCAAAGAGCTTGCGGGTGGGCAGGGCGGCGTCCAGGATTTTGGGTAAATCGGCCAGTACCGATTGCCGCACTGTCTCCACCACCGCGTGAAAAGGTGCAGGCAATTTTTTGGGCAAGGCGATGGCAAGGGGTGTTTTGGCAGCCGCACCGCCGTACTTTTTACGCAGTGCGGTCACCAGCTTCTCAAAAGCGACCCAGTCCGGCATGTCGGTGCGTTTTGCTGCCAGCACCAGCAAGGCGGTGCGGATGACGGCTTCGGCATCCTTGCCCGCTTCTTCCAAGTCTTCGGCTTGCAGGCCCAGCGCGTCGGCCAACCAGATGGCTGCATCCATCACCAGCGCGGCCTGGCTGCGCTGGGATAGTTCCAGTTGGTAGTCGGGCAGGGTTTTGAGTGCCCATTCGGCCAGGACCGGAATCAGGTCATCGGTAAACCCGCTGCGCTCGTTCATGCCAAAGTGGGGCGTTCTGGGCATGGCCAGCAAGGCCTTGAGCATGTCAGAGCCGCCTTTGGAGCGCGATAAAAACGAGTGGTCACGCAGCATTTCAGCCGCCACTTGCAAGTCACCGCCACTGCTCAGTTCCAAGTTCAGGCTGACCAAGTTCACCATGCGGTCCCGGGCTTTTTCCAGTTCGGGGCGCAGGTTCTCATTCCCAAAATAGCGTGCTATTTGCACCATGCCCTTGGGGGCATCGGCCGCGATCGCCGCCAGCTTGTCCTGACCGATG
>CANBUY010000131.1 GCA_947372745.1 Comamonadaceae bacterium | reverse complement strand
ACGACAAGCCCATGGTGTATTACCCGCTGACGACGCTTATGCTGGCGGGCATTAGGGATGTGTTGCTGATCAGCACACCGCAAGACACACCGCGTTTCACCGAGCTGTTGGGTGACGGCAGCCAGTGGGGCATGAACATTCAGTACGCGCTGCAGCCCAGCCCAGACGGGTTGGCTCAGGCGTTCATCATTGGCCGCGATTTTGTGGGTAACCAGCCCAGCGCACTGGTTTTGGGTGACAACATTTTCTACGGGCATGAACTGGGTAGCCTGCTGGCCAGTGCTGATGCGCGGGCAGTGGGGGCGAGCGTGTTTGCCTACCATGTGCATGACCCGGAGCGTTATGGGGTGGTGGAGTTTGATTCGGCTTTTAGAGCCATCAACATCGAAGAAAAACCACAGAAGCCGAAAAGCAAATATGCCGTAACGGGTTTGTATTTTTACGATCAGCAGGTGTGTGACATTGCTGCAGAAGTGAAGCCCTCAGCTCGTGGTGAGCTTGAAATTACCGCTGTGAACAGGCGTTATCTTGAGATGGGCCAGTTAAACGTTGAAATGATGCGGCGTGGATATGCTTGGCTGGATACGGGCACGCACGACAGCTTGCTAGAAGCTGCCGGATTTATTGCAACCCTGCAAAAGCGCCAGGGTTTGATGGTTTCTTGCCCTGAGGAAATTGCATATCGGCAGGGATGGATCCATAAGGATCAGGTGCAAAAATTGGCAGAGCCGTTGAAGAAAAACGCGTATGGGCAATATTTGCTTAGTCTAATCAAATAAAACTGATGTTCAAGTCTTGGATAAAGTGATGAAGGCGCGTTCAACCATATCAGTGGCCATGGCGACCTACAACGGAGGGCTGTATTTGCAGGATCAGCTCAAGAGTCTTGCGGCGCAGGAGTGGTCACCGTTGGAATTGATCATTACTGACGACGGTTCCAGGGACGATACCGTCTCGCTGATCAAAAGTTTTGCTCTGCATGCCCCCTTTCCAGTCCGGTTTGAGCAAAACACCGTGCGCCTTGGATACGGACGAAACTTTTTAAAAGCTGCGTCCATGTGCAAAGGGACGCATGTAGCGTTTTGCGATCAAGACGATGTTTGGTCGCCTCATAAATTGAGTCAAGTCAGTGCTGTATTGACAACGAAGGACTATGACTTGGTTGCGCACAGCGCAAAAGTCGTTGACAGAAGCCTGAACTGGCTTGGAGTGAGCTTTCCGGATATCGACTCCACTAGACCTCTGACCCTTGAGGAAATGCGTGGCGGGCGCTTTTGGCCTGGATTCACATTGACTGTTTCTCGGTCTTTGTTAAAAGAGCTTGACTCAGAACTGGACCAGACTCAAAGACCTCATGACGAAAACTTCGCCCATGATGAGTTGATCTGCGAGTTGGCATGCGAGCAACGGTCATGCTTTGTGATTTCCGAACCGCTAGCGCTTTACCGACAGCATGGGAATAATTTGATTGGCTTTCATGGTGCAATGAAGGCTCTTACTGATAAACCACGGACTATTTAACTTATGCCCTACCAAGTCACAAAGCTGGCTTTGCCAGATGTACTGATGCTGGAGCCTCGGGTCTTAGACGCCGCAGAAGGTTTCTTTTTCGAAAGCTTCAATCAGCGCGATTTCGAGGCTGCTACGGGACTGAGTGTGAAGTTTGTGCAGGATAACCATAGCCGGTCTGAATGCAATGTGCTGCGCGGACTTCACTATCAAATTCAGCAGCCGCAGGGCAAATTGGTTCGTGTGATCAGTGGATCTGTGTTCGACGTTTCTGTAGATTTGCGACGTTCATCACCCAATTTCGGAAAGTGGGTAGGTGTTGAGCTGACTTCTGAAAATAAGCGCCAGCTGTGGATTCCTCCGGGTTTTGCGCATGGGTTTGTTGTCACCAGTGAAAGCGCCGAATTTTTATACAAAACTACCGATTATTGGTTTCCAGAACACGAGCGCAGCTTGCTATGGAACGATCCAGCAGTAGGAATTGAGTGGCCACTTGATGGAGCACCTAAATTGGCTGCCAAAGATGCTGCTGCTAAGGTTTTGGGTGAGGCAGAGGTTTTTGCATAGCATGGATAACAACAAGAAAATGGACTCGGGACTCGGGACTCGGGGCTCGGGGCTCGGGGCTCGGGGCTCGGGGCTCGGGGCTCGGGGCTCGGGGCTCGGGGCTCGGGGCTCGGGGCTCGGGGCTCGGGGCTCTTGCGGGATTTCACATCATGGGTGAAATCATGATCCGCACTTTGAGTCGTTTTGCAGCGCCTGCCTTGGCTTTGCCCCGCGCAGTCAAGCGCGGTGTCGTGCTTGCCTTGGATGCAACCCTTTGTATTTTGTCGGTCTGGCTGGCGTTTTACCTGCGCAGCGGTAGTTTCACGTCACTATCAGGCCCAGCTATTTGGCCCGCAGTGGTTTCTGTTGTTCTGGCTTTGCCAGTTTTCATCACATCGGGTCTGTACCGCGCCATCTTCCGCTACAGCGGCTTGCCTGCGATGGTGGCGGTAGGGCGTGCCATGCTTTTGTATGGCTTGGCTTTTGCGGCCATCTTTACCTTTTGGGGTGTGGATGGCGTGCCGCGCACGGTGGGCTTGATTCAGCCCATTTTGTTGCTGCTCTTGGTTGGCGCATCACGCGCTGCGGCGCGGGTGTGGTTGGGTGGGCTGTACCACCAGCAGTTGCGCAAGGCGTCCTTACCGCAGGCCCTGATTTATGGGGCCGGCAGCGCAGGCCGTCAGCTCGCCTCTGCCATGGCCAACAGCCCGGAAATTCGTGTGGTGGGCTTTTTGGACGATGACGATCGGCTGCATGGCCATGTTTTGAATGGTCTGCCCATCCACAACCCGGCGGATTTGGCCGAGGTGTTGAATGGCACCTCCTTCACCGATGTGTTGCTGGCCTTACCCAGCGTGTCGCGTCAGCGCCGTAACGAAATCTTGAACGCGCTTAAGCCCCACAAGGTGGCGGTGCGCACCCTGCCAGGCTTGAGCGACATTGCCACCGGCAAGGTGAGCCTGAGCGATGTGCGTGAGCTGGACATTGACGATCTGCTGGGCCGTGAGCCAGTCAAGCCCAATGGCTTGCTGCTCAACTTGAACACCCATCACAAAACCGTGCTGGTGACAGGGGCGGGGGGCAGCATTGGCAGCGAACTGTGCCGTCAGATCCTCAAGACCAATCCCAAGCAGTTACTGCTTGTGGAGATGAGCGAATTTGCGCTTTATCAGATTCACCAGGAGCTGCAGGCATCGCTTGCTGGCGAAAGGTTGAACGTGAACGAGCCAGTGGAGGGCGATGCGCCTGAAGGGGCAGAGGGCAGTGACGAACCAGCCATTGAGATCGTGCCCTTGTTGGCCTCGGTATGCGACGAAGTGCGCATGCAAGAGATCATGGACACCTGGAAGCCGCACACGGTCTACCATGCTGCCGCCTACAAGCACGTGCCCCTGGTGGAGCACAACCCGGCCGAGGGCGTGAGGAACAATGTGTGGGGCACCCGGGTGTGCGCCGAAGCGGCTGCGCGCAACGGCGTGCGTAACTTTTTGCTGATCAGCACCGACAAGGCGGTGCGGCCCACCAACATCATGGGCGCAACCAAACGCCTGGCAGAGATGGTGCTGCAGGCACTGGCTGATGTGAATGCGGCAGTGGCCGCTCAAGGGGGCAGGGCGCCTACTGCAAAGACCACCTTCTCCATGGTGCGCTTTGGCAACGTGCTGGGCTCCAGTGGCTCTGTGGTGCCGTTGTTCCGCGAGCAAATCAAAAACGGCGGCCCCATTACCCTGACGCATGCCGACATCACCCGCTACTTCATGACCATCCCTGAAGCGGCGCAGCTTGTCATTCAGGCCGGGGCAATGGGGCAGGGTGGTGATGTGTTTGTGCTGGACATGGGCCACCCGGTCAAGATCATGGACCTGGCCCGCCGCATGGTGGAACTGTCGGGCCTGACGGTTCGCGATGAGCTGAACCCCAGCGGTGACATTGAGCTGACCGTGACCGGCTTGCGCCCCGGAGAAAAGCTTTACGAAGAGCTGCTGATTGGCGACAACCCCAAGCCCACCCAGCATCCACGCATCATGAAGGCGCATGAGCAGTACCTGAACTTGACTCAGCTGGAAGGCAAGCTCAATGCCTTGAGCATGGCCATGAGCGTGAACGATGTGCCGGTCATCCGCGCCTTGCTCAAGAGTCTGGTTAGCGGCTACCAGCCCAGCGGCGAAGTGGTGGACTGGGTGCACATGGCGCTGGAGCGCGAAGCGCTGGCCAATGAGTAAATTGTGCTGATGGGCGGACGATGAAAATCCTGTCAGACCTCGTCAACATGCTTATTCCAAAGAGCGATCCGTCCGTACTCTACGTGAGCATTGACGAGCTGCCCAACCCGCGCGATTGGGGCACTGTGGACTTGATTGCGGGCAACAAGCTGATCTTCAGCGAAGACATTGATTTGGCCGCACCCAACACCGACGCCATCGAGGCCCTGATTGGTCAGTATTGGCAAGAGATCCAATCCAGCGGCTACCAGCGAATCGAATACAAAAACGTGTCCGATTGGGTGCAGAAAAAGATCGAAAAAAAGCTGGCTTCCGGTCGGCGCTGACCCGGGTCTGCCTTTCGGCAGGGTTCAGTTGACTTTGCGGATGCTGGCAGGGGGCACCGACATCTTGACTTGCTTGCTCAGGATATTGAGCAGTACCATCACTCGGCCTTCGGCATCGGCCATTTGGTAGATGGCCTCCACCCCCACAAATGGTCCGTCGGTCACCACGACCTGCTCACCAGGCTCAAAGTGACGCAGTTGCACCTCGGCCGAGTCGTTTTTGACCTGCAGCTGGGTAATCAGCTCGTCTTCAATCTTTGCTGGCGTTTGGCCAAAAGTGACCAAGCGGCTCAAGCCGACGGTTGAGCGGATAGGGGCCCAGCTTTGTGATTCCAGCCCCGTGCCCAAGCGGATGAACAGGTAACGGGGGAAAAGCGGCTCTTGCACCACCTGCAAGGCACCCCGACGCAGCTTTTCTGCGCGGATCAACGGCAAAAAGCATGCAAAGCCTTGGCGCTCGAGGTTTTCCAGAGCAACCCGTTCTTGGCGGATCTTGGTGTGGATCAGATACCAGTTGCTCATCACAAGGCCTTGTTGTTACAGATTTGACAATTGATTTTACCCGCTTGGGTGACCGGTAACTGACAGGGAGGTCAGTAGCTGGGCCGTTTTCAGCTGCGCCGGTCAAAACCCGCCCGATCCCAGGGCCAGATGTCTTGGTTGTAGCGGTTGCGCACTTTGCGGACCAGCTTTTTGGACAGGGTGTCGGTGATGCCGCCGACAAAATAGGCGCTCTTTTCTGCATACGCCCCCCTGCGCTCGGGGTCTCGTTCGTAGGTCAGGCCTTCGTGCTGTTCGGCCAGCTTGGCCCGCTCTTTGAGCACGGCGGCTGAGTTGAAAACCCAGTCCACAAAGTCGATTTCTTCGGGCGTCCAGTCGCAGCTGGGTGCATTCAGATACTCGGCTGCCCATTCGGCACCGTACCGGTTGCTGGCGTGCCAGTACAGGTGCTCCGTCAACACCGTTCTGCCTGTGAGCCCCTCCGCAATGTAGGGGTTGGCCGCGATCCCGCGCCGAATGTAGGTGCAGGCAGACACGTAATCTCCACCCCTGAAAGCAATTTGCCCGGCCTGGTACCAGTGCGCCGGTGAGTCTGGCGCATGTTCCAGAAAATGCCTCAGCGCCGAGCGGGCGTCGCCCAGCATCATGCTGATGTCGCCCACCAGCATGCGCACGCCCAGATTGTCGGCTGGGCACCAGGCCAGCATTTTTTGGGCGAGCTGCTGCGCGGCTTTGGCATCACGGCGGTCCATGAGGCCCAGCAGATAGCCGTGGGCCACCCTTAAAAATGACCGATTTTCGACCTCAGACCAGCTGATCTGGCCGGTGTAGCCTTTGGGGATGAGGGCGCTGGCTTGCTTGAATGCCTTGGCCCAAACCTCGGTGGCCTCGTCCCGCATTTCCAGTGCCCAAAGGCGGTTGGCCAGGTAGTTCAGAATTTCCAGATTGCCGGGCGACTGCGCCAACAGCTTTTGGGCCTGCAGCAGGGCCTGCTTGTCGTTGATGCGGCCAGCGTCCTGGTCGTCCATCAGCTGGTCCAGCGCTTCTTCATAGTCCCAATTGCGCGAGAAGCAGCCAAACTCGACAGGTTGGTCTGTGTCGAAGTCGGGCTCTTGGCGGATGGTGAAAGTGAGATGCTGGCTGGTGGAAGCTTTGGGGGTGGTGGGCTTTTTAGGCATCTTGAGGGCTCGGGTTGGATGGCTGAGGCAAGGCGGGCGTAGTCGTGGTCGTATAAACCCGACCTTGTGTGGCGATGTAGCGGCGGATTTCTGGGGCCATGTGCTCTGGCACAAGCATGACGCTCAGGCCTATGGCCTCTGCAATGCGCTCTATGGACGACAGGCGCGGATCGCGCTTGCCGCTCTCGATCTCGGACAAATGCTGCGGCGACATGCCCGTGGCACCAGAGACCGCTTCTAGGGTCAAATGCCGCTGGTTGCGCTGCCTGCGCAGGGCTGAGGGAATGAAAGAATCCATCGGCGGTAGAGTAGCCCAAGTGTATGGAATATTTTCATATGATCGTATGAATTCGTATGGTTGGAGAGGTTTGAAGTGATTTGGATGCGTGTCGGTTGGTATTTGGCGATGGCGGCAGTGACAGTGCTGGCGCTGATGCCCATTGAGCATTTGCAGCTGCCGGTGTTTGACTGGTGGGACAAGGCGCAGCACGCCCTAGCCTTTGTCGTGCTGACCGGCTGGGCTTGCTGCTGTGGCCATTGCATGCCTTGCGTATGGTGCTGGGCATGGTGGCTTATGGCGCAGGCATTGAAGCCGCGCAGTGGGCCGCAGGCTGGCGCTTTGCCGAATGGGCCGATCTGGCGGCTGATGCCGTGGGTGTGTCGGTGGCTTGGATCGTGGTCAGTGGCTGGTGGCGTTTTCAAGGCCGCAAGCAGGAGAGGGCAGTTTCATGAGCGCTCGCGTTTTTACGTTCGATCAATTCACGGGCTTGCACGATCAGGCCAAGGTATCACCCCGACTGCGACAGCACCTGAACATCCACGCCAGCCATGAAGCGCCGTTCCAAAGGCTGTTCATTGCATTTGGTCTGGACAGCTATGTCCGGCCCCACCGTCATCACTTGGTGCCCAAGGACGAAACCCTGGTGGCAGTGCAAGGCTTGTTGGG
>CANBUY010000130.1 GCA_947372745.1 Comamonadaceae bacterium | reverse complement strand
CGCCCTCCGCACTGGCGCCTAAAAACCCGATCGACTTGGTGGACCAGTTGCGCGCACCCGTGTTGGGTTTGTATGGCGAAAAAGATGGGGGCATTCCCCTGACCTCGCTCGATCAGATGAAAGCCGCCTTGGCGCAGGGTTCTGCCGCCGCGAAAGCAGCACAATTTGTGACCTACCCCGATACCGGCCACGCCTTCCACGCCGACTACCGCCCCAGCTACAGCAAGGGCCCGGCCGAAGACGGTTGGAAGCGTTGTTTGGCCTGGTTCAAGGCGCACGGCGTAGCCTGATAAAGTCAGCCCTCTCGCTGTGAAACCGCCTGATGGCGGTTTTTTTATAACTAATTGGGCTTATGGGTCCGTGGAATGTGCTTAACCAGCTATGACTTTAATAGCAATTTTATTGGGTACCTTGTCGGCAGGGATCGGCAGTGTGTGGCTTGCGGCTTTGTTGAGCTTTGGTATTTTGTCGCGCTATACCCAGCACATGCTCAGTTTGGCAGCAGGCGCGCTGCTGGCCACGGCCTTTATGCATTTGCTGCCCGAGGCCTTTGAGAGCCAGGCCAGCGCGCATGATTTGTTCATGACCTTGCTGGTTGGGCTGATCTTTTTCTTTTTGCTCGACAAAGCCGAGTTATGGCACCACGGGCATGAGCACCACCACGCCGACCACGTGCATGCGGACCACGCCCATGGCCACAGCCACTCACCGCTGCCTGGCACCTGGGCGGTGCTCACCGGCGACAGCGTGCATTGCTTTGGCGATGGCGTGTTGATTGCCTCCGCTTTTATGGCAGATATGCGTCTGGGCGTCATTGCCTCGCTGGCCGTACTGGCGCACGAGGTGCCGCACCACATGGGCGATTTGATGGTGCTGAAATCGAGCCCCAACAACCGCCGCACGGCGCTGCTGAAAGTCTCACTGGCCGGGGCTGTGACAGCTTTGGGTGGCTTGCTGGGCTTTTGGCTGGTAGACCAATTGCGTGACTATTTGCCGTATTTTCTGGTGGTGGCCAGCAGCAGCTTTATTTACGTGGCGCTGGCAGACTTGATTCCCCAGTTGCAAAAACGCCTGACCGCCCGAGAGACGGCAGCGCAAATTGCCTGGCTTCTGGCCGGTATTTTGTTGGTCACACAGGTGAGTGGTATCGCGCACGCCCACTGAGTGCAACAGATGGGCAGGCGCTGGGCAAGGCCAGCGAAGGGCCAGCGTCAGTCGGCCTTTTGTTTGTGGCATCATGATTGATGATTGAAATAAATCTTTAAATGCTGCGCTTTCTGCTGTCACGATTTAGTCTCATCATTCCGACCTTCATCGGCATGACTTTGGTGGCTTTTTTCTTGATCCGCATGGTGCCAGGCGACCCTATTGAAACCCTGGCCGGTGAACGGGGCATCGATGCCACGCGCCACGCCCAGCTGCTCAAGGAATACGGGCTGGACCGCCCGGTGCTGGTGCAATACGGTATTTACATTGGCCGTGTGCTGCACGGTGACCTGGGCAAGTCCATCATCACCCACGAACCCGTGCTCAGTGAATTCATAGCGCTGTTCCCTGCCACCATCGAATTGGCGGTGTGTGCCATTATTTTTGCCTTGGCTTTAGGTATTCCGGCGGGCATTCTGGCCGCCGTCAAACGCAATACGATTTTGGACCACGGGGTCATGGGCGTCTCCCTCACCGGTTACTCCATGCCCATTTTTTGGTGGGGCCTGTTGCTGATATTGCTGTTCTCCGTGCAACTTGATTTAACGCCTGTGTCCGGCCGCATTTCGGTGCAGTACTTCATTGAGCCGGTCACCGGCTTCCTGCTGATAGACACTTTGCTGGCCGGTGAAAAAGGCGCTTTCTGGTCCACCGTGTCGCACCTCATATTGCCCACCATCGTGCTGGGCACCAACCCGCTGGCGGTGATTGCCCGCATGACGCGCTCAGCCATGCTCGAAGTGCTGGGCGAAGACTACATTCGCACGGCACGGGCCAAGGGTTTGTCTAATTTACGCGTGGTAGCCGTGCACGCTTTGCGCAATGCCTTGATACCGATCATCACCGTCATCGGTTTACAAGTGGGGGTGTTGTTCACCGGGGCCATCCTCACCGAGACCATTTTTTCTTGGCCCGGTGTGGGCAAGTGGATGATTGAAGCCATTGGCCGACGTGACTATCCGGTGCTGCAAGGCGGCCTGTTGCTGCTGGGCGGCATGGTGATGGTGGTCAACCTGATGGTGGATGTGACCTACGGCATCATCAACCCCCGCATTCGGCATTAAAGGCAGCCCTTGTGACGACACTTGCCGACACCCCCACGCACCAAACGCCCCCACATCCCTGGCGCGAGTTCTGGGACAGCTTCAGCACCAACCAAGGCGCGGTGGCCGGCTTGCTCATCGTGCTGCTGGTGCTGTTGATGGCGGCTTTTGCCCCTTGGATAGCACCCTACGCACCCAATGACACCGACGCCAGCGTGTTTTTGACGCCACCGGCCTGGCAGGCTGGCGGCTCTAGCGCGCACTGGCTGGGCACTGATGCGATTGGCCGCGACATCGTGTCGCGCCTGATTCACGGTGCTCGCCTGTCGCTGGTCATTGGCTTGGCGGTGGTTGCCCTTTCCGTGGTGCTCGGCACGGTGTTGGGCCTGACAGCGGGTTACTTTCGCGGGGTGTTTGAAGTGGCGGTGATGCGTTTGATGGACATCATTCTGACCCTGCCCAGCCTGCTGCTCGCGATTGTGATTGTGGCTATTTTGGGTCCGGGCCTGATGAACGCCATGCTGGCCGTGGCCGTGGTGGTGTTGCCACATTACGTTCGCATCACGCGGGCGGCGGTGATTTCTGAAATGTCGCGGGATTACGTGACTGCGGCGCGCATGACGGGGGCTGGTCACCTGCGCTTGATGTTCAAAGAGGTTTTGCCCAATTGCACCGCACCACTCATCGTGCAAGCGTCACTGGGCATTTCAACCGCCATTCTCGACGCTGCCGCTTTAGGCTTTTTGGGTCTTGGCGCCCAACCCCCCTCGCCCGAGTGGGGCACCATGCTGGCCGATGCGCGCGAATTTGTCTTGCGTGCCTGGTGGGTCGTGACTTTTCCTGGCCTGGCTATTTTGATCACGGTGCTGGCTTTCAACCTGCTGGGTGATGGCTTGCGCGATGCGTTTGACCCTAAGCTCAAACGCTAAGAAGTTAATTTATGGCACTTCTCGAAATAGAAAACCTCTCAGTCCAGTTTCCCTCCAAGACCGCGGTTATGCACGCGGTGGAGGGTGTTTCCTTGTCGCTGGAGGCGGGCGAGGTGCTGGGTATTGTGGGGGAATCCGGCTCGGGTAAAAGTGTCACCATGATGGCGCTGATGGGCCTGGTGTCCTTTCCGGGGCGCGTCACGGCTGACAAAATGCAGTTTGACGGGCATGACCTGCTCAAGCTCTCTGGCCGTGAGCGGGCCCGACTCACGGGCAAAGACGTGGCCATGATTTTTCAGGACCCCACCACCAGCCTCAACCCTTGTTTTACCGTAGGTTTTCAACTCGCTGAAACCCTCAAACTGCACCTGGGGATGGACGCCAAGGCCGCCCGCAAGCGCAGCATTGAGTTGCTGGAGCAAGTGGGTATTTCTGCGCCTGAGAGTCGTCTGGGCGCGTACCCGCACCAAATGTCGGGGGGTATGAATCAGCGCGTCATGATTGCCATGGCGATTGCCTGCAACCCTAAACTCCTGATCGCCGACGAACCTACCACCGCGCTGGATGTGACGATTCAAGCGCAAATTCTCGACCTGCTGCGCACGCTGCAAAAAGAACGCAATATGGCGCTGATCCTGATCACCCACAACATGGGCGTGGTATCTGAAATGGCACAGCGCGTGGCGGTGATGTACGCTGGTCAGGTCATGGAGGCGCGCAGCGCGCACGACCTGTTTGCGTCACCCCAACACCCCTACACCGAAGCCCTGTTGGCCGCCATGCCGGAGCGTAGTGAAGGGTTATCGCGTTTGTCCACCATTCCTGGCATGGTGCCTGGTTTGGCCGATCGCCCCACAGGGTGCCTGTTTGCACCACGCTGTCCCTATGCCACCCCGCACTGCAAAACCGAGCGACCGCTCTTGACGGCTTCGCCCACAGGGTCTGTGCGTTGCCACTACCCTCTGGCGCCGCTGGGGGCTGGCAGCCCTGTGCCCGCCGCCATTCAGGGGGGTGTTGCATGACGCTGTCACAGGCCAAACTGGCTGCGCCAATCGGGCAAGAACCCGTCGTGATCGCGCGCAATCTCACGCAGGTTTACAAGATCAAGCGCGGTTTTTTCAAACCAGCCGATCATTTGCAAGCCGTCAGCGGCGTCTCGTTCAGTGTGCTGCCGGGCAAGACCTTGGCGGTGGTGGGCGAATCCGGCTGTGGCAAATCGACCTTGGCGCGCATGGTGTCACTGATCGAAGCCCCAAGCGCAGGCGAGTTGATCCTGGGTGGGGTGGACGTGGTGAAGGCGACCGACCCGCAACGCCACGCTTTGCGCCGCTCCGTCCAACTGGTGTTTCAAAACCCGTTTGGTTCACTCAATCCGCGCAAAAAAATTGGCAGCATTCTGGAGTCGCCACTTGAGATCAACACCACCCTGGACGCCCAAACCCGTGCCGAACAAGCCCGCACCATGTTGGCGCTGGTGGGCTTGCGCCCGGAGCACTATGACCGTTATCCGCACATGTTCTCGGGTGGACAGCGCCAGCGCATCGCGATTGCGCGCGCCTTGATGCTCAAGCCCGGACTGATCGTGGCCGATGAACCGGTGTCGGCCCTTGACGTCTCCATTCAGGCCCAGGTGCTCAATCTGCTGGCAGATTTGCAACAAGAGCTGGGACTGGCCTACTTGTTTATCTCGCATGACCTGGGCGTGGTGCGACACATCGCGCATGATGTGCTGGTGATGTACTTGGGCCATGCGGTGGAACAAGGGTCCAAGCAAGCCATATTTAGCCAAGCGCTGCACCCGTATACACAAGCCTTGCTGGCCTCAACCCCGGGCATTGTGGGCTCGGGGGCAACCAAAAAACGCCTGGTGCTGACTGGCGAATTGCCCTCACCCTTGCACCCCCCGAGTGGCTGCGTTTTTTCAACCCGCTGCCCCTACACCACCACACGGTGCCGCCAAGAGCGCCCCATTTTGCGAGAAGTGGCGGGCCAGCAGGTGGCCTGCCACCTGGCTGAGCAATTTATTCACCCCACCTGAGTCCAGCTGAGCTGACCCATTGGCCAACCCTTCACCCAACCCGCTGCCTGGCAGCATCACCCTGTAGGAGTTCACAAGATGACCTTTCTGTCAACGAATCATAAGTTTGCACTCAAGCGCTCGGCGCTGTGTGCCTTGGCGTTACCGGCTTTGCTGGCGGTGGGCCAAGCGGGTGCCAAAACCCTGGTGTACTGCTCAGAAGGCAGCCCTGAAAACTTTGCGCCCAGCATCAACACCACAGGCACCTCGTTTGACGCCAGCACGCAAATTTATGACACCCTGGTGGGCTTCGAGCACGGTGGCACCAAGGTGGTACCGGGTCTGGCCGAGAGTTGGACCGTGTCCAAAGATGGCCTGGAATATATCTTCAAGCTGCGCAAAGGCGTCAAGTGGCATGCCAACAAAAACTTCACGCCTTCGCGTGATTTCAATGCCGATGACATTCTTTTTATGTTTGAGCGTCAATGGAAAGAGAACGACCCCTACTTCAAGGTCACCAGTTCCAACCATTCTTACTTTAACGACATGGGCATGCCCAAGTTGCTCAAGTCAGTGGACAAGCTGGACGAGTACACCCTCAAAATTGTGTTGAACGCGCCCGAGGCTCCGTTCCTGTCCAATCTGGCGATGCAATACGCCGGTGTGCAGTCCAAGGAATACGCGATTGCCATGCTCAAGGCCGGCACGCCAGAGAAAATTGACCAGGAGCCCTTGGGCACCGGCGCTTTCATCTTGGTGCAATACCAAAAGGACGCCATCATTCGCTACAAGGCCAATCCCCAGTACTGGGCGGGCAAGGCCAAGATTGACGATCTGATTTTTTCCATCACGCCAGATGCCTCGGTGCGCTGGGCCAAGCTGCAAAAAGGCGAGTGCCATGTCATGCCTTACCCCAACCCCGCTGACCTGCCGGCTATTCGCAAGGACCCCAATGTGGTGGTGCTGGAGCAACCGGGCTTGAATGTCGGCTACCTGGCCTACAACACCACCAAAAAACCGTTTGACGATGTGCGTGTCCGCAAGGCGGTGAACATGGCGATCAACAAAAAAGCCATTGTGGATGCGGTCTACCTGGGCACCGGGGTGCCGGCCACCAACCCAATTCCCCCCACCCAGTGGTCTTACAACAAGTCCATCAAGGACGACGCCTTTAACCCCGAAGAAGCCAAAAAATTACTGGCAGCGGCGGGCTTGAAGGACGGCTTTAGCACCGACTTGTGGGCCATGCCCGTGCAGCGTCCTTACAACCCCAATGCCAAGCGTATTGCAGAGTTGATGCAGGCGGACTTGGCCAAGGTGGGCATCAAGGCAGAAATCAAGAGCTTTGAGTGGGGTGAGTACCGCAAACGGATGCAGGCTGGTGAACATCAAATGGGCATGTTGGGCTGGACGGGTGACAACGGTGACCCAGACAACTTTCTGAACACGCTTTTGGGCTGCAGCTCGGCCAAACAAAATGGCTCCAATGTCGCCAAGTTTTGTTACCAGCCGTTTGAAGACCTGATCCAAAAAGCCAAGGTGGTTTCTAACCCGGCTGAGCGCGCCAAGCTGTACGAAAAAGCCCAAGTGATCTTCAAGGAGCAAGCGCCTTGGTTCACCATAGCCCATTCAGTTCAGTTGAAGCCCGTGCGCAAAGAAGTGATTGATTTCAAACTCAGCCCCTTCGGTCGCCACTCGTTCTATGGCGTGGACATGAAGTAAGGGTTTGGCGCGGCACGATGGATTGCCGCGCTTCGCTTTCCATGAACATATGGTTTTATATCCAGTTTTTCCATTGCCACTATCGTCTCGGTATCCAAAATCAGCCACACACCAGACCCGTCATCGCGAGCGAAGCGCGGCGATCCATCTTCGAATTGCGAGAGTTTGCCTGTTGAAAGGAGTTTGGCTCGGCAAGATGGACTGCCGCGGCATATGGCCTCGCAGTGACGGGGTAAAAGTGTCGCAGTGACGAGCTTTTGTTCATGGTCTGTGTGCGGTATCGGCCCGATTCAGGAAACTCGCAATGACGGGGGCGGCCCGTTTCAGCCCTGCGCAAAAGCCCGGGTGGGGTCGCTGCACCAGTCGCTCCAGCTGCCTGCATACAGGGCGGTGGGGCCCAAACCCGCAATTTCCATCGCGATGATATTGGGCACGGCGC
>CANBUY010000129.1 GCA_947372745.1 Comamonadaceae bacterium | reverse complement strand
CGCGCTGGCTGGAACAAAAAGATGCCGATGGCATCACCCTGCGTGAAGCGATGGCACATGCAGGACTGAACATTGACGACATTCCCAAACTGCAACGCAAGCCGGATGACTACCTGGGCTTTGTAGAGGTTCATATTGAGCAAGGTCCTGTGCTCAATGAACTTAACTTGCCCTTGGGGGTCGTCACGTCCATCAACGGCAGTGTGCGTTATGCGGTTCAGGTCGCGGGCACTGCCTGCCACGCAGGGACCACGCCCATGAACAGGCGCCAAGATGCGGCAGCCACCGTGGCTGAAGTTATTTTGGCAGCAGAAAAAAGAGCCTTGCAAGACGGCGACTCCGTAGCAACGGTCGGGCAGCTCACGGTCCCCAACGGCTCCACCAATGTGGTGCCAGGTCGCTGCCATTTCACGCTCGACATGCGGGCGCCCACTGATGCACAACGCGACGCGATGGTGACCGATATTTTGGCTACTTTGAAAGCGGTGAGTGAGCGCCGGCAAGTGAGCACCACGCTGACTGAAACCATGCGTGCGGCTGCCGCACCCAGCGCGCCAGCATGGCAAGCACGCTGGGAAACTGCTTTGCAGACAATGGGCGCCCCCCTCCACCGCATGACCAGCGGGGCCGGCCACGACGCCATGAAACTGCATGAAGTCATGCCCCAAGCCATGCTGTTTGTCAGGGGACAAAACTCCGGCATCAGCCATAACCCGCTTGAGAGCACAAGCAGCCACGACATTCAATTAGCCTATGAGGCATTGTTGACACTGCTGCTCCAGCTTGGCCAAGAATCCATTTGATAACGAAAGCACTTATTTCATGACTGATTACGAAAAACTAGATGCCTGGATTGACAGCCACTTTGACGAACAAGTCAAGTTCTTGCAGGAACTAATCCGGGTTCCTACCGACACCCCTCCCGGCAACAATGCACCACATGCCGAACGCACGGCCGCACTTCTGGCAGACTTTGGGCTGACTGCAGAAAAGCATGCAGTGCCTCAAGCCGATGTACAAGCCGCTGGCTTGGAAAGCATCACCAATCTAGTGGTCAGACGGCACTATGGCCCCGGCAAAACGGTGCTTCTCAATGCCCACGGCGATGTGGTTCCGCCGGGGGAAGGCTGGACTAAAGACCCTTATGGCGGGGAGATTGAAGACGGCAAAATTTATGGACGCGCCACTGCGGTCAGCAAGTGTGATTTCTCAACGTTCACCTTTGCGCTGCGGGCACTTGAGGCGGTAGCCAAGCCCCAGGCGGGCAATGTAGAACTGCTCTTTACCTACGATGAAGAATTCGGGGGTGAACTAGGGCCAGGCTGGTTGCTCAAAAACAAGATCATCCACCCAGACCTCATGATTGCGGCGGGCTTCAGTTACCAGGTAGTCACCGCCCACAACGGTTGCCTACAAATGGAAGTCACCGTGCACGGGAAAATGGCCCACGCGGCCATACCAGACTCTGGCGTTGATGCTTTGCAAGCTGCAGTGCATATTCTCAACGCCCTGTACGCGCAAAACACACTCTACAAGACGATCAGCTCCAAGGTCGAGGGCATCACGCACCCCTACCTCAATATTGGGACGATTGAAGGCGGTACCAACACCAATGTGATCCCAGGCCGGGTTAGTTTCAAGCTGGATCGCCGCATGATCCCAGAGGAGAATCCCGTTGAAGTTGAGGCCAGTTTGCGCAAAATTATGGCCGAGGCCGCCGCTCAAATGACCGGCATCACGTTGGACGTGCGACGCATGCTGCTCGCCAAAGCCCTGCAACCCTTGCCGGGTAATCAACCCTTGGTTGCGGCGATACAAAAACATGGTTTAGAGGTTTTTGGTGAAGTCATCCCAGCCATGGGAACACCCTTGTACACCGATGTCCGCCTGTTTTGTGAAGCGGGAATTCCGGGTGTTATTTACGGCGCAGGGCCACGCACCGTGCTGGAATCCCAAGCCAAGTGCGCCGATGAACGCCTTGATCTGGAAGACTTGCGAAAAGCCACCAAAGTCATCGCGCGCTCCTTAAAGGACTTGCTTTCCTAATCAAATTAAATGAGGCCAACAGAGCCTCAAGCGCTTGCTCACACGCGAAAACCCCAGATTATTTTGAATAACTGGGGTTTTCCCTTGTCTGGTTTTTGAATAAACTGTATACAGTTTAGTCTGTAAATTTCAATTTTTTGACCACAGGAGTATTTCATGGCAAGTGAGAAAATTCATCCCGTCGACGAGCGATTGCCTACGGGCAAACTCGCAGCCCTCGGGCTCCAGCATGTGCTGGTCATGTACGCAGGGGCCATCGCCGTTCCTCTGATTGTGGGGCGCGCACTCAAGTTATCCCCTGAGCAAGTGGCTTATCTGATTTCAGCCGACCTGTTTTGCTGCGGCATCGTGACCTTGATCCAATCGCTGGGTGCTACGCAGTGGTTTGGTATTCGCATGCCCGTCATGATGGGCGTCTCTTTTGCCTCGGTGGCACCGATGGTGGCTATGGCCAATACCACCAGTGGTGCTGAGGGCGCGCAGCTCATTTTTGGCGCCATCATTGGTGCCGGCATCCTGTCGATGCTCCTTGCACCGGTCATGAGCCGCATGTTGCGATTTTTTCCACCTGTCGTCACGGGCACCATCATTGCTGTGATTGGCATCAGCTTGATGCGTATCGGCATCAACTGGATTTTTGGCAACCCCTTCGGCCCCACCGCCCCTTCCATCGTCAACCCTGACCATGCCAAATGGATGGCTGACGTAGCGGCCCTGGGCAACGCGGTGCCTCCTATGCCCAAAGGCATGGCGATTGTCGGCTCGGTCCCCAATCCTAAATATGCCCCGATGGGCGGTATCGGCATTGCAGCCGTTGTGCTGGTGTCCATTTTGCTGATTGCCAAATACGCGAAGGGCTTTATTTCCAATATTTCAGTCTTGCTGGGTATTTTGGTGGGCGGTGTCGTGGCCTCGGTCATGGGCATGATGAACTTTGACAAAGTGGCCAGCGCCAGTTGGTTTGGCTTGGTGCTTCCGTTCCAGTTTGGCCTGCCCGTCTTTGACCCCATCCTGATCCTCACCATGACCTTGGTGATGGTGGTGGTGATGATCGAATCCACCGGCATGTTTTTGGCACTGGGCGATATGACCGAGCGCAAGGTATCCGCGCAAGACTTGACGCGCGGTTTGCGCGCGGATGGACTGGGCACCATGATTGGCGGCATCTTCAACACATTCCCTTACACCAGTTTTTCACAAAACGTGGGCTTGGTCGGTGTCACCGGCGTCAAAAGCCGTTTTGTATGTGTAGCAGGCGGCCTTATTTTGATCGTGCTGGGCCTGGCCCCCAAAATGGCTGCTTTGATTGAGAGCTTGCCCACCGTGGTTCTGGGTGGCGCGGGTCTGGTGATGTTCGGTATGGTGGCCGCCACAGGCGTGCGCATCCTGGGCGGCGTTGACTACAAAAGCAATAGAAATAATCTTTTCATTGTGGCGGTCTCGATTGGCTTCGGCATGATCCCGCTGATAGCCCCCAACTTCAAGCAATGGATGCCGCACACCATCCACCCCTTGATCGAGTCGGGCATCTTGCTGGCCTCAATCAGTGCCGTGATGCTTAACTTTTTCTTCAACGGCAGCGAGGGTGACAGCCAGGCTGCGATAGAAGCCGCCAAGCAGGCCGACGCGCACTAAACCGGTTTAGGCTTGCTACTTCAATTTTATTGAGCTTGGCACTTTAATTGCGTATCGTCATAATTGCGCGATTAGAGTGCTCATCAATCATTATTGGAGTTTCAAATGTCAAAACGGCTCGTTCTCAAGTTGGCAGTGGCACTGGCCGCAGCCAGTGCCTTCGCACCGGTTCAGGCCCAAACCACCCCCATCAAGTTTCAGTTGGACTGGCGTTTTGAAGGCCCAGCGGCCTTTTTTCTGACGCCTGTTGCAAAGGGCTATTTCAAAGCCGCCAAACTTGATGTATCGGTGGATGCAGGCAGCGGCTCAGGTGCAGCCGTCAACCGCGTGGCCTCAGGCGCCTATGACATGGGTTTTGCCGACCTTGCGGCGCTCATGGAATTTCATGCCAACAACCCGGATGCGCCCAACAAGCCTGTGGCCATCATGGTGGTCTACAACGACACGCCCGCCTCAGTGATGGCTTTAAAGAAATCCGGCATCAAAACGCCCGCCGATCTGAATGGCAAAAAACTCGGTGCGCCCGTGTTTGATGCAGGCCGCCGCGCTTTCCCTATCTTCTCCAAAGCCAACAACATCACGGGCGTGCAATGGACCGCCATGGACCCGCCTTTGCGTGAAACCATGCTGGTGCGCGGTGACGTAGACGCCATCACCGGCTTCACATTCACCTCACTGCTCAACCTAGAAGCGCGAGGCGTCAAAGCCGAAGATGTGGTGGTGTTGCCCTACCCAGACTTTGGCGTCAAGCTTTACGGCAACGTGATCATTGCCACGCCCAAGATGCTCAAGGAAAACCCTGCAGCAGTCAAAGCTTTTCTACTGGCCTTTACCAAAGGCATGAAAGACGTGATCAGCAACCCCGCCCTGGCCATTGCTGACGTGAAAGCGCGTGACGGCATCATCAATGTTGAGCTTGAAACCCGGCGCCTAAAACTGGCCATTGATACCGTCATCAACACCCCCAATGCCCGGGCAGAAGGCTTTGGCCAAGTGAACGGCCCCCGTTTGTCACTGATGGCCTCGCAAGTGTCTGACGCCTTCAACACCAAAACGCGCGTCAATCCTGACGCCGTGTGGAATGGCGCATTCCTGCCCACCAAAGCAGAGCTCAGCATCCTTACCAAAAAATAAAAATGAGCGAAGCGCCCTCCCCCTGGTTTGTTGATTTTCAAGACGTTTGGCTGGCTTATAACGAGGACTTACTCAAACAAAACCACTTTGCGGTGGAGGCGATTGACCTGAAGGTGCGGCAAGGCGAGTTCATCGCCATTGTCGGGCATTCGGGCTGCGGAAAATCCACCTTCATGAAGCTGGCCACCGGACTCAAAATGCCTTCCATGGGGAAAATTTTGATTGACCAGCAAGCGGTGACGGGACCTTTAAAAATTTCAGGCATGGCTTTTCAGGCGCCCTCCCTGCTGCCTTGGCGCACCACCGTGGACAACGTGCTGCTGCCGCTTGAAATTGTGGAGCCCTACCGCAGCAACTTCAAAGCCAAGCGCAAAGAGTACGAAGAACGCGCTCGAAAACTGCTGCAAAAAGTGGGCTTGGCGGGCTATGAAGACAAGTTCCCCTGGGAGTTGTCGGGCGGCATGCAGCAGCGCGCCAGTATTTGCCGCGCCTTGATTCATGAACCCAAAATGCTGCTACTCGACGAGCCCTTTGGCGCGCTCGATGCGTTTACCCGCGAGGAGCTCTGGTGCATCCTGCGCGACCTGTGGACCGAACAACAATTCAACGTAATTTTGGTGACGCATGACCTGCGCGAGTCTGTGTTTTTGGCTGACACGGTGTATGTCATGAGCAAGAGTCCGGGGCGTTTTCTGGTGAAGAAAGCGATTGATTTACCCCGACCGCGTGACCTTGAAATCACCTACACCCGAGAGTTCACTGATATCGTGCATGAACTTCGTGGCCATATTGGTGCCATGCGCCAAACTGGTGCACCTCACGCTACACCGGGGCAAAAATGAATAAGAAACAAATTGAAATCTGGTCACCCTGGATTTTGTTGGTCACCGTGTTGCTGGTTTGGCAGATCGTTTGCTCGGCCTTCAGTGTGTCCGAATTTATCTTCCCCAGCCCTGTGCGCATTGCCAACCAATTCTGGGAATACAAGGAAATCATTGCTGGCCATGCCTGGCGCACTTATTGGGTGACGATGGCGGGCTTTGGTATTGCCATCGTGGTGGGGGTTTTACTGGGGTTTGTCATTGGCAGTTCCCGATTGGCCTACGCGGCGGTGTACCCGCTCATGACGGCGTTTAATGCCCTGCCAAAAGCAGCCTTTGTGCCCATTTTGGTGGTGTGGTTTGGCATTGGTGCCGGCCCTGCCATCCTTACCGCTTTTCTCATCAGCTTTTTTCCCATCATGGTCAACATTGCCACCGGCCTGGCCACGCTGGAGCCCGAGCTGGAAGATGTGCTGCGCGTCTTGGGGGCCAAGCGCTGGGATGTGCTGGTCAAGGTCGGCTTGCCGCGCTCTATGCCTTACTTTTACGGCTCGCTCAAAGTGGCTATCACGCTGGCCTTTGTCGGCACCACCGTGTCTGAGATGACGGCGGCCAACGAAGGCATTGGCTACCTGCTGATCTCGGCGGGCTCGGCCATGCAAATGGGCCTGGCGTTTGCGGGCTTGGTGGTGGTGGGGGCTATGGCCATGGTGATGTACGAACTCTTTAGTGCCATTGAGAAGCACACCACAGGCTGGGCACACCGCAGCACACATAGCGCTTAAGCGCAGTAATATAAGAAGTAAAAAAAGGCATGACTTGGCACGCCCAACTTGACATCGACTACCTACAGTCTTCAGGCCGCACCGTCGTGCGACATGTTCACACTGGCCCTTTACGGGTGCTGCAAAGCCTCTACCCCGAGGGCGATGCTATTTGCCACAACGTACTGGTCCACCCACCCGGCGGCTTGGTGGGGGGTGACACCCTTGACATCAACGTGCGCGCTGGGGGCGCGGCCCACGGCCTGATCACCACACCTGGCGCCACCCGCTTTTACAGGTCAAGCGGTGAAGCGGCCATTCAGCGCACCCATCTCACTTTGAACGATGCGGCGCGCCTGGAGTGGCTGCCCCTTGAAGCCATTGCCTTTAATGACTGCCTGGCCGAAAACCACCTCACCCTCTCGCTGGCACCAGAAGCTGAATTCATGGGCTGGGACGTGACCGCCTTTGGCCTGCCGCTGGCCCAACAACCCTTTGAGGCGGGTCAGTTTTTTCAGCACATTGAAGTACCGGGTGTCTGGCTGGAGCGAGGCCTCATTCGGGCGGAGGATCAGCGTTTGATGAACAGCCCATTGGGCTTGGCTGGCCAGCGCTGCATGGCTTCGCTGTTTTTTGTAGCAGGCAGCAAGCTGCAAAGAAACCGCCGCGCCCAAGCGCTAGAGGTGGCGCGCGACGTGATTGAAAAGCATGAGTTACGGTTGAGCGCAGGTGCTACCAGCCCGGATGGGCAGGTGGTCATTGTTCGCGTTTTAGCCCCCGTGGTGGAGCCCGCCATGAACCTGCTGAGAGAAGTGTGGGTGAGCTGGCGTCAGCATTTCTGGGGCCTGTCCTCCGCGGCGCCACGCATCTGGTCTACATGAAAACAGGTTTTGGATGCCTTAAATGGCGACCAACTGGCGCACCCCGTCAGCCTGCATGTTTTTGCCTAAACCACGCGCCAACACCGAGCCGCGCTCCATCACC
>CANBUY010000128.1 GCA_947372745.1 Comamonadaceae bacterium | reverse complement strand
TGATGAAATTTGAATGAGGCCTTTTCAAGGCCTCATGCTGCGAGTACAGGCAACTCAAATGCTGAAATTCAAAATAAAAAAAGCCGTTGGTTTAGAACGGCTTTTTAGGGTTTGCTGGCGGAAACGGAGTCCTACGCATCCGAACCCAGACAATTCCAAAAAACTCCATTTCACTCTTCAATCCATTGTAAATACTTGATCTAGGCTCTATTCAACTCCACTAAGACCTAGTAATATCCAGCCTATATTGGAGGGTAAATAGGTGGGTAGAACAGCAGCAAAAGCCCTTTCAGCCAAGCAGGTCGACACCGAGACTAGAGCCGGATATCACGCAGACGGTCCGCATACTGGCTTGTACTTGCAAGTGACCACCGTCAATGATCGGGTGACACGGTCTTGGGTCTTCCGGTACACCAGCCCTACAACTCGCAAGCGTAGAGAGCTTGGCCTTGGATCAACGCGAACACGCAAACTAGTTGATGCCCGAGCGCTAAGCAGTGAACTGCGCCTGAAGGTCTTAAATGGCACAGACCCCAAGGACGAGCGGGACAAAGACCGCGCTAACGCCATTGCAGCCAGAGCACACCAGATCACCTTTGATGAAGCCATCATTCAATGCTTGGCCACCAAGTCGTCGGAATGGAAAAACATCAAGCATGGCCAGCAGTGGCAGAACACGCTTACAACTTACGCAAGCCCCCTGCTGGGCCGTATGCCAGTTGACCTCATAACGACCGATCTGGTGTACAAGGTCCTACAGCCGATTTGGCACACTAAGACTGAGACTGCGACCAGAGTACGCCAGCGCATCGAAACCGTTCTGGACTGGTGCAAAGCTCGGGGTTACTGCCAAGGCGAAAACCCAGCTAGGTTAAAAGGCGCCCTTGGCCAACTTTTACCAAAGTCCCAGAAGATCAGGAAGGTAGAGCACCACCCTGCACTTCCCTATCAACGTGCGAACGAATTCGTATCGGCTCTACGCAAACAAGGAGGTATGACTTCACTTGCATTGGAGTTCATGCTGCTTACAGCTTGCAGGACTGGGGAGGTTGCTGCTGCACGATGGGATGAAGTGGACTTTTCGACAAACGTCTGGACTGTTCCCGCTGTGCGCATGAAAGCAGGTAACGAGCATCGCGTGCCCCTTTGCTCACGCGCCGTGGAGATACTGAAGGTCTTGAAAGCCAAAGCGCAAAACGATTTTGTTTTCCCCAGCCACTCCATCGAAAGAAACTCACACATGTCTCTGGGAAGCTGCTTGGTTGCAATGAAGCGCATGCCCAGCTTTGAGGGGTTCACCCCGCATGGGTTGCGTTCAACATTTCGTGACTGGGCAGCAGAGACAACCAACTTCGCTAACGAAACACTTGAGCTGGCGCTGGCACACACGATTAAGAATAAAGCTGAGGCCGCTTACCGACGGCAAGACCAGTTGGAAAAACGCTCAAAGCTAATGCAACAGTGGGATCATTTTGTAAACACAAAACCCACTGACAAGAACGTTTTGATGTTTGAAAGTGTTTCCAATGGCTAAAAAAATAGAGACGCTTGATCTAACCACCAAAGAGCCATTAATTGAGCGCCAAAGAAAATTGTGGGCAGCCTCAGATGCAATTGATCTTGCAAACTACAGGAAGCAGCCTCTTCCAGAAGACCTCGCCAAATGGCTTTTTTTAGCACTACGGAATGTTGCATTTGGAGAAGATGCAAATGCAGTCCTTGACGTGATACCTGAAAAAGTGGGAGTGCGCAAAGATGGTCTCAAGCGAGAAATAAATAAAAAATTAGTCTTGGGGGCGATAGCCTCCTCAACTCAATCCAAATCTCCTAAAAAGACCAAGACTGCGATTGAAGAAGTCAGCCAAGCACTACCAGTGATAAAGAAGTCTACAGCGCGTAAAAGTTGGAACAAGGCTACAACCGACCGCAAGCCATATTTCTCCCTCGGAAAAAAATAGGTACTCCAGATCGTCATCTTGGTCGATTTGATCAATCTGCATACATTGGTCCCACTGGGTCACTTAAGACACAGGAGGACAAATGAAAACACACCAAGACACAGAAAAAAGAGTCGATCACATCCAAGTTATTCGACATGCACAGGTATGCCAAAAACTCCAGATCAGCAGCGCCAAATTATTTGATCTTGTTGCGCAAGGCATATTTCCAAGACCTTTCACGCTGATCCCCGGAGGACGTGCAGTTGGTTGGCTCGAACGTGATGTTGACGCATGGATACTTGACCGCAAATCCGTTGCATCAAATGAGGAGGCATGATGAAAAAATGCATCCATTGCGAGTGCAAACATATCTTATTCATCAATGCTGTTATGGCCAGCAGCCTGATCAAAGATGAACAATACTTTAATGAACTAGACCTTTCGATACCAGATAGAAGAAGGTTCAAGCAACTAAAGAAAGAACTAGCGAAACACGCTCAGCTACAGCGATACCACGTTTCTGTCGATCATCCCTACAACTTTTCAGTGGAGGTTGGGCACGTAGTTTTTGCGCGTAAAGATTTATGCCATGCTGAAGCCGCACTCAACCAATTGCGGAGAGAGTCATGACATTTGATCGATCTCTTCTACCTGAGCCAACCAACTTTTACGAATCGCAAGGGCTAAAGCTCAAGGGGCCACGTCAATCGAAGTGGAAAACCTCGGAGTGCAGGTTTCATAGCGGTAGCGACTCCATGCGAATTAACGTTACAAATGGAGCGTTCAGATGCATGAACTGCGGGGCAAGCGGGGGGGATGTGTTGGCTTATCAAATGGCCGATCAAGGTCAAGACTTTATTGAAGCAGCGAAGGCTCTAGGGGCTTGGCGTGAAGACGGTCATCAGATACACAGATCAAAGCCGACAGCACTCTCTCCCCGAATGGCACTGGAGGTATTGCAATTTGAGTCCACATTGACTGCAGTCGCAGCAGGCAATCTGGCAAATGGATGCGTGCTAACTGATATCGACCGCGCTCGCCTGAGAACTTGTGCAAGACGCATTTCTCGAATTGTTGAGGATTTTTCATCATGAAGCGCCTAAACAACTACGATGCAATGGCTGCGCAACTCGACTCAGAACTTTCCGCAGCAAATTCTGACTCGCATGGAACTGAAGTTTTGCTACTTAACGGGTCAGATATGACACCAGAACCTGTGCGCTGGCTCTGGCCAAATTGGCTGGCTAAAGGGAAGTTGCATATTCTTGCTGGAGCTCCGGGGCAAGGAAAGACCACCATTTCACTTGCAATTGCCTCAACTGTCACCACTGGGAGCCACTGGCCAGACGGTAGTCTATGTACCCTTGGCAACATTCTGATATGGAGCGGCGAAGATGATCCCGCTGATACGTTGTTGCCCCGTTTACTAGCGGCTGGCGCTGACAAATCTCACTGCTATTTTGTTCACGGAACAAAAATTGACGGTCAGTTGCAATCGTTCGACCCTGCCAGAGACATGTCTGCACTGGAAGCAGAAGCGCAGCGCATTGGTGGAATAAAACTACTAATCGTCGATCCAGTGGTCTCAGCGGTAACAGGCGACAGCCACAAAAACACTGAGGTACGCAGAGCACTTCAACCGCTGGTCGATCTAGCGTCGCGAATGGGGGCAGCAGTATTGGGTATCTCACATTTCAGCAAAGGCGGTGCAGGTAGTGATCCTGCATCCCGTGTGGTTGGCTCCATAGCTTTTACAGCTGTTGCACGTGTAGTGTTGGTTGCCGCCAAGGTCAAAGGGGAAGATGGAGAAGAGAAGCGAATTTTTGCTCGTGCGAAGTCCAACATTGGCCCAGACGATGGTGGATTTGAATACCAAATTAATCAAGCAGAACCACTTCCCGGTATTCACGCCAGCTATGTGAGCTGGGGACAATCAATCGCAGGAACAGCCCGCGAACTCTTGTCTGAGCCTGAATCTGATAGAGCAACCAATGGCGACAAATCCGCTATGGCTGTAGCGGAAGAGTTCTTGATCCAGCTTCTAAAAGATGGCCCATGTCCAACAAAATACGTTGAGGATGAAGCCAAGGCCGCGGGTATCTCTTGGGCAACAGCTCGGCGAGCGTCTGATGAACTTGGCGTCAAAAAACGCAAGGTCCAAAACATTTGGTATTGGGAAAGACCCAACTTGCTCAGGCAACTTGCTCAAGATGCTCATCGTTCATACGTTGAACAAGTTGAGCAAGTTCAAGGGCAACATGCCCAAATGGGGACAAATTCCTGTGATGAATTGGGGAGATTCTGATGAAAGGTACGCCCTCTCAATCTCAGACTGACAGTATGCCTCATGCGTCACAAGCGGGGGATCAATTACCCCCAAGTACTTCAGAAACCGCCAATCAAATTACTGGTTCTGGACTTGCTGAGCTTGCCTTCGCACCCACGACTACCAACGGAATGGTTTCAGGCATGTACACAAGTAAAACCATGAAGGTTGACTTGGATTTGAAAGAAATGGTTTTTGCCCTAAACGATCAAGTTAGACAAGTTCAGAACGGCAATCTGAAAAATGCCGAATCATTGCTTGTTAGCCAAGCATTGACGCTCAATGCCATCTTCGCCGAAATGGCTCGAAGGGCGGCACTGAACATGGGGCAACACCTTGACACAACTGAGGCTTATTTACGGTTGGCACTAAAAGCTCAGAATCAATCAAGGGCAACTTTGGAGACGCTGTCAACGATCAAAAACCCCCCGCTATTGATCGCCAAACAGGCAAACATCACAACAGGTCAACAGCAAGTCAATAACGTCATGCAAGTTGATGTTCGCTCGAGGGACAAAATTCAGAAAGCGCAAAACCAACTATCAGGATCAAAGCATGAGTTACGAAAGAACGTCCGAACACCGCGCCTTGAGATCAGCCCTAATCAAACGCTGGAAGCCGTGGGAAAATTCAACGGGGCCAAAATCACCAGAGGGTAAAAAGCGCGCGGCTAAGCGGGGATTTAAAGGAAGTACACGTCCGCGGATGCGAGAACTTGCGAAAGCCATCAAGCATCAAAAAAGTGCACTCTCCGAGTTACTTGAAAAATTTTCTAACTCGAACACCCATAGCGAATGAACAAATCAACAATCTTCATGGGCAGGTGATATTTATAGTTGTGCTGTTAGAGATTGTTCCGGACAAATTAGTTGCGCGGCAAGAAAGTATCGATGAGGGACGAGCGTCTAATGACAACGAGTACGCAGCGCCATAAGTAAAGTAGCCAATCTGGAACGTCCCATCAACACAAGTACTTAGCCATGTTGTGTTTTGCCTTCCTGAAGTTGAATATAGGCCCACACCAATAGTACCAAGACCTGTTGAATTGCAGGTCGAACCTAAGCCTGAGACTATTGCTGTAATGTTGACTTGAGCGGGCGTACAACTAATCGAAACATTTGATGTGTTTGACGTTAGAGACACGCCACTTCCATTAGTTACCAAACAGGTAAGACCTGTAGGTTGAGTAGCAACACTCACAGCATACGCGCTGCCGTATGCAAGCTGGTTTGCGAATACGAATCTTCCACTTCCACTTTGAACGCTTAACAGTTCTCCTCCATCACTAAGAATTAAACCACTCGCATTAAGGCCTGAAATTGTTCCCCCAAGAGAATACGATTCTGGAGAACACGTGACTTGTACCGAGGTGATGTTCGTTGCACTCATTGTTCCTATTGCGTTACTTGCACTACAAACGTAACCAATTGGTTGAGTATCAATTGAAACGGCGTAAGAGGCGCCATAAGCCACCCTATTACTAAAGGTAAAAGTGTTTGAGCCTGAAGTTAATGAAATAACCTCACTACCATTTTTCAGTTTCAAGCCGGATGTGGCCAATCCAGAAATCGACCCACCGACAGAATACGAATTCACAGAACACGTAACTTGAACGTTCGAAACTCCGTTCGAAGTCATCGTGCCAGAGTCATTCGCAACTGAACAAGTTTTACCAGTCGGCTGCGTTTTTACAGTAACCGAATAGGCGGCACCGTCAGCAACTGTTGAATTAAATTGGAATGTGCTTGACCCCGAAATTATGGTCAGCTCATCTGAGCCATTCTTCAGCACAAGCCCTGCGGTCGTTAGTCCAGATATGACCCCGCCCAATGCACCGGGAGTGTTTACGCAAGAAATTACGACACTCGTAACAGACTGACTGCCAACAGTACCAGTTCCATTTAAAACGCTACAAATTTGACCAGTGGGATTTGACTGCACAGTAACAGCGTACGAACTACCAGATACTTTTCTAGTTGCAAAAGTAAAACTGTTAGCTCCAGAATTTGGACCTACTGTGTTTACTCCATTGGCTAGGACAAGACCGTTTGAAGTCAGCCCAGTTATTGATCCGCCAATGCTATAAGTTGCTGGGTCAGTACTTCCTGAACTACCTGAACTACCTGAACTACCTGAGCTACCTGAACTACCTGAACTACCTGAACTACCTGAGCTACCTGAGCTACCTGAGCTGCCTGAGCTACCTGAGCTACCTGAACTACCGGAACTACCGGATGTCATAGAAGCAGTCACAACAGACCGTGCTTGATTGATATCAGCCGCAGCTTTAATGTTGGAAATATTTGGCGCCACTGATGCGCTCACATTGGATACAACTTGAGTAAGCTTTGCGGCAAGCGTTGTGTTTGACGTAGATTGCGTCTCTATGCTTTTTAAAACTTCAGCAACGGAAGCGGCCACTTTGTGCACATCTGAGTTAGTGCCTTGTGTTGATATGTAGTCTGACATTACATCCACACTAGACAAACCCAACTCAGTCTGAACGGCAGATTTCGCGGCACCAAGCGAAAGTCCGCCAGCCATCTTTGCTGACACTTGAGTAGTTAGCGGGGATACAACCGCTGGATTTCCGGCTGGTGCAACAAGCGTCATGCCTGAAGCTAGTGGCGTATTGGGATTGTCTTGGTCTACCGTTGTGCCTGCAATTGCGCTAACAATAACCGAATGGCTATTAATTTGGTCTTGTGTGGCTGAAAGCGTAAAACCACCATTGAAATCCGTTGTAGCGGTTGGTTCCCCGCTGTCATATTGGCCATTGCCATTTAAATCCAAGAATGCGCGGGCTTGATACAGGTATCCATCAACCGCCACTCCACTGAAACTAGTTGCCGCCGGCGCTCCCCCTGCTGGAGCACCGCCTCCTCCTCCTCCCCCCCCGCAAGAGGACAACACCAAAACAACTGCGGCAAGGAGAAATCTTTTCATGATCGTAACTATAAGTTAGATTATGGGTATCTTATCCCGTGGTACCAAATCCAACAAAAATGCACATTTGAGTTAGCCCCCTGAAAAACAGTCCCGTTGGTATTCCTTAAACTAACAACTAGGAATACGACTATGGATATGACTATGTCTTCAGCAAGGCCCAATCGGGTTGAGGTGGTCACAAGCGTTCAACGGCGAAGACGCTGGACACCAGAG
>CANBUY010000127.1 GCA_947372745.1 Comamonadaceae bacterium | reverse complement strand
ATCGCCGTCTGGCATTTGACCGTTTGCGTGATCGCGACAGCGTCACCAAACTGTTCGACGTACTCGGCCCCCGTTTCAAAGCCCGTCCAGGTGGCTACACACGCATCCTGAAAATGGGTTTCCGTGTCGGTGACAATGCGCCTATGGCTTTGGTCGAATTAGTTGACCGCGGACCTGTTGTAGATACTGAAATAGTTGAGATCGACAAGGTTTAATAGGTTACAATAACTCTATACCGCGCGATGGAGCAGCCTGGTAGCTCGTTGGGCTCATAACCCAAAGGTCGTAGGTTCAAATCCTACTCGCGCAACCAATAGATTTGGGGCTTTCCCCTTAAGCAAAATGCCAACTTTTTAGTTGGCATTTTGCTTTTTACCCTCTAAGTATTAAATTTAATATTTAGATTGAGCATATGGCTACTTTCTATTTTTGATCTTGCTTGAATTAACTGTAGTATCAAATTCGCAAGCAGTAATGTTCAAAAAACTTGTTATTGAGTCTGATACTTGAGCGAACATTTGTTTTTAGCTGTTATTGTTTCATGCTCTTAATCAGTGGCTTTCTCGCTGCCACTGCTGCCTCAAGCGCTAATCGTGCCCAAGGCATCGGGGGTTTTTTAGCAAGGTACTCGAACCGGTGACATTTTGCGGCTACAAAAAGTAGGCGTGTCCGAGAAGCAGTTGTAAACCAAGTCGTGCGCCCCTTCAGGGCGTGCTTGTCTCGGACTTAATCTAGCACTGTGATTGTGCCGATTTCACTCGGTGCTTCTGGCGGTGCGGAGAGAGGACCGTCAGTGAATTTATTCTTCATCGCAGCGATGAGTGCTCAGGTGGTGGCGTTTTCAGTCTGGCTGGCCGTATGCTGTACGGCCCGGGTACTCTTGCTGGCGCAACGTACCTTGGCATGCGCAGCGGCGCGAAGTTCAGCGCACTAGTTGCACCGGCAACACGCCCCTTTTTACTTACTTGCGACGGGCGTTTTTCCAGTCGCGAAACACATCAATGTCAAAACCATCGGGGTAGTTAAGCAGGCCGGGGGTGTGGCCTTTTTTACCCTTTTCACCGTACTGCCAGATGACTTCTTTGGTCTTCCGGTCGATCACCATCACACGGTCGTTCAAGTCGTCCACCACCAGAATGTCACCGGTGTCGGGCAACTCGCGGGCAATGGAGGAGTGGTCTAGCGCCTTGTCGCCGTCTTTCACAAAGTATTCCCAAGTGACTTTGCGCGTCATGGGGTCAAAAATCACCACACGACCGGGCTTCCAGAAGTCGGCCACGATGATCTGCTTGCCGTCCACGGTGGGGAAGGCGTCTGAGGGGTAATGCACATTGGGTGCTTTCACGCTCCAGAGCACCTTGCCTTCGCGCGTAATGCGCGAAATCCAGGCGTCGGTGATTTCGGTGACGAGCAAGTCGCCATTCGCCATGGGGGTGGCGCCGTTCGGGTGGGCTAGTTCGTGCGGCGGTTTGTGTTTGCACTTACCAGGTGTGCCCCATTGGGTCTCTACATTGTTGGTTTTGGGGTCGATGATGACAATGCGGCAGTTGCGGATGTCTGCGGTGATAAATTTGCCATCGGCCAGCAGATGCGCATCGTCCGGGTAGTTAAGCAAGCCGGGGCCATTGCCCCGGTGGTCGGGCAGACCATACGTCCAGGTTAATTCACGCTTTTCGTAGTCCACCAGATGAACGTCAAAGTTGTCCTCTTCGCTTACCGCTAGTTGCTTGCCATCGGCTGAAAAGTTCACATCTTCGTTGCCGCGGTAAACCTTCAGGCTGGGCGAGGGGAACTCCCAGACAATGCTTTTGTCGGGGGCAATTTCGATCAGGCGGTTGTTGCGGCGGTCGGCAATCACGATCGGGTAGGGCAAGGGCTTGCCCCATGACTGCACCGGCTTCGTGCGGCTGCCGGTCACCGGCGGAATGGGGGGTAGCACGGTGCCGCTGCTGACAATGCCTGCGCCCGTCATCTCCGCCGTGACAGGCACTTCAATGCCGGTGGCCAGCGACGGCTTGACGACGGGCGGTGCAGCCATCGCAGCCCAAATAGGCAAGACCAGCGCGAGGGAGGTCAGGCGGGATCGGCAATTTAAAAACCTGACCTTGTCGCCTTGGGCAATGTGGTGAGACATGCAAAATCCTTGCTGAAAAAGTGAACGGCCACACGGGCAATGCGTGGATTATTCAGCAGGTGATCAGGGGCAGGCTTGACCTGCGGCAAGGTCGCACCTATTGGTCGTAAAGCGTGGTGATAGACGGTTTAAAGACTCTCCATCACCACACGCTGGTGCAAGGGTTGTACTGGCCGTGCGTTGTCGGCAAAGCGCTTGCGGTAACGCGCGAGTTGCGTGCTTGAGAGATACAGCGGCTGCTTCATCACAATCCATTCAACCCCTTCCGTGCAGGGCGTGGCGGTGACAGAGCCGGCATAACGGTAGTAGCCACGTTTGGCGGGCAACAGATCGCTGGCATTGACAGAGACACCGGGCAGTGCATGGTCGCCATCTGCTTGGGCCGGAATGAGCGGGAGCAGCGGGTTTTCAGCCCCCACGCGAAACAGAACCACCAAGGCCAGCAACTGGCCGGAGGCACTTTTGTGCAGCAAATGCGCCGCCATCGGAAACTCTTCGCCCGCAATGCGGTCACCACCTGGCGTGTGGAAATGAAACTGCTGCAAGCGGTAGGTCTGTTTGCCAATGACCAATTGGCTTCCTTTGGCAAAGCGCACGCGCACTGTGTGGCCGTCGTTGGCTAGTTTTATGGGGGCGCTGCGGTAGTCAAAGTTCAGGGTGGGCATGGACTGGCGCGCCGTGGTCGTGATGTCTACCGGCGACTGCCTGCGCCCACTCTCGCATAGATCAGCTCGTGCCAAGGAGGTGAAAAGTAGTAGGAACCCTAAAAAAAACTTCATGAGATTTGTCCTTAGTAACTTGGCATTCTGCTTCAAGCTTTGCACTTGGGTTTGAGGTGTAACAGTGTTTTAACAAGATTTCCGAATCATTGCCATTGACTGCAAGTAGTGATAACTGGTCTGCCCCGCGGTGTAGCGATGATCAGACCCAACCGGGCAAGCGTTGCGCGCCAGACAGCGGTCTTCGCATGAGGAGACCGCTTGTTTGCGGTGGTTTAAGCAGGCGTTGATTTGGAAGCTGGGTACCAACGCAGCAGCCGGGCAGGCACTGATGCAGGGGCGACTCACGCAGTCGACGCAGGGTGAGGCGCCCGCTTGCTTGTGTGTCAGCGGCAAGGCGGTATTGGCCACCACAACCGCACGGTAGGCAAACCAAGTCCCCCAAGTTGGGTGAATGCCGACTTTAAACGGTGTTTCGTGATGCCAGCCAGCCAATTCTCCAAGCCGCTGTAATCCGACAGATTGTGAGCCGGGGAAGATTATTTTGTAGCGGTGGCCAGCCAGTGGGCCTTCAAATAGTTGAGCCATCTGTTCATGCGAAAGATCATCAATGGGATGATCCGTCCCCATGCCTCGCGCTTGCATCGTCTGCCAGAGTTGGCGGCCACAGTGACCGATCAACAGTAGCTGCGTGTAACAGGCGCTCTCCGATGCATCGAGCGCCAGACTCTCGGTCACCGTTGCAGGCAATTGCTTCAAGTCAAATATTGCCTGCAAGTTCAGGCCTTGGGTGGCAAGGACTGGAAATGGGAGGAGGGTGGCATCAGTCATCGTGAAACTTCGTCAGACAGAAAGCACAAAGTTTAGCCTCGCCTGACTACACTTGTCCCGATGAGTCCACCTACCCAACCCGCCCTCACGCCAAGCAGTCCAACCGCGTATTTCTGGCGTGGTGAGGTACTTCGGAGTCGGTGCGTGAGTGATGTGGTTTTGTCAGGGGTGATCGACGTGCCTGCGCCCACAGCACGACTGGTGGCTGATTGGCGCAGGGATGTAACTTTTCGCTTGTGCCTGGAGCCGGGCGATGTCGAAGAGTTGTCCTTGGCGCGAGCACGTATCAGGTGGCCGGACTACAGCCTCTGTGTGCAGGCTGTCGCCGATTGGACTAGCCCCCTCGGCTTGCATGGCATGCTGGCAACCAGTGAAGTTGCCTTGATGGCCTGTCGCGGTGCGCGTTACCACTTTGACGCCGCCCAATATGGCGGCATGGCCTTTTGCAATCTCTTTCTAAGCGAATACTGCGGATTGG
Source organism: Comamonadaceae bacterium (assembly GCA_947372745.1). Taxonomy (GTDB): domain Bacteria; phylum Pseudomonadota; class Gammaproteobacteria; order Burkholderiales; family Burkholderiaceae_C; genus Rhodoferax. The sequence continues at coordinate 3,327 of CANBUY010000127.1, read as the reverse complement.
ATTTGCATTTCCCGGCAACGGGGCATCGAATTCCGCTGGTCAGAGGCACGGTGGTGATCTTTGATACGGGGCAAGCGCACGGCGTCATTGCTCGTAGCAGCGACGGTTTTAAGGATGCGGACTTCCCCGGTGAGCAGGACTTGACCCAAATATTCCTGACCTGGGAGTTGCCTATCGAGCAGGTGGAAGTTGCCCAACTGCTTCAAATCACCTTTGATACCGATCCTGCGACTGCGTTGCTTCTGGATGAAGAACAACTCTGGGTCAACGGTGCGCTGGCCCGTGTGTGCCCAAACTCTGGCCAATGGCGAGAAGCCGAGTAGCCTGTCATTTGCCTGCCTCAAACAACTTGGCAATGCCGATCAGCACCCGGTAGTCATGGCCGTTGTCAGGAAAGGCGGGGTCATAGCGGTGCGCTAAGTATTTCAAGGCGGGTTCTATTTGCTCAAGCGTCAACTCAAGCTTTTGCGTCGCAGCGTTAAGCGCCTGGGCATCGGGGTGATCAAAATCATCAGCGTACTGGCCCAGTGAAGACAAGGCGTAGAGATACAAAGCCTCAAACGCCAGATCAGCCCTAGAGCGCCAAGGAGTTGCTTCGCGCAGCGCATCTTTCATAAAAGCATCAGCCAACTTTCGTCGCCCTTGCGATTTCATCTCGGTTTCAGTCATGGTGCATTTTAAAAACCGGGCAATCCTGCGTGTTTCAGCAAATCATGTGTGTTGAAACAGCAATTGCTGGTGGCTGGTGGGGCTCGAACCCACGACCCTTGGCTTCGGAGATAAAAAAAATGGACGTTGTTTCATTAGTGCCAGATTAGTTAAAAGTGGCGTAAAAATGTCTCTTTCCCCTCTGTGGATGGGGCCGAAATTGATTGGCAATGTAGTTCATCTGAAATGGATTATCGACCAGCCAAGCGTTATAGGCGTGTTTTTAATGCAGTTTCACAATATAGTTACCCCTCGGTAATTATATTGCTTATTCTGTTTGATTTGCTTGTAAAATTACCGCTTGGTAACTAACTACAGGATTTCGATGGAAACTGAAAAATTATTACCGTTAAGTAACTTAGCCGATAAATCCGTACACAGCCCTGCAGAGCTTGGCGACTTGCTCCGCCATGTACGCAAAGCCCAGCAACTCACACAAAAAGACATTGTTGGTCTAGGCAACACCGGCAATAGATTGATCATTGAGATCGAAAACGGCAAACCAACCGTGCAGTTGCAAAAAATATTTGATCTGCTGGCGTTGCTTGGTTTGGAAATGTCAATCAAAGCCAGAGGCCAACGATGATGGCGACCCAGGCGACCCAATTGAATGTCTTCGATGGTGACGCGCATGTTGGTACGATCCGTGATACTGACCCTATCAGCTTCGAGTACACACCGGAATGGTTGAATTTTGCGGATCGCTACCCTGTCGCGACGATTGCGCTTCAAGGTGGCCGCAACGACTCTCCTGCAGTCCATGCGTTTTTCGAAAACCTCTTGCCCGAGGGCGACCTCAGGGATGCGCTGGCGATGGAGCAAAAAGTCTCCAGTGTTTTTTCTCTCCTCAGAGCGGTGGCAGGCGATAACATTGGCAACTTAGTGCTGCTGCCTGCGGGAGAGTTACCCCAAGCGCCAAAATATATGCCTACCAGTTGGGAGGAGATTGCGAAGGTGTTTGCAGGCCTCGCACCAGAGGGCGGATCTGATCGGGCAGGGCACCGCATATCAGTCTCCGGCGCACAACGTAAAACCACCATCAGCCTGACAGAGACGGGAGGCCCGCAGTGGCCAATCGGGACAGCACCCTCCTTGTACCTTGTCAAGCCGGACATCAAGTCCCTTGACGGTGTTTGGAGTTCTGCAGCCAACGAAACCATTGTGATGCGGGCGGCCAAGCACTGCGGGTTGGAAGTCGCTGAGGTCTTTTATGAGCCCGTGACCAAATCATGTGTGGTGAAACGACTTGATCGCACCCTGAGCGCGAGCCGGATCAAGCGCTTGGTCCAGTATGACTTTTGTCAGCTCAGTAGCACCCGGTCAGACAAAAAGTATGAGCATGAGGGCGGACCTGGCATCAAAAGCTGCATTGATATCATCAAGAAAAACAGTGCTCGGCCAGCGCCAGATCTCAAACGTTTCTTTGAATGGTTATTTTTCAACCTGATGGTTGGCAACAACGACAGCCATGCCAAGAACCTCTCGCTTTACCAGTTAGCTGGGGATGGAAATCGGTTAACGCCGCACTACGACCTCATGTGCACCCGGCTTTACCCGGGCTTGTCTAAGGAATTTGCCTTGCGTGTGGGTGACAAGACAATGCCTGGAGAGATCGGATCAGAGCAGGTGTCCGCGTTGGCCGCCGAACTTGGCATGAAGTCAAGCTATCTGACTGACATTGCCGACTCCGTCTACAAACGCTTGCTGCCAGCCATGGAGAAGGCCATTGATGAACTGATGCCTGCGTTTGGCCCATCCGAGATAACACTGGCTAAACGCCTCAGTCTAAAGGTGACCACCATAGCCCAATCTTTCCATCAGCGGATGACTGAAATGGAGAATTGACTATTGGACTAATTTGAAGATTTAACCCACAGGGAGTAAAAGCTTGCATCGCTTAACTCACCGTAAGTCAGCAATCATTCACGGGGAAGGCTAGTGCTGGTGGCTGGCGGGGATCACAAAGTGGGCTGCAGGCCGCATGGAATAAAGGTTTTTAGATTTTGTTATTTAAAGCTACCGCCAAAAATACCGCAAATTATTATCAAAGGCGGTTGGCAGGCCCAACGAACGGGCCATGGAGCGCCCAAGAGGCAGCTCATAAAGATGGAATTTGACTTAATCATCGGGAGAGCAGTTCAATGTAGGCTTGGTAGCTGTAGCTACGGTTCTTTTTTTGCCCAGTCATTTCCACCACGATGCCCTGGTCTTCCAACGCCTTCACCGCAGCTGTCGCGGTGGGAAAGCTGGTACCCAATTGCTGACGAACGTGTTCAATGGTGAAGCGAGGCATCACCGGCAGCATCTCGAACAAACGATAACTTGTCGGCCCCGCCTTGAGGGACTGCAACAACCGTTTACGGTCAGAGGCAATGAGGCTGGCGACTTCGATGATGTTTTTCTCTGCATCGGCCGCGGCGCTTGCCACCCCCTCCAAAAAGAAGGTCACCCAGGATTCCCAGTCGCCGTCGGTACGAATGGCCGACAAGCGCCGGTAATACTCAGCCTGGTGCTGCTTCAGATAAGCGCTGACATACAGCAAGGGCTCCGACAGTACCCCCCAATATTCAAATAAGGCCGTGATCAGTAGGCGTCCGATGCGCCCATTGCCATCAAGGA
>CANBUY010000126.1 GCA_947372745.1 Comamonadaceae bacterium | reverse complement strand
CACCCAGCCAAGCCAACTAGCATCGCCAGACTTAAGCAGGCATTGATCAGTTTAGTTTTCATAAAATACCTTCACGCATGAGTCCAACCAGCCTGCAACCAATGGCAATAGCGCGGCCGATAAGGCCAGGCGATGTGATGAACTACGGTACCTGTATCGAACACTGACGAAGTTAAATGATCCAGCCACTCGCCCTGTGCGCCCAATTTTTGAAACCAGGTTTGGTCAGACTTCTCAGCATCCGGTTCTCCCTGCATCCGCATCTGCTTGGCTGGTAAATTTTGAGAACTCAATGCCTCGTCCACTGGGCCTGAATAAGTGTCGTGCAGACTACCCCATTCGCGCCCTTTCAAAGTACGAATGATATTTGAAATATTCTCACTGACCACATCCAGGTCTAGGGAATGAAATCGAACCTGCCCTAGAAGGTTGTCAAACAATACACACGCCTTGGGATGAGCGCTTAACAAGCCTCCCAGATTGACCAGAGCATCCGCCCTGTTAAAGACAAGCTCAGTTCCACTTGCCTTGAGTGCGGCGGCATGACGCCAACGAAACAAAGGCGCAGCCAGTCCATCAATATCCCAAACCATGACCTTCTTGAATTTTTGAAGCCAAGGCGAGGACATCATCCAACCGGCACTGGCGCCAATCAAAATCAATTCGGACGAATGAGGGTGCACCTGTTCAAGCCAAATCGAAATTTGTTCGCAGGTTGAGCGCCATAGTTTTTGCGAACGCCATGCTCGCCAGTGCCACAGCAAACCACCGGATGGATTCATGAGCGATCGATCCTGTTGAACTGGCTAACGCCCAACTCATCCATACTTCGCTGTTCACGCTTGCGATTCTTAAGTTGAAAAGCGAGTATTTCCTGCTCGTCCAGTGTTTTCATCTTCAAGCGTTCGCCTTCGGCTTCAATCATTTTTTTGTGAAGCGCGTTCAGGGCTATGGTGGCCTTTTCAATATCCTGCACCACACGCTCAGAAAGTGTCATTAATTGCGACATGAATTGGCGATGGTTCATGGCATCTTGCATGCCATAGGTTATCGCATCAGCGTCCGCACCCTGTGCTCGGTACTCTTCATACAAAAATTGCAGGCGCTTATAACTGGCATTGAGTGTCTCCAAAAGAGTGCGTGCGCGCACAATGTCTGCCTGCACCTGGGAAACTTTTTGTTTTGCCCGGTCCTCCAAGACAGACCAGCATTGACGCGGCTTCATGATGAGGAGTTCTTTAAAAGGGTGGCCATGGCTTACATCTGCAACAGATGGTTGAGCTCAAGTCGCGTCGTCACTTCATCCAAACCAATATGCATGTCTTGGCGCAAGAAATTCTCCATCGCTTCACGCAGAAGAATGGCCTGGTCGATTTCCAAATTGGAGCCGAGCTGATAAGCACCAACCTGGATCAAGTCAACATTTTGTTGGTACAAAGACCACAAACGCCTGAAACGGTTGGCCTGCTTGAGATCCGCTGGAGAAAGCAGGTTTTGCATGACACGAGAAATTGAGCCTGTCAGATCGATAGCTGGATAATGTGCAGCGTCGGCCAGTTTGCGCGACAGCATGACCTGTCCATCCAGAGAGGCACGCGCAATGTCGACGATAGGATCATTGGCATCATCACCTTCAGCTAAAACCGTATAAATGGCGGTAATTGAGCCATGTCCGTGCCGCCCCACACCGGCACGTTCAATTAAATTGGGGAGCAAGGCAAACACAGAGGGCGGATAACCTTTGGACGTTGGTGGTTCGCCAATCGCAAGGCCAATTTCCCGCTGGGCATGGGCCACACGCGTCAGACTGTCCACCAGCATCAACACATCTTTACCTTGATCGCGAAAATATTCGGCAATGACGTGTGTCAGGTTAGCAGCTTTCAGGCGCAACACTGGAGATACGTTGGCTGGTGCGGCTACCACGACTGATTTGGCCAAGCCTTCTGCGCCTAATGACTCGGTGATAAACGCCTGAACCTCTCGGCCACGCTCGCCTACCAAACCAATGACCACGACGTCGGCTTTGGTAAACCGCGTCAGCATCCCCAGAAGTACGCTTTTGCCAACGCCAGAACCTGCGATCAAGCCGACTCGCTGACCTCGACCTAGAGTTAGCAGTCCATTGATAGCCTTGACACCCACATCAAGCACGCGATCAATCGGACCACGCTCCATAGGATTAATAGGCAAGCCCAATAAACTTAAACGGGTTGTACATTCGGGCTTAGGCTTTCCATCAAGCGCTTCGCCGCGACCATCAATCACGCGGCCCAACAGCTCGGGACCTAGGCTGGCGTGACCGTTTTCTGTCAGGACCCTCACCAAGGCACCCGGCCCGATTCCCACGGGCTCAGAAAAGGGCATAAGGAACAAGGTCTTGTCGCTAAAGCCAACCACTTCAGCCTCAATACGAAGCCCTGCATCGCCAATGATCTCGCAACACGAGCCAACCGGCGCCATGATGCCGCGCGCTTCAAGTCGTAAGCCGACCAATCGGACCAGTGTCCCGCTGCGCGTGGGCCCGCAACCTCGAACCTTGGCCATCAACTGATCAACCTCCAATCCGAAGTCAAGATCATTCATCACCTTTAGTCTCGCCAAGTAATTCATCAATAATGGCTTGCTCTCTTTGCAATTGAGCTGATGCCATTCGGGGGCTTGCGTCCTCCACTGACTTTTGTGTTGATGCTCTCGCTTCTGAAAGTCGGGTTGCCTCAAAACCAGTTTGAGATTTCCACTGCAACTCATCAATAGACAGCGAACGGGCTAATCCCGCCAATCTGTTTTCTATCAGATCTTCGACAATGGCGTCATTAACGCTGGCACGAACGCTTCCGGGCATGAGGCTGGCATCAGCCTGCAATCGCAAGGCAGGGCCCAAGGATGGACCCGCACGTTCTTGCATTGATGCAAACAAGGCCATATCACCGGGGTTCAGCTCTACCAAAATAACGGATTCACTGTGAGAGTCGAGCTCATCAATGCAGCGCTGCACCAAGCGTTCGATGGCTTTTCCATCAAGGGCTAGCTCACCAAGAACCAGTTGTTCAGCCAAATGAAGTGCCAATCGCTTTAGGGGTTCATAAAACGGTTGAGGGCTGAGTTTGAGCGCATTCAATGCAACTTTCAATGATTCAACCAGGGCTTGATCTTGGGTCTGCTCGCTCAGCAATTCAGCTTCAATCTCAGCGCGCAGACTTTGGCGGGCATCCTCTAATCCTTTTGCATAAGATTCGGCGCGGACTTGTTCAAGAAACTCATCGGTGAATATCTGCTCAGGCTTGGGTTGCACGTCCGTCACGGCATGATCGAATTCAGCCGCATGGTCTTTTAATCTGGCGGCGCCAGCGTCGTCAGATTCAGACAAAATATCGTCATCTGGTACAGAGACTTTTAGCAACAAGGTCTCTGTAATGACTTCTTGTACCCAATAGGTTTTTGAAGCTGAAGTGGCCCATGCATGCTGGACAAATCCATCTGACCTACTTACAGCGCTCATCAGATCTGAGGGCTGCCACACCCGCGCAGGTCGCACATCGGCCACCCTTGGCGGGTCGGCATCAGACATAGTCTGCGCCTCCACCTAAAACCAAATCGCCTGCATCGGACAGTTTACGGGCTATACGCATGATGGTCTTCTGGGCTATTTCTACATCAGCGAGACGCATCGGGCCTTTGGCTTCCATATCGTCCCGGAACATGCCGCGTGCCCGCTCGGACATATTGCTGAAGAATTTCTCTTTAACTTCTTCATTGGCACCTTTGAGCGCGCTCATCATCAAGTCAGGCTCAACATTGCGCATGAGAACCTGAATACCTTTGTTATCCACACCCGTCAGATTCTCAAAGGTAAACATATTGTCTTGAATCTTCTGCGTCAACTCAGGGTCCAACACGCCAAGGCCTTTCATGACAGCTGCCTCAAGGTCGGTCTTGGTCAGATTCATGATTTTTGCAGCCGCCTTGACACCACCAAAGCTGGAGGACTTGGCCGATGAATTATTGGAGAACTGCTTTTTCATGATGGACTCAAGCTCCTCCATCGCTGAAGGTTGAACCGTTTCCAGGCTAGCCACCCGCTGTATGACCTCTGGCCGCGTTTCAGCGGGTAAAAAGTTGAGCACATCGGCCGCAACTTCGTGTTCCAACACAGAAAGAATAATGGCGACGACCTGGGGGTGTTCATTTTGAATCATGTCCGCAATAGAACGTGCATCCATCCAACTCAAAATCTCCAAGCCCTTGCTGCCGTGTCCGGGGGTGATACGGCCAAGCACTGAGGCGGCCTTGTCATCACCAAGCGCCCGTTTCAATACGTTCTCTACATAATCGGTTGTTCCCAAACCGAGGCTGGTTTGGCGTTTGATGGTGGCCACAAAATCATCCAGAACCGTATTGACAGCCTCTTGCGACAAGTCGGACACGGAGACCATTGCGGCACCCAGAGCCTGCACTTCTTTGGGATTCAAGTAGCGAATAATATCGGCCGCCTGCTGCTCTCCCAACAGCAACATGAGCACTGCAGCTCGCTGCGTGCCCGACATATTGGCCATTTCTCTTCGCAAGTTCTCATCGAGAACCTCTTGCGCGGCTACGGTCTGCTTAGGATCGGACTTGTCGTTGTCGGCCATGATTATTTCTTGTAAAAACTCAGGCAGGCTTAATCATGCCTTTGAGCACATTGGCCACTCGGGCAGAATCTTCAGCCACGATCATGCGTACCAAGGCAACTTTGTCATCGTAGGTGTTGGCGGTATCGAGCATCTCCATCGATATATTCGATTTTTTGGGTTTCATTTTCGCTTTCATTTCCTCAAGCGTCTCGCCACCGCCCATATCAACGCTTCCCGGGTCAGCGCTGGCCTCAGCACTGATCGCCAGCAAGGCCTCAGCTTGCGCTATTTGAATAGTGGCCGCTTCCTGTGCTGCCACCTTGTCACGGTTCATCAAGTGCGACACCACCGGACGGACAACGACAAGGAGGAACGCTACGAATACCAACCCAAGCAGCCCGCTTTTAATATTGTTCATGAGTGATTCGTCTTTGTACCAAGCGACACTCAAGTCCACCACAGGCTCTGGTTCGAAGCGTGCTTTGACCACCGTGACAACGTCTTCCCGCTCTTCGTTGTAGCCCACCACGCCTCGCACCAGTTCTTGCATGCGCTCAATCTCTTCTGGTGTAAACGGATTTGGCTTTGGCTCTACCACTTCGCCCTTGTCATTTTTAGGCTGAACCAGCGGCATCCGCTCGTTCACCACAACCGCCACACTCAATCTTTGTATGGCACCGGAAGCACTCTTGGTATGACGAACCGACCGGTCTAACTCATAGTTTCTTGTACTGCGTGCAGCAGTAACTGATTTTTCTTCAGTTGCTTTAGCTGGCGTAGCTGCCGTGTTAAGCGTCGTCGTGGGCTGTGCGGGGGCTGTGTTGGATAAGGTACCTGGAACGCCCACTGCCTCCTTGGCTGTGTTACGGTCTTCGCTCATAACTTCTGAACGCGTTTTAGGCCCTTTGTCTCGCGTGTCAAAGTCTTCAACCGTGGTCTCGGTCTGGCTGAAATCCAGGGTCAAATTGACCTGGGAACGGACATTGGCCTCGCCAACAATGGGCGCCAAAATTTGAATGATGCGCTGACGATAGAGGTCTTCTATGCCCTGCTTGTGCTTGGTCTGACCGGCATTCATTCCCATGGCCATATCGGACGCCGTATCGGTCATCATTTTCCCGTTGTTATCAACCACGGTGACATTCTCAGGGGTGAGCATCGGCACGCTGGAGGCAACCAAGTGAACCATGGCCTGCACCTGCATAGGACTAACCGAGCGACCAGCAAACGGCGTCACAACCACGGAGGCTTTTGGCGGTGTTCGATCCCGCACAAAGACGGACGGCTTGGTAACAGCCAGATGCACGCGTGCTGTTTGAATGGAGTCGATCTGCGTGATGCTTCGTGCAAGCTCTTGTTCCATCGCTGCGTTGTAGCGTACCTGCTCCATAAATTGGCTGGTCGTCATCGCCGATTGATCCTTGAGGGAATCAATGCCTGCTTGCGCTGTTTTTGGCAAGCCCTTGGAGGCGAGGTACAAGCGCGCTTCGTGGTAACGACTGGCAGGCACCGTAATTTGACCATTTGAGGCATCAATGACCGGTTTGAACTCTCCAGATTTGAGTGCATCAAAAGCAGCCTGCTGATCAGCTTCTGTCACCCCTGACACCACTGATTTGTAGGCAGGCGCGTTCATCAAGGTGTAGAAAAGTGCAAAGGCCAGCAGGGTCAAGGCAATCACCATCAAAGGCAATGTTTTCTTGACAGCCGGCTGATTAAGAATTTGCTTGACCGCACCGAAGGGGCCGGCCTCTTGCGCTTGCGGCATGGAGGCAAAATTTGCCCCTCCCTGCTCGGACATAGCCATGGATTGGACGCCACCACTGCTGTTGGCCAAAGGCAAGCCTTTAGCTGCTGGTGAAGAAAAATTCCCAGATTGAACGGTTGCGGGTGCGGTAGCCATGTCTTGATACTTTCAGGCTTAGGGTCAAACCGGCATATTCAAAACTTCTTCGTAAGCCTTGAGCACCTTGTTGCGAACTTGCAATGTGGCTTCAAATGACAGTGAAGCTTTTTGCATTTTCAAAACGACATCGGTCAAAGGGACAGCCTCTCCACGCTCAAAGGCTTGAGCGGTATTTTGAGAGTCTGTCTGCGCAGCATTCGTCTGACCAATGGCTTGGCGGATCATTTCTGAAAAATCAGATTTTTCAGTAGAAATGCCACCCGCCGAATCTTGACCCAGGCCGGACGCCTGGGCTTGATGCGCCTTGAACGTTTGCAGCATTGAAGCAATGTTGGCATTTGAGTTGGCTTTTTCGATCATGATTTATCCTTCAAGGGAAGTTGCCAACTCAGGGGCGGAGCCCTTTAATTTGGCCAATTTGTAGCGCAAAGTGCGCGGACTGATACCTAATTTTCTGGCTGCATCATTGCGGGTACCCGTGGTTTCCAAAGCCGCTTGAATCAAGCGCTGTTCACTGTTTTTAACGCCTGCATGCAGCCCGCGTTCCAACGTCGGGGATTTCGCTTGCTCACTCGCAGGAATCAGGGTCGATAAATCGATTTCCACCAAATCCTGCGGCACATTGACCCAAGGCATTGGTGTGTTCAATCTCTCAGCAACCGACGCCTGCGGCGGCTGAGCACGAACGAATGGCGCGGCCGGAGCCGCATCATCAAACATCAAATGATCGGGCGTAATCATGTGATCCGGGCAAAGCACCATGGCCCGCAGCACCACATTTTCAAGCTCGCGTACATTGCCCGGCCAAGGGTAGGCCAACAAAAGCCCCTGCGCTTGCGCGCTGACTCGATAGGCTTGGCCTTCAGAGGCATGCCGTGTCAGCAGTCGGGCAACCAAGGGCAAAATATCGCCGGGGCGCTCCTGGAGTGTGGGCACACGTAGCTTGAACGTGCTGAGCCGGAAATACAAATCTTCACGGAATTCGCG
>CANBUY010000125.1 GCA_947372745.1 Comamonadaceae bacterium | reverse complement strand
GGGTGAACACCAGGTCGCTCCAGCCATACGCCGCCACCAATCGGTAGCAGGCCGCCAGGTCAACGCGCAGTTGCCACTCTTCGGCGCTGACAACTTCTTTAAGGGATGAAATGTGCATAGTGGGGCTCCAGAGCTTTAGGGTTTAAATGAGTCGTTCACGAAGCCTCAAGCGTAAGACCAAGGCTGGGTTTGGCTTGTCGTGCACTTGACACTTTTTACATTTCAGCACCATTTAGGCCCGCCCGGTAAAATTGCCCCATGCTTTATCCAGAAAACTTTGACGTTATCGTCGTCGGTGGCGGCCATGCCGGTACCGAGGCGGCCTTGGCCGCTGCCCGCATGGGCTGCAAAACCTTGCTGCTCAGCCACAACATCGAGACCTTGGGGCAGATGAGTTGCAACCCCTCCATTGGCGGCATTGGCAAGGGCCATCTCGTCAAAGAGGTGGACGCCATGGGCGGCGCGATGGCGCAGGCCACTGATGAAGGCGGCATCCAGTTTCGCATTCTTAACTCCAGCAAAGGTCCTGCCGTGCGGGCCACGCGAGCGCAAGCCGACCGCGTGCTGTACAAGGCCGCCATCCGCCGCAAGCTGGAGAACCAGCCCAACCTGTGGCTATTCCAGCAGGCGGTGGACGACCTGATGGTTGAAGGTGACCGGGTGGTGGGGGCGGTGACGCAAGTGGGTATCAAGTTTCGCTCAAAAACGGTGGTGCTGACGGCGGGCACATTTTTGGACGGCAAAATTCATGTGGGACTGAACAACTACTCTGCGGGCAGGGCAGGCGACCCCCCAGCGGTCAGTTTGTCGGCTCGCTTGAAGGAGTTGAAGCTGCCCCAGGGTCGATTGAAAACGGGCACGCCCCCGCGTCTGGATGGTCGCTCGATCGACTTCAGCAAGTGCATTGAGCAGCCCGGAGACGGTATGCCCGGTGGCATGAGCGCGGCCATGCCAGTGTTTAGTTTTATGGGCCGGGTTGAGCAGCACCCGCCCCAAATGTCATGCTGGATGACGCACACCAACGAGCGCACCCACGATATTATTCGCAGCGGCTTCGATAGAAGCCCCATGTTCATGGGCAAGATTGAAGGTGTGGGCCCGCGCTATTGCCCCAGTGTGGAAGACAAGATCAACCGCTTTGCGGACAAAGACAGCCACCAAATTTTCCTGGAGCCCGAGGGCTTGACGACTCACGAGTACTACCCCAACGGCATCTCCACCAGCCTGCCGTTTGACATTCAATATGCCTTGGTGCGCTCGATGGTGGGCCTGGAAAACGCCCATATTTTGCGTCCAGGCTACGCCATCGAATACGATTATTTTGACCCGCAGCAACTCAAAAGCAGCTTCGAGACCAAGGCTATTGGCGGCTTGTTTTTTGCCGGTCAAATCAACGGGACCACGGGTTACGAAGAAGCCGCCGCCCAAGGCATGTTTGCCGGCATCAATGCCGCTTTGCAGGCCGGGGCTAAAACCGAATGGACGCAAGACACCTGGGTGCCAGGGCGTGATGAGGCTTACCTAGGCGTGTTGGTTGATGACCTGATCAACAAAGGCGTGACCGAGCCCTACCGCATGTTTACCAGTCGCGCCGAGTTTCGCTTGCAACTGCGCGAGGACAACGCTGATGCGCGATTGACCGAAATAGGGCGCAAACTGGGCTTGGTAGATGATGCGCGCTGGGCGGCTTACAGCCGCAAGCGCGATGCTGTTTCACGTGAAACAGAGCGTTTGCGGTCTTTGTGGGTGAACCCTAAAAACCTCGCGGTTGCAGAGGCCGAGCGGGTGCTGGGTAAAGCAATTGAACACGAATACAGCCTGGCTGATCTGCTGCGTCGCCCGGATGTGAGCTACGCCGGACTCATGACTTTGGAGGCGGGCCGGTTTGCCAGCGCCGAATTGAGCACCGCTGTTTCACGTGAAACAGTATCTGAATCAGTGGCGGACGAGGTGTTTTCAGCGGTGGTGATTGAGCAGGTTGAGATATTGGCTAAGTACTCAGGCTACATTGAGCGGCAAAAAGACGAGGTGGAGCGCTCTGCCCACTATGAGCATTTGAAGCTCCCCGATGAGTTGGACTACATGCTGGTAACGGCTTTGGGTTTTGAGGCTCGCCAAAAATTGACCAAGTTCCGTCCCGAGACTTTGGGCATGGCCTCGCGTATCTCAGGCATTACCCCGGCGACGATTTCTTTGCTGTTGGTGCATTTGAAGAAAAGCAACTTCAAAGGTTTCGTGGCGGCGGGCAAGTTGGCAAAAGCAGGGTTGACTGAAGAGGGTAGTGAGCAAGAGGTGAAAGCCTGATGCGCCCACTGGAGCAAGCGCTGCGCCAAGGCGTTGCAGCGTTGGAGTTGACGCTTGATGACGCGCAAATAGCCAAGTTGCTTGACTACCTGGCGCTCATTGAAAAATGGACCAAGGTATACAACCTGACCGCTGTGCGCGACCCCGCAGAGATGCTCACACATCACCTGTTGGACAGTCTGGCGGTGATCAAACCCTTGCGCCAGCAGCTGGCAGCTGGTGCACCAATTCCATCGGATCGATCTGTCCGCTTGCTGGATGTCGGTTCAGGTGCAGGCTTGCCGGGTATCGTCATTGCTATTTGCTGCCCTGACATTCAAGTGGACTGTGTTGATACCGTGGCTAAGAAAATTGCCTTTATCCGACAAGTGGCCGCCACGCTCAGGTTGCCCAATTTGCAGGGCTTGCACGCCAGGGTTGAAAGCCTGGTTCAGCAATACGACGTCGTCAGTTCCCGCGCCTTTGCTTCGCTTGTAGATTTCACGCAGTGGTCAAAAGCGGCGCTGGGCGAGCAGGGCGTTTGGCTGGCGATGAAGGGCAAAGACCCCGCTGAAGAGTTGGCCGTTTTGCCTTTAGGCGTGTCGGTGTTTCACGTGGAACAACTAAAAGTGCCGGGTTTGGATGCGGATCGCTGTATTGTTTGGATGCGTCAAGCCAATCTCAATTAAGTGCCCCTCACAAACTGTGATGGATTGCCGCGCAGTGATTTCTATGAGGTTGTGGCGTTGTATCCAGTTTTTCCATAGGCACCGTTGTCTCGAGATCAATGTCGACAGCACTAGACCCGCCATCGCGAGTTTCCTGAGTCGTGTCGATACCGCACACAGGTCACGAGCAAATGCCCGTCATTACTCACCATTTTCCCCGTCACTGCGAGCGAAGCGTGGCAGTCCATCGCTCCGAGCCAACCCCTTTCCAGCAACGAAAACTCTCGTAATTCAAAGCTGGACTGCCACGCTGACGCTCGCAGTGACGAGGGTAGTAGTTGCAATGCTTAGCTTGTTTTAGAGGCGGTTTCAAGGCTTGCTTTGTGTTGAAAATTTCATCACGTAAACTCAAGCCTTCATTCTGAAAGAACTCACCCATGTTTGGCATTGCCGACTACGGCGCTTTTGTTGTCGCCTTCCTCATCTTGTTGTTCATTCCTGGTCCGGGCAATCTGGCTATTATTACGTCGACATCCAAGGGTGGGTTACGCGGTGGCTTGGGGGCTACGCTGGGCGTGATGGCTGGCGATCAGGTGCTGCTTTGGCTGGCGGTGGCCGGTGTGGCCGCTGTATTGTCGGCTTACCCGCCTGCTTTTCAAGCGGTGCAATGGTTGGGTGCCGCCTATTTGGCTTGGCTGGGTTTCAGGATGGTCACGGCCAAGCCAGGTGCTGCCCCCATTTTGAATATAAAGCCGCGCCATTATTTTCAGCAAGCCTTGGCGATCACCGTGCTTAACCCGAAAGCCATCGTTTTTTACATGGCCTTCTTCCCCTTGTTTATTGACCCGAAAAATCACCTGGGTATGGTGACTTTTGGTGTCATGGCTTTGACCGTTGCCACGCTGGCCTTTATATATTGTTTCATCGTTGTGTTGCTCACCCACTATTTCGCAGCGCGCCTCAAAGCCAACCCCTTGTTCACCCGTTTGCTTGAAAAGCTGGCGGGTTTGTGTCTCATTGGCTTTGGCGTCAAGTTGGCGCTCTCGCGATGAACACCATTCAGCGTGTGTTTCACGTGAAACACACCTTTTGCATTTGTTAATTTTCTACTTCAGGTAAGCACTTCATGGCCCAAATATTCTGCGTTGCGAACCAAAAAGGCGGGGTCGGCAAGACCACCACCACCGTCAACTTGGCCGCAGGTCTGGCCAAAGTAGGGCAGCGTGTGTTGTTGATTGACCTGGACCCCCAAGGCAATGCCACCACCGGTTCAGGCGTCGATAAGCGCCAGTTGGCGCTAACCGTCTATGACGTGTTGCTGGAGTCGGCCTCCGTCAAAGAGGTGCGTGTTCAAAGCGAGAAGTTGATCGCTGGAAAATGCAGCTACGATATTTTGGGCGCTAACCGGGAGTTGGCTGGGGCTGAGGTCGAGATGGTCGACCTGGAGCGCCGAGAAAAGCGACTCAAACTAGCCTTGGCAGAGGTCGACGACGAGTACGACTTTGTGTTGATCGACTGTCCGCCCTCGCTCTCCATGCTGACCCTCAACGGCCTGTGCTGTGCGCACGGCGTGATTGTGCCGATGCAGTGTGAATACTTCGCCCTTGAAGGCCTGACTGATTTGGTCAACACCGTGAAGCAAGTGCACGCCAATTTGAACAAAGACCTGGCCATCATTGGTTTGCTGCGGGTGATGTTTGACCCGCGCATTACCCTGCAGCAGCAGGTCAGCGAGCAGCTTAAAAACTACTACGGCGATAAGGTGTTCAACACCGTCATTCCCCGCAACGTGCGCTTGGCTGAAGCGCCGAGTTATGGACTCCCGGGCGTGGTGTTTGACCCCTCATCCAAAGGCGCGCAAGCCTTTGTGGCCTTTGCCCAAGAGATGGTTGATCGGATTGGAAAAGTTTAATCAAAGTGCTCGTTTGAGTATGACCGACGAGCACAAGCAGCTACTGAAACCATAGCAAATGAACGCAACACCTGTTTTAACGCTTCCCGGCTGGCAAAACTCCGGTCCCGACCACTGGCAAAGCCTGTGGGAAGACGCGCACGGTTTCACCCGCGTAGAGCAACACGACTGGCTGCGCCCCCTGCGCGGCGATTGGATTGCACGGCTGGAAGACCTGGTGTTGATGCAAGCGCAAGCGCCGGTGCTGGTGGCGCACAGCCTGGGTTGCCTCTTGGTGGCCGCCTGGGCCTCGCATTCAAAAAACACCCACCGGGTTAAAGCTGCTTTGCTGGTGGCGCCGGGCGATGCCGAGCGAGAAGAGTTGCGCCCGATCTTGACCAGCTGGGCGCCCATCGCCATGCAAACCTTGCCATTCAAAACGCAACTGGTCGCCAGCCGCAATGACCCGTATTGCAGTTTCGAACGGGCCTCTACCTTTGGCAAGGCATGGGGGAGTGCGCTGGTCGACTTGGGCGAGCGCGGCCATATCAATGCGCAATCTGGCCTGGGCGAGTGGCCCCAAGGGCTGGCTTTACTCAATCAACTAAGAAGTTAAGGACGATCATCATGGTGACTAAAAAACCAAAAGGCTTAGGCCGTGGACTCGAAGCTCTACTGGGCCCCAAAGTGACGGAGCCCACACCGTTTGACATCAATGGCGAGGGCGTCAACGTGCCCAGTGTTTTGCGTCTGGATGAGATGGTGGCCGGCCAGTACCAGCCACGCACCCGGATGGACGAGGGCGCTTTGTACGAGTTGGCCGAATCCATCAAGATGCAAGGCATCATGCAGCCCATCTTGGTGCGTCCTCTCAAAGAAGGCATGAACCTGGGCAAGTACGAAATCATCGCTGGGGAGCGACGCTTTCGGGCCGCCAAACTGGCTGGGTTGGAAAGCGTGCCGGTGCTGGTGCGCGATGTGCCTAATGAAGATGCTGCCGCCATGGCGCTCATCGAAAACATTCAGCGCGAAGATCTCAACCCGCTGGAAGAAGCCCAGGGTTTGCAGCGCTTGGTCAAAGAGTTTGGCCACACGCATGAGCAAGCCGCACAAGCCGTGGGGCGCTCACGCAGCGCTGCCAGCAACCTGCTGCGTTTGCTCAATCTGGTCGATCCGGTGCAAACCATGTTGATGGCGGGTGACCTGGACATGGGCCATGCCCGTGCTTTATTAAGCCTGGACCGTGCCACCCAGATCACGGCGGCGAACCAGATTGCCTCCAAAAAAATGTCGGTTCGTGAAGCCGAGAGCCTGGTTAAAAAGCTCAGCGCCGATTTCACACTGACCTCGGTCAAACCCCGCCCCGAGAAGTCACGCGACATCAAACGGGTAGAGGAAGAACTGTCAGACTTGCTCACGGCGGCGGTGGAAGTGCGGGTTAAAAAGCGCGTCAAGCGCGCGGGTCGCTTTGAGGAAATGGGCGAACTCAGCATCCAGTTTGGGTCGCTGGAAGAGCTCAACGGCCTGATCGACAAGCTCACCCGCGGCGCCGCGCGCTAAGGCTGGAGTAACCACCCTTGAAGACCTTGTTGGCCCGATTGCGCTGGCCCTTGCCGGCCTTGCTGGCTTGGGCGGGGGCCTGGGCCCTGTTTGTGGCGCTGCAGGCGCTTGGCAGCCCAGTCTTACTGGCCTTGCTGGCGGCCACGGTGCTTGGGGTTGGCTTCAGTATTCTGGCGGGCACTTGGTGGCGGCGTTTTGCCACTGGTTTGGGCTTTCCCCTGTCGCTGGCGCTCTCGGGCGCAGCGGCCTTGCCCGCTTGGGCCTGGTTGCTGCCTCTGGCTTTGCTCTTGCTGATCTATCCCTTGAATGCCTGGCACGATGCGCCGCTGTTTCCTACGCCCGCGCATGCCCTGCGTGACTTGGCCGGAAAAGCGTCGATCCCCAAGGATGCGTTGGTATTGGACGCTGGGTGCGGTTTGGGCGATGGCCTGAAAGCCCTGCGCGAAGCCTACCCCACGGTTGCTCTGCACGGGCTGGAATGGAGTTGGTTGCTGCGCGCTCTGTGTGCCCTGCGCTGCCCTTGGGCGCGTATTCGCCAAGGCGACATCTGGCTGGCCGACTGGAAACCCTATGCCATGGTCTACCTCTTCCAGCGCCCTGAGAGCATGCCCAAGGCCGTGGAGAAGGCTAGGGCAGAACTCAAGCCCGGCGCTTGGCTGGCCAGCCTTGAATTCGAGGCGCGATCGCTGCAGCCTCAAGCTACATTTCGCTGCCCGGATGGGCGGCCCGTGTGGCTGTACCGCGCGCCGTTCAAGCCCCGAAAGGGCTGATGACTTAATTCACCTCGGTGATGAAATTGGCGTTGGAGCGGCGCACTTTTTTAAGATTCACCAGCCAGTCGTTGGCTTCTTCACGGTAGCCCAGGGGCATGATGACGACACTGCGCAAACCGCGTGCATTCAAACCCAAAATTTCATCGACGGCTTTGGGGTCAAACCCTTCCATCGGGGTGCTGTCAACACCCTCAAAAGCAGCGGCGGTCAGGGCGATGCCCAGGCCAATGTAGGCTTGCTTGGCGGCATGCTGAAAGTTGACTTCCAGATCACGCGCGGGGTAGTTGGCCAGCAACATCTTGCGGTAGTTGTCAGCCGTCTCGCTGCGTGTATTTCGCTCGGAATCGTTCAAGTCATACATCAGGTTGATGCGCTCTGGGGTGTAGTTGTCCCATGCGGCGAATACGAGCAAATGCGAGCCATCGGTGATTTGCGCCTGGCCGTGGGCCTTGGCTTTGATTTGCTCGCGCACG
>CANBUY010000124.1 GCA_947372745.1 Comamonadaceae bacterium | reverse complement strand
AGTCTGCCAAAGATTCCTCCGACTCAGAAAGCAATAAAGTGCATTAGAAACTAGCTGCCAGCTAGCGAATGCGATGATCGTTGGTGATAGAAGCCATAATACTAAAACACCACCGAGTCCACGGTATATTGACCATGCAATTTGCAATCGATTCGCCTCTACCTGCCGCTGCAAGCCCATCAATCCGCCGATATACAGGCCAGACGGTAACTGAAATGCGATAGCAACGCCCATTAGTTGGATTGCCATGGTAATTTCTTGCGGTTGCAATAGACTAGATTGCAACCAGTGCGTAACGATGAGTGGTGACAGTATCCAAATGCTGATAGCAAGTGCAATTGATACAAAAAGATAGGTTAATTCATATGTGCGCAGTAGATCTCGCATCTCTCCATCTGAATCATTGCGCACACTGAGCCGTGCCATTTCTCGGTTGAGCGTAGCTGTGAACCCCATGTCTGCGAATGCCAGTACACCCAACAAAGCGGAGTAGAAACCAACAAGGCCATAGGCTTCAACCCCAAGAAATTTGAGATACAGAGGTACAAACAAATAGACTGACAGGAAGGCCCATGCACGTCCGGCGATATTTGCAATAATATTTTTTTTGATCATCTGATTTTTTTCAACCAAAATTGACGCATATACGTCAATTTAGCGTTATCAAACCAATTATTCACTACTTTCCCAATGCCGTCTTAATATAGTCCAGAGAAAGTAATAGATCCTTAATCTGGTTAACACTAAGGCGAGTAGTATTATGTGATGTGTAATCATCAACATCATTCACTTCAGGCCGCCCTTCGAGAATGAATTTATCGTAATTCAAATCGCGGTTATCTGCTGCAATCCTATAGTAATGGCCCATATCATCTGCATTAGCCATTTCTTCCCGTGATACTAGTGATTCATACAACTTCTCACCGTGCCTCGCACCAATGATTTTTACTGCTATGTCACTATTAAAAAGTTCCTTTATGGCTTGGGCTAGATCTTCAATAGTTGAGGCGGGTGCCTTTTGAACAAAAATGTCACCCTGGTTGCCATTTTCGAATGCATGTAGCACTAAATCGACTGATTCTTCGAGAGACATCAGAAACCGAGTCATGTTTGGGTCCGTCACCGTAAGTGGCAGGCCTGCCTTAAGCTTTTCAACAAACAACGGAATAACAGACCCACGCGAAGCCATGACATTCCCATACCTGGTTGCGCACAGTACAGTGCCGCCTTCTCGCACTGTTCGCGACTTGGCGATGAGAACTTTTTCAGCCATTGCCTTCGAAATTCCCATTGAGTTAATAGGGTAGACGGCCTTGTCAGTGCTAAGCAAAATAAGCCGTTTGACGTTGTTAGCCACTGCGGCGCTCAGGACGTTATCGGTTCCGATAATATTCGTCCGCACGGCCTCCATCGGATAAAACTCACACGAAGGAACCTGCTTGAGTGCTGACGCATGGAAAACATAGTCAACCCCAGCCATTGCCTGGTGAATGCTGTTGTAGTCGCGCACATCGCCGATATAGAACTTGACTTTTGGACTATTTAGCGCAATCCGCATGTCCTCTTGTTTCTTCTCGTCGCGGCTAAATACAATGATTTCTTTTACTGCCGTATTCAAGAACCGATTTAAAACAGTGTTGCCAAAAGATCCAGTTCCACCTGTAATCATTAGCACTTTATCGTCAAACATAACTTCCCTTTAAACAGATATAAATTTTCTGGTGAGTGCAATACGTCAATATCTTCCGGTAACGATAGCCAACTGTGCTAATTATTAAAGTCCGGGTTTTCTACAATACTGACGAAGCGAATGTAGCGTTCTGCAACGCTGTGGCAATAGAGCGCAAATCCTCATCCATCAGCCACCAGCCGCAGGGAATGGCAAGCAGGTGGTCTTGAATGTGCTGAGTGTTTGGCAGATTGCAGAGGGCGCCAACACGGAAGCCCGTGTACAGGTCGTTTCGTTGATGAACACAAGACACCATGACCCCCTGCTGCCGCATGTGTGCCAGGACGTCATCCCGATTGTCGACAAGCAACAAGAGCACCCAATAAGCCGGCTGGGCTTCAGGCGATACAGACAGCGGTTGAACACCCCTAAATCGGGCAAATTTCTGAACCAGCTTCGCGACGTTTTCTCGCGTCTTGGTAACTCTGTAGGCAGCGGTTGGCAGTTGCGCGCAGCCAAGTGCTGCACACAGGTTGTTCATGGTGAACGCCCAGCCAATTTCGGGTATGTCAGAAGAAGGGTTAATCTCGCCACTTGCATTGCGGAACGTTGCAGCATCGATTCCAAAGCGCCTGAGCTTCCTTGCACGTGCTGCCATATCGGGACTCCTGCAAACGAGAGCGCCGCCTTCGGTAGTATTGATCTGCCGGGTCGGATAGAAAGAATAGACGGCAAAGTCACCGTGCGAACCAACCGGCACCCCTTCACGGGACGCATACAGGGCATTGTCACAGTCTTCAATCAACGCAAGCCCACGCTCTTGGCACAGCGCCGCCACTTCTTTCGCTGGGCCGGGATAGCCCGCCACGTGGTACAGAATTACAGCTTTGGTCTTGGTGCTGATCTTGCTGATCAGATCCTCAAGATCGATTTCAACGGATTGTGGCTGGACATCGACCCAAACCGGCACAGCGCCACATTGCGCAATAGCGGAATTCGTCGACATGCAGGCAAACGAAGTGGTGAGTACCTCGTCTCCTTCGCCTACGCCCGCCATGTAAAGTGCGAGGAAAATCGCACTGGTCATATCCACCGTTGAGACCACATTGGGTCGCCCGATAATTTGACCAATGCCTTCTTCAAACCTGGCCACGTAGTCGCCGTTTGCAATTCGACCTGAGCGCAGCACCTCCAAAGCAGCGGCTTCCATTTCCGGTAGCTTAACCACGCCAAACAAGGGAATAGTTTTCATCTGAAGCTGTTTCAAAAGTTAGCCTTTTTTAATGACAGCAACTATTCGTTCGCGGTCTTCGTCAGATACCCACCAGCCACACGGGATGTGAAGCAGTCGTCTGTAAAACTGATCAAGGCCCGGTAAGGGCTTCTTTGCGCTACGAAAAATGCTGTGAAAATTGTTCGGCCGGTGCAACTTGGATGCCATGATATTTGCCGCATTCAGCGCTCTCTCAATATCCTCGGCATGATCGGAAAGAAGCGTGTACAACCAATAACTCGGTTTTGCCACTGAATCACAGCGTGCGAAGCCAACCCCCGGAGCATCTTGAAACTGTTTGTCGTAATAACTACCATTTGAAATGTGCCGATCGAGAACGGCGGCAATGTGTTTCAGTTGGACAAGGCCAATGGTGGCGTTGACGTTGTTCATGTTGTACTTGTAGCCGATGGTTTGAATATCGACTTCTGTACGCGGCACGCCCTTGAGCATGCCAAACCAACGAAACTTTTTCGCGGCAGTCATGTGCTTGGCATCGGCCATCGTAAGCATGCCTCCGTCTACCGTCGTCATGTGCTTGATGGCCTGGAATGAAAAGATACCAAAATCGCCGACCGTTCCAATAGGTTTTCCATCGTAAGTTGCGCCGAGAGCGTGAGCGCAATCTTCTATTAAGGGTATAGCGAATTCATCAGCAATCGCGCGCACTTCCGCCAAGCGGACGGGATAGCCAGCATAGTGAACGATGACAATCGCTTTCGTTTTCGCTGTGATGCTCTTGCGAATTGACTCGGGATCAATATTTCCAGACGAAGGGTCTACATCCGCCCAAACCACCGTAGCACCAGAATACAGAATAGATGTGTTGGTAGGTTCCGCTGTCATTGGAGTACTAATCACTTCATCGTCCGGCTGCACGCCTGCGAGCGTCAGAGCCGCATGCAATGCAGCCGTCCCACTACTCATTGCCAGCACGTGAGGGATATTAAATGTTTTACTGAATTGTTCTTCAAATTCGTAGACCTGCTGTCCCTCTGCTACCTGACCGCTGTAAAGCACAGACTCGAGGATGGGAAGAAGTGATTCTCTAGGCGGGAAAATTACTTTTACTAATGGGAGCATGATACTGGTCATATTCTATCCAAAATTGGAATAACTACATTATTAATAACTAAATCACTTGGGTTCGATTCTCTCATACTAAGCCACATTTGAAGATTAGCCGGTGAGACTTTAACGATTGAACCATAATTTAACAAAACAGCTATCAAGGGATCATTTTTTATTACATTAAGTCGCCAACGTTCAGGCAATTCATTAATCATCAGTAATCCCAATTCAACAACATCACCTGTGTAATTAATGACAATTTCACCATCTTTGTCTTTCAGGAAACCAAATGAAGAGTTATTTGACGAATACTCATAAAGTCCGGTTGCAAATGGCGGTAATGGTGATAACGTATTTTCAATAATCAACGCTTTGTTGATGACGTTATCGCAAGGCAATTTCTTAACGGCGACATCTGTTTTGACCCAACCGTACAACCATGGATCTGCTAAATAGAACTTGTGTTTGGAATAAATATGATGTTGATTCGTCCAAAGAGTTAGGTAGTCATAGTTATTGTTCTTGCTGTAATCAATTACTTTTGCCAAAAGTTTATTGGAAATACCAACACCGCGATGTTCTGGAGCGACACAAACGAGACCAATTATTCCAATATTTATTGGCTCACCATGAATTTGGTATTTCTTATGACGTAAAACCAACCCTGCAACCGTGTCTGAGGATATAACTATTTCAAAAAATAGAGCTGTCTCAGGGCCATTTTCTAACCAGGGGAAATGGCGATTTAACGAAATTCCTCTATTCTTTGATTCAAAGAAAACACTCCAAAATAATTTTTTCAGACTATCAGTGGGGGCTTCAGAAATATTTATCTTCATAAAAAACAGTGTTTGCGTATTTCAGTCGTACAACAAACTTCTCACTGACATCGACAGTCTTTACAAAGCTTTTTGTTCAATAGCTCTTCCGATGTACCAAGACATGGCTAGCTCCAGCCCTTGCCCGATACGCTGCGTTGGTGCATAGCCCAAGCGCGTGGCGACTTTGCTGATGTCGGCCAGGCTGTGGCGCACGTCGGCGGCGCGAAATTCGCGATATATGGGCTTGAAGCTGCCTAGGTGTAGGAAGTGAGGAAGCAGGTTTTGAAGTAGTTGGGCATATAGCTCGTTGAGGGTAGTGCGGTCACCTACGGCTACGTTATAAACTTGGTTGATGGCATCTTGGTTTGGCGTGGTGGCTGCTAGCAAGTTGGCTTGCACTGCGTTATTTACAAAGCAGAAGTCGCGGCTGGTCTCGCCGTCGCCGTTGATGTAGATAGGCTCGTTTTTTATCATGCTGCTGATCCACTTGGGGATGACGGCGGCATAAGCACCGTTGGGGTCTTGGCGCGGGCCAAATACATTGAAGTAGCGCAGGCCGATGCTTTGCATGCAATAAGTTTTGCCAAACACGTCGGCGTATAGCTCGTTGACGTATTTGGTGACTGCGTACGGGCTTAGCGGTTTGCCAATAGTGTCTTCAACCTTGGGCAGTGCCGGGTGGTCGCCATAGGTGCTGCTGCTGGCTGCGTAAACAAAGCGTTTGACTTTGGCATCGAGCGCGGCTACCAGCATATTCAAGAAACCGCTGATGTTCGTTGCGTTGGTGGTGATGGGGTCGGCCACACTGCGGGGCACGCTGCCTAGGGCTGCTTGGTGCAACACATAGTCAACTCCAGTAACCGCCTTTTGGCAGTCGGCCAGGTTGCAGATGTCGCCGTTGATAAAACTGAAGTTGGCCCATTGCTCGGGGGTGAGAAGGGTTTGCACTTCGTCCAAATTGCGTTGGTGGCCGGTAGCAAAGTTATCAAGGCCAACCACGCGCTGATTGAGCTTGAGCAGGGTTTCCAAAAGGTTGCTGCCGATAAATCCAGCCACGCCGGTGATGAGCCAGGTGTTGGGCTCGGCTTGCAAGCGGGTTTGAAGTTGGGTGTAGGCTGTCATGAGTACTATAAAGTTGATAGCTGTTTACGCTTGCTGGCCGGGTGCTAGAGGCGAATATCGCTATCAACTGCAGGCAACAGGTATTTAAGGTCGTACAGCACATGCTCTGGCTTGCCCAGCGCACGAATAGCGGCTGCACCCATGGTTTTGAACTGGTGGTGGGCTACGGCAATGATGATGGCATCGTATGCACCGGGTTCGGGCTGCTGAACAGGGGTAATGCCGTATTCGTGCTGTGCCTCGGCGGTATCCGCCCAGGGGTCAAATACGTCGGCCTGCACGTCGTAATCGGCCAGTTCTTTGACGATATCGACCACGCGGGTGTTGCGCAGGTCGGGGCAGTTTTCTTTAAATGTAAGGCCCATCACAAGGATGCGCGCCCCTTGTACTGGCAGGCGGCGTTTGGTCATGGCTTTAACAAGCTGGGTGACCACGTAGGCACCCATGCTGTCGTTCAGGCGGCGGCCCGCCAGAATGATCTGGGGGTGGTAGCCAATGGACTCGGCCTTGTGGGTCAGGTAATACGGGTCCACGCCTATGCAGTGGCCGCCGACCAAGCCGGGGCGAAAGGGCAAAAAGTTCCACTTGCTGCCAGCGGCTTGTAAAACGGCTTCGGTGTCGATGCCCATCTTATTGAAGATGAGGGCTAGCTCGTTGATGAGGGCAATGTTGAGGTCGCGCTGGGTGTTCTCAATCACCTTGGCGGCTTCGGCCACCTTGATGCTGGTGGCCTTGTGGGTGCCTGCGGTGATGATCTGGTTGTAGAGCGCGTCAACCAAGTCAGCGATTTCTGGGGTGGAGCCAGAGGTGACCTTCTTGATGGTGGTGACACGGTGCTCTTTGTCGCCAGGGTTGATGCGCTCAGGGCTGTAGCCACAAAAAAAGTCGTGGTTGAACTTGAGGCCACTGAACTTTTCTAGCACTGGCACGCAATCTTCTTCGGTGCACCCGGGATAAACGGTGGACTCGTAAATGACGATATCGCCAGCTTTAAGTACTTTACCAACGGTTTCGCTGGCTTTAATGAGTGGCGTGAGGTCTGGGCGTTTGTGCTGGTCAATGGGGGTTGGCACGGTGATGATGAAACAGTTGCAGTCGTGCAAGTCATCCAGTCGTGTGCTGAAGGTAAGGTGCTTGGCTGCCTGCAACTCCTCAGGCTCGGTCTCCAACGTGAAGTCGCGGCCTTCCTTGAGTTCACTAATCCGCTTCTGATTTATATCGAATCCAACAACTGAGCGCTTCTTTCCGAATTCAACTGCAAGCGGAAGTCCTACATAACCTAAACCTATGATGGCCAACTTGATATTTGATAGATTCATTATTTATTCAATACTCACATTGACAATAAAACCATGCTGCTTCAGCAATGCATGCTGTTTAGCGTGGGCCAAGTCATTGGCAACCATTTCGGCGCACATTTCTTGGGCGGTGATCTCGGGCACCCAACCGAGTTTTTGTTTGGCTTTGGTCGGGTCGCCGAGCAGGGTCTCGACTTCGGTGGGGCGGAAGTAGCGAGGATCTATACGGACGATGGGTATTGGGGAGGGGGAAGTGGGGGTTAGCCAGTAGCCGACTTCGTCAACGCCGTTGCCTTCCCAGCGGAGTTGCATGCCGAGGGCTTCGGCGCTCCATTCGATGAATTGGCGCACGCTGTATTGCTTGCCGGTCGCAATCACAAAGTCTTCAGCCTGGTCTTGCTGCAGCATCATCCACTGCATGCGCACGTAGTCTTTGGCG
>CANBUY010000123.1 GCA_947372745.1 Comamonadaceae bacterium | reverse complement strand
CAACAGCGACATCACTTGGGGCGACGCCGTGTATTTTTGGTGGAACGACAGCGTCCCGGTGGTCTTGACGCAATGAACCTCCTGCGGTTCAAACTGGGCAGGCGTTTCGTCATTGGCGTGCCTTACCTTTGGCTGCTGATCTGCTTCGTCCTCCCGGCCCTGATCTTGTTGCGCATCAGCGTGACCGACATGGGCGAAGGGCTTGACCCTTTTGCCCCCATCCTTCGGCCAGTGGAGGGCCAATGGCAGGTCGTGCTCAAGCTCGACAACTACTTCTCGCTCTTCAACAGCTCAGCAAACCCATTGAATTGGCGTTTGGGTCGCACCCTGTACACCGACGCCTTTTTACTTTCTCTGAAATACGCCAGCCTCACCACCTTGCTGTGTTTAGTGCTGGGCTACCCCTTTGCCTACTTTTTGGCCAGAGCTTCTGAGCGCCGGCGGCCGGTTTTGCTGATGCTGGTGATGCTGCCTTTTTGGACCTCGTTCTTGCTGCGCGTCTATGCCTGGAAAGGCATCCTGGCCGACCAAGGGCTGATCAATAATTTTCTGATGGGGTCCGGCTTGACGCAAGAGCCCGTGCCTTTGCTCTACAACGATGTGTCGATGTTGCTGGGCATGACCTATGTGTATTGCCCCTTCATGATCCTGCCCTTGTACGCCACGCTGGTCAAAATGGATTTGAGCTTGCTGGAAGCCGCGCACGACTTGGGCGCTAGCCCCTGGGAAGCCTTTTGGCTCATTACTGTGCCCTTGAGTCGACCGGGTATCGTGGCGGGCGCCATGCTGGTGTTCATTCCGGCACTGGGCGAATTTGTCATTCCGTCCCTGTTGGGCGGGGCAGAAAACCTCATGATCGGGCGGGTCATCTGGGACGAAATGTTCAGCAGCAACAACTGGCCCAGGGCCTCGGCCTTGTCCATCCTCATGATCGTTTTGATCTTGTTACCGCTGGCCTGGCGCCACCACCGAAATGAACACGCCAACCCAGCCAAGGCGGCATGACATGAACCTGCTTAGGCGCTGGCTGGGCGCGAATCTGGGTCGGTTTTGGATGGGGATGGTCTATCTATTTTTATACCTGCCGCTCTTTTTTCTCGTACTTTTTTCCTTCAACAGCACGCGCCAGGACGGGGTATTTACCGGATTTTCCCTTCGCTGGTACACCGCTTTGGTGAATGATGTGCATTTGGTTGACGGGTTTTTGCTCTCGCTGAAAGTGGCCCTGATCACCGCCACGGGCTCGGCGGTTTTAGGCAGCTTTGCCGCCTTTGTGCTGGTGCGCTACAAAAAATTCACTGGCCGATTTTTGTTTTCGGCCATGACCAACGCACCGCTGGTGATGCCTGAGGTGATTATTGGCATGTCTTTGCTGCTGTTGATGGTCGCCCTGCAAAAGGCGACCGGGTGGCCCGAGCGGGGGATGGTCACGATCATTCTGGGGCACGTCCTGCTGGGCATGGCTTATGCCACCGTGGTCATCAAGTCGCGCTTGCAGGAAATGGACCGCGCCCTGGAAGAAGCCGCCATGGACCTGGGCTGTCGCCCGACCCAGGTTTTCTTTCTGGTGACCTTGCCCACCATTGCCCCTGGCATTGTGGCGGCCTGGCTACTGACCTTCACCTTGTCGTTTGATGACGTGGTGATTTCCGAGTTTTTATCCGGCCCTGGCGTGACCACGTTGCCGCAAGTGATCTTTGGCTACGCCCGGCGCGGGATCAATCCCTCCATTTACGCGGCGGCCACGCTGCTCATGTTGACCGTGTCGATGGGCATCGTGATCTACAGTCTTTTGGTGGCCCAACGCAGCAACAGGAAAACTCCATGACCCGACCTTCCCAACTCATCCACCCGCAACGCGCGCCAGCGCCCACCCGACCTGCCGCCACCGTGCTCCTGCTGCGCGACAGCGCGCAAGGCCTGCAGGTGCTGATGACGCGCCGCTCCATGACCGCCAGCTTTGCCCCCGGCGCCTACGTTTTCCCGGGCGGTGGTGTGGATGCGCTGGACGCCGCCAGCCACCCCCAGGCCCGCCGACGCGCCACGCAAAGTGACTTGCACCTGACGCAGGCCATTGCGGCTATTCGGGAGAGTTTTGAAGAATTGGGCGTGCTGCTGGCCCGCCACGCCGATGGCCGCGCTGCCGACCAACACGACATTGCCGCCCTTGACCGCAGCGCACCCTTCACCCCGCAGTGCCAGGCGCAAGGCTTGGTGCTGGCCGCTGACGAGGTGTTTGTGTTGGCCCACTGGATCACCGACCGCGACCTGCCGCGCCGCTTTGACGTGCCGTTTTTGGTCGCCCGCATGCCCGAAGGCCAAGAACCTGTGGCCGACGAGAGTGAGCAATTTGAGCCGATCTGGATCAGCCCTTCTGAGGCTTTGGCGCGCCACCAAGCCGGCGATTTTTTCATCATCTTCCCCACCATTCGCACGCTGGAGCGCTTGCTGGACTTCACTTTGGTGGATGACGTGCTGCAAGCCTGCGCCGCTACTGAGCAGCCCTTGTGGACGAGTTGCCCCCGCGCCGGTTGGCTCGCCGGGCGCGAGGCGCGCTACATGGAGCACGAGCAGCCCTTTGGCGAATTGGCCATGACCAGCCCCGACGGGCAAATCGTGCACACCTTGGACTGGCAAGCCGAGCAACCCGTGGCCTTGTTGAAAAACGTCATGCGCCTGACTGCGCCCAACCCCGGCGTCATGACCGGCCCTGGCACCAACAGCTACCTGGTGGGCGACCCGAACACCGGCTATATCGCCATTGACCCGGGTCCGGCCGACCCTGAGCACCTTGAGCGACTTTGGCGTGCCGCCGGGGGCGATATTCGCCACATTGTCTGCACCCACTCGCACCCCGACCACAGCCCCGGCGCCCTGCCCTTGCAGGTCCTGTGCGCCAACAAACCGCCTATTTTGGGTCTGCCTTCTGCGCCAACTGCACGCGCGGCGAGTGAATTCACCCCGGACAGAGCGCTATTAAATAATGAGCTGCTTAAACTAGTATCTATTGGTCTAGAGACCGATTTAACGCATACTTTAAAAGTTATTCACACGCCCGGCCACGCCGCCAACCACCTGTGCCTGGTGTTGATTGAGGATGGCTTGTTGTTCAGCGGCGACCACATTTTGAACGGCAGCACCACCGTGATCGACCCACCAGATGGCGACATGACGGCCTACCTGGATTCGCTGGATGTGTTGAATGCCGCCTGCACCGAACACACCATTCAATTTATTTTGCCCGCCCACGGCTATGTCATGGGCGGCTTCAATGGCGAGGCTAGCGCAGCCATCACGCACCTGAAAGCGCACCGCCTGAAACGAGAAGCCAAAATCCTCAAAGCCATGCAAACCCTGCCCGAAGGCACACTGGAAGACTGGGTGGCGCTGGCCTATGACGACGTGCCACCGCGCATGTGGCCGGTGGCCAAACGCTCGCTCATGGCCCATGTGGATCGGCTCAAGAGCTTGCAGGGTTAACATCCCACCCCAATGATTCCCAATAAAAAACAAAATCCTCCCGCTGTGCGCTCTGATGAACGCCTGGCCAAACGCGTCGCCGAAATGGTGCCCTGCTCACGCCGTGAAGCGGAGCAATACATCTCGGGCGGCTGGGTCAGCGTCAACGGAAAAATCGTTGAAGAACCCATGTTTCGGGTGGCCGACCACCAAGTCACCATCGACCCCGATGCCAGCCTCATGGAACTCACCGACGTCACCATGTTGCTGAACAAGCCACCAGGGTTTGACGCTACCGCCGAACTGGGCGAGGCCAACAAACGCGTCAAACCTGCGCAACAACTCCTTAAAGTAGAGACCCGCGCGCCAGATGACGCCTCAGGCGTGCGCCTTTTAAAGCGCCACTTCGCGCAAATGGAATCCACCGTCGAGCTTGAAACGGGTGCCAGTGGACTGGTCATCTTCACGCAAGACTGGCGCATTTTGCGCAAGTTGACCGAAGACGCCGGAACGCTGGAGCAAGAAGTGATTGTTGAGATCAAAGGCGAGGTGCCGCAAGCCAGTATTGACCGCCTGAACCATGGGCTGGCCTCTGACGGCCGCCCACTGCCGACCGTCAAGGTCAGCGTGAACAGCAACGCAGAGGGCTCCTCCAAGCTGCGCTTTGCCATTAAAGGTGTTCACCCCGGCCTGATTGCTTACCTGTGCGAGCGCATGGGGTTTGAGATTTTGAGCATGAAACGCATCCGAGTCGGGCGCGTTTCACTGTCTCAACTGGCGCTGGGCCAATGGCGCTACCTGGCGCCCTACGAGCGGTTTTAAAGCCGTTTCAGGCGGTAAATAACTGCGCCCGCGCCGCATCGGTGATGGCCACCACGCAAGGGTGCGTGATGCGCCGCTCAATTGAGACGGCAAAAAACTCCTCCACCAACTCATCGGTCCGCCCGATGACTTCAACGCCGAACTGAGCGACGGTCTCGGCCTCCAGCACCGTAGGCGCCATGAACACGCCACGCCCCTCCCGGCCAAACGCGGTCATCAGCGCGCCATCGTCAAACTCACCAATGATGCGGGGCTGAATTTGGTGCTGGGTCAGCCAGCCTTCCAGTTGCTGGCGCACCGAGGCAGCGGCCCCCTGAATCAGCATCGGCATGCCGTTCAAACACTGCGGAAAGTCTCCTTTGAGCAGGGCTTTGAGCTGGGGGGCGGCAAAAAAGCTCATGGCCGTACTGCCCAAGGGGTGGTTAAACGCCTTCACGCTCATGCGCCTGGACATCGGTTCATCGGCAATCACCAAGTCCAGCCTGTGCAGGGCCAGCTGCGCCAACAGGTCTGGAAACTTGCCCTCGCTGCAGATCAAGCGCACCGGCTCAGCCACCGCCAAGGCCGGCTCCAGCAAGCGATAAGCCACTGATTTGGCCACCGAATCCGCCACGCCCACCCGAAAATCCAGTACGCGCTGCCCCCCGCGTGTCTCGCGCACCGCCGCCTCCAACTCGGCCCCCAGCGTAAAAATCTGATCGGCATAGCCCAGCGCCACCCGTCCATCATCGGTCAGCTCCAGGTTTCGACCGCTTTTACGAAACAGTTTGTGACCCAGCCAGTCTTCCAACAACTTGATTTGCCCCGACAAGGTTTGCGGCGTGGTGTGCAACTGCTCACCGGCCCGCATGATGCCGCCCGCCTTGGCGGTGACCCAAAAGTAATGCAAGTGCTTGAAATTCATCAACAGTTCCTCATGTCAAAGGGCGTAAAAATCATTTTTGAAATGGATTTAGCGTTAATCACTTCGTAATTATCGAAGTTTTAAAGTCAAAAATACGAATTTACGCGAAGTGAATTAAACTTTATAGTCGGGGCTCACTCACAGTCAGTGAGATTGATAGGAGTTTTACTCATGCGATTAAGTACCAAAGGTAGATTTGCCGTCACGGCCATGATTGACGTGGCTTTGCGCGAGGGCTCGGGGCCCGTGTCTCTGTCCGACATCGCCACGCGGCACCAAATTTCGCTGTCTTATCTGGAGCAGATGTTCAGCAAACTGCGCCTGCACGGCTTGGTCGAGAGCACCCGTGGCCCAGGTGGCGGCTACACGCTGGGGCATCGGGCTGACAGCGTCACGGTCGCCGACATCATTGGCGCGGTGGAGGCTGAGCTGGACGTACCCCGCCCGACGGAGGTCTTGGCACAAGACATCACGCAGGACTTGTGGGACAGCCTGAACTCGAAAATGGAGGACTACATGCAGTCCATCAACCTGCGCAGTCTGGTGCTGCAACAACGCGCCAAAGGCGTTCAGGTCGAGCCGCAAAAGACCACCAACCGGGGCGTCTTCAAGAAGCCCAAGCCTGAGCCGCTGAAGGCCAGCGTACCCAACTCGGTGTTTGCTCTGGGCCAAGCCTTGCTGGCCAGGGGTTGATGCGACAAACGGCAGTCTGGGCAGACTGCCGTGGTTAAAAAGTGTGAAGCCCGCCGATAAGCCGGATTTTGTGCAAGGCACCCGGTCTTGCGACCGCGTGCCAAGTGACTGTCATTAATCTGGGCTGTTGGTCACCCAACAGCTCGGTGCTACCTACCCGCCAACTCCGGGGGCCCCGTCAACGTTGGCCTACTTGGTATTGCTGCGCGTAGAGATTGCCCGTTTCACCCGCACTAAAGCGGCTCGTCTCTGTTGCTCTAATCCTCACCTTATACCGCTCACTTGCGTGAATGGCTTTCAGTGGACAGCCGTTAGCTGCTACGCTGCCCTGTGCAGTCCGGACGTTCCTCCAGTGCGGTGTTTCCACCCAGTGCCTAAGCACCGTCCTTGCGGCTTGCACCAGCGACAGTCTGGCAGGCTTCACCCTTCTATTATCGGGGCTTGCGTGCATTTTTTAATGCCCCCACATTCAAATTCACGCTTGAACTCGCTGAAAATAGCGACTTTATCGCCCACACTTCACCAGCACCCTAGGAGCCGTTCATGAAAGCTGACAACATTCTGCAAACCATTGGCAACACGCCCCATGTGCGTATCAACCGCCTGTTTGGACCGGGGCACAACGTGTGGATCAAATCTGAGCGCAGTAATCCCGGTGGATCCATCAAAGACCGCATTGCGCTGGCGATGGTTGAAGCGGCTGAAAAAAGCGGTGCACTCAAACCCGGCGCCACCATCATCGAGCCCACCTCAGGCAACACCGGCGTTGGTTTGGCGATGGTCGCTGCTGTCAAGGGCTACAAGCTTATTTTGGTCATGCCCGACAGCATGTCGATCGAGCGCCGCCGCCTGATGCTGGCCTATGGCGCTTCGTTTGACCTGACACCGCGTGAAAAAGGCATGAAAGGTGCCATTGCCCGCGCTATGGAACTCGTTGAAGCAACACCCGACGCCTGGATGCCCCAGCAGTTTGAGAACCCCGCCAACATCGACGCCCATGTGCGCACCACCGCCCTGGAAATCATCGCGGACTTCCCCGATGGCATTGACGCGCTGATCACCGGCGTAGGCACCGGCGGACACCTGACGGGTTGCGCGCAGGTGCTCAAGGCCAAGTGGCCAAACCTGAAGGTGTATGCGGTAGAACCGGTGGCCTCTCCCGTCATTTCAGGCGGCTCCCCCGCGCCACACCCCATTCAGGGCATTGGCGCCGGCTTCATCCCGAAAAACCTGCACACCGACTTGCTCGATGGCGTGATTCAGGTCGATGCTGAACCCGCCCGTGAAATGGCGCGCCGTTGCGCCAGCGAAGAAGGCATGCTGGTGGGCATCTCAAGCGGCGCCACCTTGGCAGCCATTGCCCAAAAACTGCCTGACCTACCTGCGGGCGCCACCGTGTTGGGCTTTAACTACGACACCGGCGAGCGTTATTTGTCCGTTGAAGGCTTTTTACCGGCCTGAACATCCACACCGTCATTGCACTTTCATTGACCTGTCATTGCGAGCGTAGCGCGGCAATCCATCGTCACAAGCCAAAAGTCATGGATTGCCGCGCTACGCTTTCCATGAACATATGGTTTTATATCCAGTTTTTCCATTACCCCTATTGTCTCGGTATCCAAAATCAGCCACACACCAGACCCGTCATCGCGAGCGAAGCGCGGCGATCCATCTTCGAATTGCGAGAGTTTGCCTGTTGAAAGGAGTTTGTCTCGGCAAGATGGACTGCCGCGGCATATGGCCTCGCAGTGACGGGGTAAAAGTGTCGCAGTGACGAGCTTTTGTTCATGGTCTGTGTGCGGTATCGGCCCGACTCAGGAAACTCGCAATGACGGGGGCGGCCCGTTTCAGCCCTGCGCAAAAGCCCGGGTGGGGTCGCTGCACCAGTCGCTCCAGCTGCCTGCATACAGGGCGGTGGGGCCCAAACCCGCAATTTCCATCGCGATGATATTGGGCACGGCGC
>CANBUY010000122.1 GCA_947372745.1 Comamonadaceae bacterium | reverse complement strand
GGGGGAATGAGTGCCACCGTGGTGACCGGTCCTGACGGTTTATTGCTGGGTGTTAGCCACAAGCCCGGCAACACGGCCTGTGTGATCTGGCTGCTGGCGTCATTGGCCTGGGGCAAACGCACCACCGAAAAATGGCTGTGTGCGCTGCGTTTTGCGGCCTCATTAAAGGCGGCATCTCCCCCTGGGCTCATGCGGTCTGCATCAGAAAACAAAATATCCCACACCACGGCGGCAGGTTGCTGCGCCTCAATGTGTTCAAGCACCGTGGCCAGCGTATCGCGCGGCCAGGGCCAGCGGCCAAACTCTGGACCCATGCGGGCCAGTGAGGCTTCGTCAATATCAATAATGACTATCCGCGGATCGGGCGCAGCCACCACGACGCGGGCGCGCACCATCGCATCAAAGGTCGAATTAGCCAAGCCGCCCGTGAGCTTTAAAACAAAGACATCCAGCAACACCCAAACGGCAAATAGCAGGACCAAGCCCCAAGTGACACGCCGCGCAGGCCAGGCGCCCACGCGCTGCAGCTGCCTTTCATGCCAGCGAGGGCTTGCATCGTTCATGAGGGCTTCAATTAGTCCAGATTGACAATACGGACGCGGCGATTTTCAGCGGCGAAAGGGTCCGCGTTGTTGGCCAATTCCGAGGCACCTTTGCCAGCCGCGGTCAAGCGAACTTCTGCCACGCCTTGCGATTTGAGAAAGTCACTCACGGCTTGCGCCCGTTGCTGGCTGAGCTTTTGGTTGTAATCTTTGCTGCCTTTGGCATCGGTGTGCCCCTCGACGGCAAAGTTGGCGTTCAACAGTTCGGGCGATTGCAGTGCCTGTGACAAATTCGCCAAAGCCTGCTGGCTCTCAGAACGCACGCGGGCGGAGTTAAAGTCAAACTGAATCAGGAGCGACAAAGAGGGTCGCACCTCGGGCGCCACGGTTTGGGCGGCTGATGCCGTGTGGTCGCCAACAGCGGGCGTCGCGACCGCCTCGACCGACAAATTACGCAACCCCCGTGTGCGGGGTGCCTTGAGTTGCTGGATCATTTGCTCGGTACTGGGCGTGCTGGTTTGCGCCAGCAAAGGCCCGACCGCGCACAGGCAGACCAGCGTGATAAGGGTTTGGAATGCCATGAACTGTGCCTTACTTGCTACGTTGAAGAAAGACAACTTTGTCCACCACGGACTCGCCCTTGTCGTCCACCTTGAGAAGGATTTCAGCATCAAATGCCTGGGCAGATTTGAACTGCGCCTTGGCCGATAAATCTTTGACCATTTTCGAGGCTGACCAAAGACTGCTCGCCAAACTGATGATCAAAAAAGGGCTTTTGGCTGTCACGCCTGATTTGGGTGGCACCACTTTCACTGATCCTCCGCCCAATTCCACGGCGGCCATCCAGTGCTGCAAGCGCTCGGGAACGGCGCTTGGGGTGATGCGGTCATAGAAAGCCACCTCCACGCGGGGCAAGGGGGCCGACAAGGACGCCGATAAGTCCCGATCAAATCCGGCCAGATCGACGAATTGAAGGGCAGGTTTTGCGGGATCCGGGTTTGCCGTTAGGGCCGGATTGGTTTCGCAGGCAGTCAGCGCGAAGACAAGCAGCATGCAAGCCATTAAATTCACTGGAAATTTGAGATTCATGCCCGTTCTCGTTTGATATCTTTCAAAAGGAAACATTATCATGTGTTGACAAGCATCATCAATGGTTTACGGATCAAAAGCTGGAGCCAAGCAGCAAAAGGCACCATTTATTCATAATAAATGGCACGCTCTGACTGCGAAACCACAGGAAATTTGGCATGAAAAAAGCACTCAAAAACGTCACCATCCTCATGCTGTGGGCAACCTTTTCCTGGGGAATCGGGGCACAAACCGAAGATATCGCTGCCGGATTCAATAGACCCAATTTGCAAGAGGAGCAAGCGCTACGGGCCATTCTGGCTGAACCCATTCCTCAAAACGTTTTGTTTGAAAGCCTTCGACTGCATTTGAGGGCCAAGGAGGCTGCGGCAAATAAGCTAGGCGATGAGGAACAAGTTGAGGCCGTTCTCAGGGCTGCCGTTCGCTTGCTGCCAGACCCTGTCTATAAAAACAACCTGGCCCGACGCTTGCTCAACAAGGGGCAATTTGAGGAAGGCAACAAGCTGATGCGACAAGCAGTTGCAGCGGCGGAAAACGTAAGCAACCGGGTTTTTTGGTCGGCTAATGTGGCTTGTGATCTGGTAACCCAAAACAAGAATGACGCCGCGCGCACTGCCATTTCCGAAACTACCAACCATATAAAACTCGCACAGCGAGACGCGAGAGCAGACTGGGTGCAACGGTCCTTGTACCGCTCGATGTCCAATATCGCCAACTGCCTGTCCACCCTGGAGCAGCGATTTGGCCGATTTACCCAAGCAATAGAAGCCGCCGAAGTTGCAGAACAAAACGCCCGCAAAGCGCTGGCGTTAGCGGCCAATGAACGAAACCCTTTGGAAATTCTTTTTACCCAAAAAGAGGTAGCCAGTGGCATTGCACGCAAGCTGCAAGCGTACCGGAACGCAGGCCGGTTGCAAGACGCAGAGAAAACGTTGGCGGAGTACGTGCGCTACTCAAAAGAGGTACAACTCCCGGCAGACTATTTATCAGGAATATACAAAACCGCCGGCGATCTCAGATTCTCCCAGCGCGAGTTTCTTCAGTCCGAGCAATTGATTCGTTTGTCCGACACAGTTTTGGCAGACTTGGGCCGGGAAACGAAAAACAGCAACAGAACGAGCCGCGCTAGGGATATTTTCAATGCCCTTGCTGGACAAAAAAAATGGCCCGAGGCCTTGAAGGTCATTGATAGCCTGGACCAACTGGCGGGCGACGATGACAAGTTAAAAAAACAAGTTCGCTACGGGTATGACCGCGCCGTGGTGTATTTTGGCAACCACCGCTACGCAGAGGCTGCGCCACTTTTTGAACAGCGAGCGACCGAAACACGTAAGACCTATGACGAACACCACTTTTTTGTAGCCCAGGCCATCGGCCTGCAAGGTGCAGCGCTTTGGCGTTCTGGCACATCACAAAACCAGGCTTTAGCCCTCCCCTTGCTCAAAGCCGCCGTGCGGGATTACATGGCACCAGTCAATGCGGATTACCTTGAAAACATAGGCTACCGAAAAGAACGCCGCGAAGACGTCTTTGCCGCCTACCTAGAAGCGCTCGCAGGCACGCCGGGTGAAGATGTAACGCAAGCCATAGGCGCCGCCGACTGGGTTCGCGGCAGCAGTGTGCAAGAGGCACTGGGCGATGCCGCCGTGCGGGCCTCGGCCACTACCCCGGCACTGGCCGGCGTCGTGCGCCGGGAGCAAGACGCCAAAAACGAAGTGGCGGGTTTACGCCGCTATCTCTCGGGCGAGACCGGCTCGGCCAATTCACCCCTGCCAGTCATTGCGGCACAAATGCGTGAGCGCATTGCAGCTTTGGAAGGTGAACGCCTTAAGCTGCAAGCCGAAATTAAGACAAAGTTCCCTGACTATGAAAAGTTGGTGCACCCAGCCCCGCCCTCGGTGAGTGAAGTTGCCCAACAACTGGAAGTTCACCAAGCCTTGCTGATGCTGCTGCCAACGTCTGACGCCGTCTATGTTTGGGCCGTCACAGCCGACCGCCCTGCTGCTTTTGCCCGGGTTGAGCTCAAGGAGGAGCAGGTCAAAGCCCTTGTGGCCAGGCTTCGTCACCAATTTGACTTTGCGGCTGGCGCGGGAAAGCAATACGACAGTGCGGCGGCTTATGAGCTTTATGACAAATTACTGGCCCCCCTGGCCTCGGCCTGGCAAGGCAAGACGCAACTCATCATTGCCGCCGGAGGCGCGCTCAGCCAGTTGCCGTTTGCGGTGCTGCAGACCCGACCCAACGGCGGTTTTGGTGCGAACGCCCCTTGGTTGATCCGGCAAGCCGCTATTGCGCAGGTCCCCAGCTTGTCGGCCTGGCTGTCCATCAAAGCCATTGCCAAAAGCCAATCCGCCGGCGCTCCCTTGATGGCCTGGGGCGACCCCACATTTGCATTAAATAGCACCGCTGCCACACCTGGCGCGCCAAATAACGCCCGCTCTATCACGCTGACCCGAACCGCCTGGTTGGCCGACCTGAGTAATCCGAACCCAGGCACAAACTCCTCTTCTGCCTTGCTTTACTCAGACATTCCAGCCTTGCCCGATACGCGGGTAGAGTTGCTGGAGATTGCGCAGGCCTTGAAAGCCGATGCCGACCGTGACGTGGTGCTGGGGCAAAGTGCCACGCGCAACAGCGTGCTGGAGGCCAGCCGCAGTGGACTGCTGGCGACCAAACGGGTCATTGCTTTTGCAACGCATGGCTTGATGGCCGGCGACCTGCCCAATCTGACCCAGCCTGCGCTGGCCATGGCGGCCACAGGCGCCGAGTCAACCCAGCCATTAGCGCCCCTGCTCACACTGGAGGATGTGCTGACCCTCAAACTCAACGCCGACTGGGTCGTGCTGTCGGCCTGCAATACGGCAGCGGCCGATGGCAAAGGCGAAGAATCATTGAGTGGCTTGGCGCGAGGCTTCTTTTATGCGGGCAGCCGCAGCCTGTTGGTCACCCACTGGGCGGTGGAGAGCGAATCCGCCCGGTTACTGACCACCGCCACGTTTACGCACTATGTGGCCAACCCACAAGCACCCAAGGCCGAAAGTTTGCGTCAGGCCATGCTCTCGGTCATGGCGATGCCTCAATACCAGCACCCAGCCTACTGGGCGCCCTACGCGCTCGTGGGCGATGGCGGTCGTTGAGGCACTTGTGAACCCGTGAGATCAATTTGAATAAAATAGCCATCTGACTTGCCACACTCTCCGCAAGCCGCTACAAAAGATAGAGCACATGACCGACCCCAACACCCCCCCCGTTTTTCGCCGCGCCGCGCCCCCACCAGGTCGCACACCGCTGCCAAATGGTCAACGCAACACCGCTGCCGTGGGTGCCAACGGCACTTTGCGCTTAAACAAGCGCATGGCTGAGCTGGGTATGGCCTCACGCCGTGAGGCGGACGAATGGATTGGCAAGGGTTGGGTCAAGGTCAATGGCAAGGTGGCTGAGATGGGCATGCAGGTCACACCCGATGTGAAGATCGAGATCGACAAGCAGGCCCAAGGCCAGCAGGCCAACCAAGTCACGGTATTGATCAACAAGCCACTGGGCTTGGTAAGTGGTCAGGCTGAAGATGGCCACGAGCCTGCCATTACCTTGGTTCAGCCGCAAAACCGCTGGACGGAAGACAACGCCCGCTTCTTTTTTCACCCCAGCCAACTCAAAAGCCTGGTGCCCGCCGGCCGTCTTGACATTGACTCCACCGGCCTCTTGGTGCTCACGCAAGATGGCCGGGTGGCCCGCCAGCTCATTGGCGAAGACTCTTATATGGAAAAAGAGTATTTGGTGCGGGTGATGTACACCGGGGTGGTGAACACGCTGGCTGCGACATCCGCCAGTGCCACCCACGCAGCCCGGCCCTTGGCGCGTGCCAGCGTCGCCCCCGCCGGCCAACCCGGTCAAATCACCCAACTCAGCCGTATTGACGATGACGACCCCGTCAGCTTGGACGTGCAGTCGGTGTTCCCCCGGGATCAACTGGCCCGTTTGCGCCACGGCCTGAGCCTGGACGGCCAAGCCCTCAAGCCCGCCAAAGTTGAATGGCAAAACCCGGAGCAGTTGCGTTTTGTGCTGACCGAGGGCAAAAAACGCCAGATTCGCCGCATGTGTGAGCTGGTCGGCCTGAAAGTGGTCGGCCTCAAGCGCGTGCGCGTGGGTAATGTGATGCTGGGCAACTTGCCCGTAGGCCAATGGCGCTATCTGGCGCCGCATGAGCGTTTTTAAACGCCTCTTGAAAGTCACGCTCTTCGCCCTAAAGTAGCGAATTCAGGCCGGTTTTGCCGGCCCTCTGTTTTATCTGTCACTCCACTTCATTCAAAATGACCAAACAAACCCTGTCCTTTCAAGCCGAAGTTGCCCAACTGCTGAACCTCGTCACGCACTCTTTGTATTCCAACAAAGAGATTTTTCTGCGCGAATTCATCTCCAACGCCTCGGACGCCTGCGACAAGCTGCGTTTTGAAGCCATCAACGACAGCGGCCTGTACGAGACTGACCCGGAGTTGAAAGTCAAAGTCACCTTTGACAAAGACGCCAAAACGCTCACCATCACCGACAACGGCATTGGCATGAGCGCGCAAGAGGCCATCGACCACCTGGGCACCATTGCCAAGAGCGGCACCAAAGACTTCGTGTCCAAGTTGTCCGGCGACCAAAAGGCCGATTCCCAACTCATCGGCCAGTTTGGCGTGGGCTTTTACTCGGGCTTTATCGTGGCCGACAAAATCACGGTGGACTCACGCCGTGCGGGCATGAAAACAACTGAAGGCGTGCGCTGGACCAGCGGCGGCGCGGGCGACTTTGAGGTCGAAACCATTGACCGTGCCGAGCGCGGCACCAGCGTGACGCTGCACCTGCGCGACGACGCCCTAGACTACGCCAGCGCCTGGAAACTCAAAAGCATCATTGGCAAATACTCTGACCACATCAGCCTGCCCATCTTGATGGAAAAAGAAGAGTGGAAAGACGGCGAGCTGATCAACCCAAGCGACGAAGCGGGTGGCCGTCAACCCGGTGGCATGGTGAAAACCGGCGAATGGGAAGCCGCTAACAAGGGCAACGCCATCTGGGCGCGGGCCAAAAAAGACATCACGGCTGACGAGTACGACGAGTTTTACAAGCAACTCAGCCACGACTTCCAGCCCCCGCTGGCCCACACCCATAACCGGGTAGAGGGCAGCACCGAGTACACGCAGCTTTTGTTCATCCCCGGCAAAGCGCCGCAAGATTTGTACAACCGCGAAAAGTCGGCGGGCGTCAAGCTTTACGTCAAGCGCGTCTTCATCATGGACGACGCTGAAGCCCTGTTGCCCACCTACCTGCGTTTTGTCAAAGGCGTGGTGGACTCGGCCGACCTGCCCCTGAACGTATCGCGTGAGTTGTTGCAAGAAAGCCGCGATGTGAAAGCCATCCGTGAAGGCTGCACCAAGCGCGTGCTGGGCATGCTGGAAGACCTGGCCAAACACGACCAATTACCAGAAGCCTCATCTGATGGCGTGACCGACGTGGTGAGCGAAGAAGACAAGGCCAACGTAGGTAAATACAGCAAGTTTTACGCTGAATTTGGCGCGGTGCTGAAAGAAGGCTTGGGCGAAGACTACGCCAACAAGGACCGCCTGGCCAAGCTCTTGCGCTTTGCCAGCAGCACCACCGACACCGTCACGGTGAGCTTGGCCGACTACAAAGCGCGCATAAAAGAAGGCCAGGAAGCCATCTACTACATCACTGCGGATTCCGCGATGGCCGCCAAAAACAGCCCACAACTCGAAGTGTTCAAGAAAAAAGGCATCGAAGTGCTCTTGATGACGGACCGCGTGGACGAGTGGGCGCTCAACTACCTGCAAGACTTTGACGAGACCCCACTCCAGTCGGTCGCCAAAGGCGCCGTGGACTTGGGCAGTCTGCAAGACGAAACCGAGAAAAAAGCCGCTGAAGAAGCCGCCGAAACCTTCAAACCGTTGCTGGCCAAGCTGAAAGAGGCCTTAAAAGACAAGGCTACTGATGTGCGTGTCACCACGCGTTTGGTCGACAGTGCCGCCTGCCTGGTGGTGCAAGACGACGGCATGAGCACGCAGCTGGCCCGCATGCTCAAGCAAGCCGGCCAGACCGCCCCCGAAGTCAAACCCGTGCTGGAAGTCAACGCCGAACACGCCCTGGTGAAGAAGCTGGAGGGCTCGGTGCATTTCAATGACTTGGCGCACATCTTGTTTGACCAAGCGCTGCTGTCTGAAGGCGGTTTGCCGGATGACCCTGCGGCGTATGTGCGTCGCATCAAC
>CANBUY010000121.1 GCA_947372745.1 Comamonadaceae bacterium | reverse complement strand
GCCATGAGTTCATCACCGTCGAGCATCTGTTGCTTGCCTTGTTGGATAACCCCAGTGCAGCCGAAGTGCTGAGGGCTTGTTCAGCCAATATCGATGATTTGCGAAAATCATTAGCTAATTTCATTAAAGACAACACACCTCAGGTGGCTGGCGCTGATGACGTAGACACACAACCTACGCTCGGATTTCAGCGTGTGATTCAACGTGCCATCATGCACGTTCAGTCCACAGGCAGCGGTAAGAAGGAAGTGACTGGCGCCAATGTGCTGGTTGCGATTTTTGGTGAAAAAGACTCCCACGCCGTTTATTACCTTCACCAGCAAGGTGTCACGCGCTTGGACGTGGTTAACTTTATTGCCCATGGCATCAAAAAGACAGATGTGCCTGAAACGGGCAAGGTCAATGAGAGTCCCGCTGAAAGCGAAGAAGCAAGCGCAGAGAAAAATGAGAAGCAATCGCCTCTGGAGCTTTACACCGTCAATTTGAATCAACTCGCCAAAGATGGAAAAATTGATCCCCTCATTGGTCGCGAGTACGAGGTAGAGCGGGTCATTCAAATTTTATGCCGTCGCCGCAAAAATAATCCATTGCTGGTGGGTGAAGCGGGTGTCGGCAAGACGGCCATCGCTGAGGGTCTCGCATGGCGTATTACTCAAAAAGATGTACCTGAAATACTCGCCGAAGCGGTCGTTTACTCCCTTGATATGGGCGCTTTGCTGGCGGGTACCAAGTACCGCGGTGACTTCGAGCAGCGCCTCAAAGGCGTGCTCAAGTCCTTGAAGGACAAGCCCAACGGAATTTTGTTCATTGATGAAATTCACACCCTCATAGGTGCCGGTGCGGCCTCTGGAGGCACATTGGATGCATCAAACTTGCTCAAACCAGGCTTGAGTTCGGGTGCGCTCAAGTGCATCGGCGCGACGACCTTCACCGAGTACCGGGGAATTTTTGAAAAAGATGCAGCCCTTTCACGTCGATTCCAAAAGGTTGATGTGGTTGAGCCCACGATTGAGCAAACCGTTGAAATTCTCAAGGGTCTCAAATCACGCTTTGAAGAGCATCACAACGTCAAATACGCTGTTGCCGCTTTGCAGGCTGCGGCAGAACTGAGTGCGAAATACATCAATGACCGCCACTTGCCCGATAAAGCCATTGACGTGATTGACGAAGCGGGCGCAGCCCAGCGCATCCTTCCGCCTTCAAAACGTAAAAAAATCATCAGCAAGACAGAAGTAGAGGAAATCGTGGCCAAAATTGCCCGTATTCCCCCTGCCAATGTCTCTAATGATGACCGCGGCAAGCTCAAGACCTTGGAGCGGGATCTGAAAAACGTGGTGTTTGGTCAAGACAAAGCTATTGACATGCTGGCTTCTGCGGTCAAGATGGCTCGCTCGGGCTTGGGCAAGGGTGACAAGCCGATTGGCTCATTCCTCTTCAGCGGGCCGACTGGTGTTGGCAAAACCGAAGCGGCCAAGCAACTGGCCTACATCATGGGCATTGACCTCATTCGTTTTGATATGAGTGAGTACATGGAGCAGCATGCGGTCAGTCGGCTGATTGGTGCGCCTCCTGGCTACGTGGGGTTTGACCAAGGTGGTTTATTGACTGAGGCGGTGACCAAGAAGCCACACTGTGTTTTGTTGCTTGATGAAATTGAAAAAGCGCATCCCGCCATTTTCAATGTGCTTCTTCAAGTGATGGACCACGGAACGCTGACGGACAACAACGGCCGTAAAGCTGATTTCCGCAACGTCATCATCATCATGACGACCAATGCCGGCGCTGAGTCCATCAGCAAGTCGGTCATGGGTTTCACCACCATTCGCGAAGCGGGTGACGAGATGGCGGATATCAAACGCTTGTTTACGCCGGAGTTCCGTAATCGCTTGGACGCCATTGTCAGCTTCAAGTCGCTGGATGAAGTGGTCATCATGCGTGTGGTGGATAAATTCTTGTTGCAACTCGAAGCGCAGTTGGCGGACAAGAAGGTTGATGTCACGTTCACCGATAAGCTCCGCAAGCATCTTGCTAAAAAAGGTTTCGATCCATTGATGGGCGCACGGCCTATGCAGCGCCTGATTCAGGACACCATTCGTCGCGCGCTGGCCGATGAGCTTCTCTTTGGTCGGTTGACGGACGGAGGCCGACTGACGGTTGATCTGG
The DNA here is from genome assembly GCA_947372745.1 of Comamonadaceae bacterium. Classification (GTDB taxonomy): domain Bacteria; phylum Pseudomonadota; class Gammaproteobacteria; order Burkholderiales; family Burkholderiaceae_C; genus Rhodoferax. The sequence goes on along the minus strand of CANBUY010000121.1, from coordinate 5,812 downwards.
ATGACACCGATGAGAGCAAAACAGAAGTGTTGCTCGATATACAACCATTGCCGAAGAAAGAGGGGCGGGCCAAGCCTGAAGCCCAGGAAGCAACAGCCGGTTGAGTTTTAAGACGCGGGGCGGGCACATGTTTTGTGCTTCGCCCCGCACGTTTATTTAAAGCCTACCCGATCCAATAGTTGCTGAACCTTGACTTGATTCATTCCGACCACACTGATCGGGATATTTTCACTTTTGAAGCCATTGCCCGTGAGGGTTTGTAAGGCTGGGTTATTAATTTTTACACCGACGGCGACTGGCCACTCATTGTTGCCATCGGCAAAGTGGTTCTGTGCTGCCGGACTAGCCAGGTATTCAAGAAATTTAACGGCATTTGCTTTGTTTTTCGCATTTCGTGCAACAGCAGCCCCGGCAATATTGACGTGCGTCCCCCAAGTCGATTGATTGGGGAAAACAAAGCCTAAGTTATCCATCATGCTTTTTTCTTCGGGTTTGTCTGAGCGCATCAGGCGCGCAAGGTAGTAGCTGTTGGTCACCGCAACACTGCATTCCCCTGTTGCCACCCCTTTTATTTGGTCTGTATCGCCACCTTTGGGCGAGCGTGCCATGTTGTCCACCATTCCTTTGAGCCAAGCTTGTGTTTTTTCCTCTCCAAGATGCTCTAGCACCGAGCCAAAGAGGGATAAGTTGTAGGGGTGCGAGCCTGATCTGATGCAAAGTCTGCCTTTGTTGATTGGATGACCCAATTTTTCGTAGGTGTCGACTTCTTCCTTTGAGACTTTGAGTTTGTTGTAAACCACCACGCGGGCCCTTGTTGAGAATCCAAACCAAGGGGTACCGCCATCTACATTGGCCTTGCCCCTGAATTGGGGCGCTATGGCGTCATTTAAAAGTTTGGATTTGATGGGCTGAAACAAACCTTCAATCTCACCCTTCCAAAGCCGAGCGGCATCTACTAAAAGGATCACATCCGCAGGAGATGCCGTGCCTTCTGCTTTGAGTCGAGCGAGAATACCTGCATCATCAGAGTCAACACGGTTAATTTTGATACCCGTTGACCGAGAAAAATTGCTGTACAACGCTTCGTCTGTTGGGTAATGCCGGGCAGAGTAGACATTGAGGCTGTTTTCCTGGGCGCTGACGTTGGCGCATGCAAACAAGCTTGCAAGTGCCATTGAAATAAAATTTTTAGCAGTGATCATCCGTAATTCCAAGAGTGTTGATGCTATCTTAATCTAAATGCGAACTATTCCTATTAAATGAATTTCAAAAATTTGAGACTTAAGTATTTTCAGTTGTTGGTGGTGACAATTTTTCTGAGTGCTTGCGCTGTTGTCCCTGACGTAAAGCCACCGATTGGCCATGAAGCTCCGCCATCAGATCAAGCGATATTGCCAAAAAAACCGCCAAAAGTTGGCTTGGTTCTGGGCGGGGGGGCCGCTAGGGGTTTTGCTCATATTGGTGTCATCCAGGTTCTGGAAGAAGCGGGTATCAAGCCCAATCTTGTCGTGGGAACATCGGCGGGAAGCTTGGTGGCCGCACTTTATGCCAGCGGCAAGAACGGCGCACAGTTGCAAAAAGTGGCTGAAACCATGGAGGAGGCGACCTTTGCAGATTGGACGCTGCCAATTTTTAGCCGAGGCTTGCTCCGCGGTGAGGCTTTGGCTCGGTACGTGAGTTTGCAAGTCAATGGCCGGTTGATAGAAAGCACACCCATGCCCTTGGGCATTGTCGCCACCGATCTCAATAGCGGTCAAGGCATGCTCTTTCAAAGAGGAGACATCGCAACAGCGGTTCGTGCATCGAGCGCTGTTCCAGCTATTTTTCAACCTGTGAAAATTTCTGGGCGCGAGTATGTTGATGGCGGACTTGTTTCACCTGTGCCGGTTCGATACGCCCGGCAGATGGGGGCAGAGTTTGTTATTGCAGTCGATATTTCAAGTTTGCCAGAGGGAAATGCTGCCAACGATACTTTGCAGGTCTTGATGCAAACGTTCACGATCATGATCAAGAGCATCAATAATTTTGAGTTGCGCGAGGCTGACCTTGTCATTCGCCCCGCTTTGGCCGGCGTAGGGAGCTCAGATTTCAGCGCCAGACGCCGCTCAATTGAGGCTGGCAGAACCGCCATGCTTGCTTTACTGCCGCAGTTGAAGCTCGCTTTACACAAACCCTAGTCATTGGCTGTCAGTTGATTTTGAGACGGCCAACGCCTCCCTATTAGGCTACTCCGCCTGAAGTTGACCTTTATTGAGAGACCCTGTCCCCTGACCGGGTCAACAGCTGTGCTTGCAAAATCACTTACATTTTGCAGTAAAGCGTCACACGACTGTCACATTAAGTTCTTATATTACGGTGTAGGCTAAAAGCATTCCTTCATTCAACTCTAAAGGTATTTCGATGAAATCAAGTTTCAAACTCGCTTTGTTAAGCATGGCTGGTGTCGCTTCATTGGCCTATGTAAATTTGGCTAGCGCACAGGAAGTGACTGGCGCTGGCGCTAGTTTTCCGGCTCCCTTGTACTCAAAATGGGCCGCTGATTACAACAAAGCTACTGGCGTCAAAATTAACTACCAATCGGTAGGTTCAGGTGCAGGCATCAAGCAAATCGACTCAAAAACTGTTGATTTTGGTGCATCCGACATGCCGCAAACAGACGAAGTGCTCAAGGCCAAAGGTCAGTTCCAGTTTCCTACGGTTATCGGTGGCACGGTTCCCGTGGTCAACATCAAAGGCATTGCCCCAGGTCAAATGAAGCTTGATGGACAAGTTTTGGGTGACATTTACCTTGGCAAAATTACCAAGTGGAACGATGCAGCCATCAAGGCGCTCAACCCAGGTTTGGCATTGCCTGATGCCGACATTGCACCTGTTCGCCGCGCAGATGGTTCTGGCACCACATTCAATTTCACCAATTACTTGAGTCGCGTCCATGCTGAATGGAAAGCCAAGGTTGGCGAAGGCACAGCGGTTAACTGGCCTGTTGGTGCGGGTGGTAAAGGCAATGAAGGTGTTGCGGCATTCGTTAACCGTTTGCCTAACTCGATTGGTTATGTCGAGTATTCGTATGTCAAGCAAAACAAAATGACGTACACCCTGATGAAGAATAAAGATGGTGTGTTTGTGGCGCCAGATGACGAAACATTCAAAGCCGCAGCCGCAGGTGCAGATTGGAATAAATCGTTTTACCAGTTGATTACTGACCAGCCTGGCAAGAACTCTTGGCCCATTTCCACGGCTACTTTCATCTTGATGCATGTGAAGCAAGACAAGCCAGCCCAAGCCACTGAGACCTTCAAGTTCTTTACTTGGGCCTTCAAAAATGGCGGTAAGAGCGCCACTGATCTGGATTACGTGCCAATGCCCGCCAATGTGATTGGTGCGATTGAGAAGGCTTGGGGTCACACGACAGATGCAGCAGGCAAGCCTGTTGCTTTGAAGTAAGCCGTTTCATCAAGCAAGCCATTTAAGGAGATTGAGCGTGTCATCTACACTGCCAGCGAGTGAAATGCCTTTTAATCAGTTTGCAAAAACTTCGGGACGTGTTATGACCAATCCTCCTCCTATCAAGGCGGCTCGTTCAGGGCCAATGGCTGACCGTATCTTTGGCTGGGTCGCCAAGGGTGCGGCTATCTTTACCCTGCTGATGTTGATCGCTATTTTGGCATCACTCACCATGAGTGCCTGGCCTGCGATTGATAAATACGGGTTTGGTTTTTTGACCAGTACCACCTGGGACCCCGTTAAAGAGGAATTTGGTGGGCTGGTCATGATTTATGGCACGCTGATGACCTCGTTTATCGCTTTGCTGATTGCTGTGCCCGTCAGCTTTGGGATTGCGCTATTTCTTACCGAATTGGCACCATCCTGGCTGAAGCGCCCATTGGGCACAGCTGTTGAGCTGCTTGCTGCTATTCCCTCGATTGTTTACGGTATGTGGGGATTGTTGGTTTTTGGTCCTTTATTGGCCACCTATGTCCAGCAGCCACTGCAAGCGGCATTCAAAGGTGTGCCTTTCCTGGGTGCATTTTTCTCAGGCCCTCCTGTCGGAATTGGTATTCTTTCGGCGGGCATTATTTTGGCGATCATGATTATTCCGTTCATCGCGGCCGTGATGCGCGATGTATTTGAGGTCACGCCAACCTTGTTAAAAGAATCTGCTTATGGTTTGGGCGCCACCACTTGGGAAGTAGTTTCAACCGTTGTGCTGCCTTACACCAAATCTGGTGTGATCGGCGGCATCATGTTGGGCTTGGGTCGTGCTATTGGCGAAACCATGGCGGTTACTTTTGTGATTGGTAATTTCAATCAACTCGATTCTTTAAGCCTTTTCCAAGCCGCCAACAGCATTACCTCCGCGCTGGCCAATGAATTTGCCGAGGCGGGTCCTGGTCTGCACCAGGCTTCACTGATGTACTTGGGTCTAGTCTTGTTCTTCATCACTTTTGTGGTGTTGACCCTGTCCAAAATATTACTTTCCCAACTTAAGAAGAACGAAGGAGCCAAGTCATGACTTCCACAGTACTTTCGTTGCAGTCTGCCGCCGTTGAGCAAGCGCGTTTGGCGCGCTACAACCAGCGCAAGTTGGTTAATCGAATTGCCCTGACTTTGTCACTTGCCGCTATGGCATTTGGCTTGTTTTGGTTAATGTGGATTTTGTACGAAACATTTCGTCTTGGTTTAGAGGGTATTTCTTTAGCAACCTTTACCGAGATGACTCCGCCGCCAAACGATGCGGGTGGATTGGCAAACGCCATCTACGGTTCGTTTTTGATGGTGATGATGGCTACCTTTGTCGGCACCCCCATTGGGGTGATGGCAGGCATTTACCTTGCTGAGTTTGATAGCAAAGGCTGGCTTGCCAGCGTGACTCGTTTTGTCAACGATATTTTGCTTTCTGCACCCTCTATCGTGATTGGTCTATTTGTTTACGCCGTGGTGGTGACCCGATTCAAGTCATTCTCTGGTTATGCAGGCATCATGGCGCTGGCGCTGATTGTGATTCCGGTGGTTATCCGTACCACCGAGAACATGCTTCAGTTGGTGCCGTCTGGTCTGCGTGAAGCGGCTTATGCCTTAGGCGCGCCAAAGTGGAAAGTGATTTTGAGTATCACTTTGAAATCGGCTCAATCAGGCGTCATTACGGGTGTTTTGTTGGCCGTCGCTCGGATTGCCGGTGAAACCGCACCTTTGCTATTCACCGCTTTGAGCAATCAGTTTTGGACCTCTAGTTTGAGCGAACCGATGGCCAGTTTGCCTGTGACAATTTTCAAGTTCGCTATGAGTCCTTATGAGAACTGGCAAAAGCTAGCCTGGGCCGGTGTGCTCATCATCACGATGGCTGTCTTGGGTCTTAATATTTTGGCGCGTGTTTTGACTCGCTCCAAGTCCTGAATACTTCGTTTTTAAAGATTTGATCAAAGGTTAACTATGACAACTGCTGTCGCTACAAACGAAAAAATCAAAATTTCAGTTAAAAATCTTGATTTTTATTACGGTAAGTTTCACGCTTTAAAGAACATCAATCTGGAAATCCCGGAAAACAAAGTTACTGCGTTTATCGGTCCCTCTGGATGTGGGAAATCAACTCTGCTGCGCGTGTTTAACCGCATGTTTGAGTTGTACCCTGAGCAGCGAGCTGAAGGTGAAATCCTGCTAGATGGTGAAAATCTGTTGACCAGCAAAAAAGATGTGGCACTCTTGCGCGCAAAAGTCGGTATGGTTTTTCAAAAACCAACGCCCTTTCCTATGTCGATTTTTGACAACATCGCCTTTGGCGTCAAACTCTTCGAGTCGCTGAACAACACCGATA
>CANBUY010000120.1 GCA_947372745.1 Comamonadaceae bacterium | reverse complement strand
GGACGATCGGTAGCCATCATCACAACTCGCGGGATTGGAGCGATCAACCAATGCTTGCTGATCTGAAGGGCAATCCATGACGACCATTGAAATACCCGCGTCCAAAAACAAAGGAACCTGGTTTTGCATGTAGTTCAGGTTTCGCCACCAGTCTTTGGGGGACTCGATTTTGGCAATGCCTGGCCAGCCCCTGAAAATGAGCAAAACTATGTCCGTGCGCTTTTGCGACTTGAGCAAAATGGCTTTTTGGGAAACTTCTTCCTTGATGAATACACCTTGGGTTCTCTCCAAATTGACCGACAGTAGCAAGGGAACTGCTTGCTCCGCTTTGGAAGCGATGCTCAATATCAAAATAAAAAAGACGGCGATAAGTTTGAATCTCAATTCATTATCTCCTGCTTGAACTGAAGTCAATGAGCGGCGCAAACCCCTCTATTTATGGTGACTCAGCGCGTTGCTCACCAACTTAGAGGTGATGTCTACGATTTGAATCATGCGGTCATAGGCCATGCGGGTCGGGCCAATAACACCTAGTGTGCCCACAATTTGGCCGTCAACTTCATAAGGGGCACTGACAATGGACAGGTCTTCAAAAGGCACGACCTGACTTTCACCGCCAATGAAAATACGCACGCCCTCGGCCTGCCCAGCCACGTCCAGCAAGCGCATAAGTTGTGCTTTTTGCTCAAACAACTCAAACGCACGGCGGAGATGTCCCATGTCGTTTGAAAAATCAGTCACTGCCAGCAGGTTTCGCTCACCTGCAAAAACCACTTCATCCTGTGTTTCAGAAATAGCTTCAGAACTCACCGTTACAGCCGCTTGCATCAAACTGGCAATTTCAGATCGCAGAGACTCGACTTCGTTTTTAAGGCGCTCGCGCACCTGCTCCAGAGCCAATCCGACATAGTGACTGTTCAGGTAATTGGCCGCTTCGACCAATTGAGCCTGTGAATAATCCACTTCCGTGAAAAGCACCCGGTTTTGTACATCGCCCTCGGGCGAAACAATGATGACCAGCAAACGCCGCTCGGAGAGACGCAAAAACTCAATGTGTCGAAAAACTGATGATCGGCGCGGTGAAATGACCACGCCGACAAACTGGGACAGATTGGATAACAGATTTGCCGCGTTGGAAATAACCTTTTGCGGTTGATCGGGCGCCAGACTGTGTGAAGCGTACTGACCCTTTTGGACCGTCAACATGGTGTCGACGAACAAGCGATAGCCCCTGGCGGTGGGAATGCGTCCCGCTGAGGTGTGCGGACTGGCGATCAAGCCCAACTCTTCAAGGTCCGACATGACGTTGCGAATGGTGGCAGGTGACAAATCCAAGCCAGAGGCTTTCGAAAGCGTGCGCGACCCCACCGGTTGCCCATCGGCGATATAGCGCTCAACCAGCGCTTTCAATAACAACTTGGCACGTTCATCCAGCATCAGGGCATTTTAGTGATGTAATTTGAATATGAAATCAAAATTCAGGCATGTGGCGTTAATAGGCAAGTACCAGACCGTGGCTTCGGGTGCCTCAGTGGCGTCAGCCCGCCATGCGCTGGAGGACATTGCCCATTTTTTACACGACCAGGGCTGCGAAGTATTTTTCGAGCACGACACGGCCCACAACATGGGGGTAACCGGCTATCCGATAGTGACGGTCGCTGAAATTGGCGCTCAGTGTGATTTGGGTTTAGTGGTGGGAGGCGATGGCACCATGCTGGGGATTGGCCGTCAACTGGCCCATTTTGGGGTTCCCCTGATCGGCATTAACCAAGGGCGACTGGGTTTTATTACCGATATTCCTTTTAATGAATTCAAAGTCACTCTTGGACCCATGCTGAGAGGGCAATTTGAAGAAGACCACCGCAGTCTGATCCATGCCAAAGTTATGCGTGATGGACGCTGTGTATTTGACGCCTTGGCCATGAATGATGTGGTCGTCAACCGCGGTGCGACCTCGGGCATGGTTGAATTAAGGGTTGAAGTGGATGGCCACTTTGTGGCGAACCAACGGGCAGACGGCTTGATCATTGCCACGCCCACAGGTTCGACGGCCTATTCACTCTCAGCGGGTGGGCCTTTGCTCCACCCCTCCATTCCGGGTTGGGTGCTGGTTCCGATTGCGCCTCACACCTTATCAAATAGGCCTATCGTGCTTGCCAACATTGCTGAGATAGCTATCGAAATAGTAGCAGGACGTGATGCCAGCGCCAGTTTTGACATGCAATCGCTCGCCTCACTGATGCACGGGGATCGGATTGTGGTGACTCGCTCAAAACATCATGTGCGCTTTTTACACCCCAAAGGCTGGTCTTACTTTGATACCCTGCGACAAAAACTGCACTGGAATGAAGGAGTGGCCTGAACGTGAGCTTAAAACGAATTGTTTTGCGTGATTTCGTCATCGTCAGTGAACTCGATCTTGATTTAGCCCAGGGCTTTACGGTCTTGACGGGCGAAACTGGCGCCGGCAAATCCATCTTGGTCGACGCCTTGCAGCTCGTCACCGGCGGAAGAGCTGATGTAGGGGTAATCCGTGAGGGCGCAAGCCGAACTGATGTCAGTGCTGAGTTTGACACTACTACGGCCCTCGACGCCTGGCTTGAGACTTCAGGCTACGAAATGGGCGACAACCTCTTGCTGCGCCGTACCGTGGACACCCAGGGGAAAAGCCGTGGATGGATCAACGGAAGTCCGGCCACCGCCACCCAATTGCGAGAAATTGGTGAACAGTTGCTTGACATTCATGGTCAGCATGCCTGGCAAAGCTTGACGCGCCCCGAAGCTGTCAGGGGACTGCTTGACGCCTATGCCCGGGTATCGACGGGGGTCCTGAGTCAGCTTTGGCACCGCTATCGGGAAGCCCAAAATGAACTCTCCAGCGCACTGGCTGCGCGCGAAACGCTACAGCGTGAACGGGAACGTCTGGCTTGGCAGATTGGTGAAGTCGACAAACTAGGGCCACAGCCCGATGAGTGGGAAGAACTCAACACAGAACATGGCAGGTTATCCAACGCCCAAGCGCTGCTGGATGCCGCCCAAGGTGCGCTTCTGAGCCTGGACAACGAGGAAGGCAGCGCGCTTGCAGCAATTTATAGCGCCCAGCAAACGCTACAACAACAGGAGCACGTTGAACCTTATTTTAAAGGGCTGGGAGAGGTTTTAGCTTCAAGTCTGGCTCAGGTTGAAGATGCGGTTCATTCATTGCGCACCTACCAGCGCAAGACTGAGCTTGACCCGCAACGCCTGAGTGAACTCGATGAACGCATGGCTTTGTGGTTATCCCTGGCCAGACGGTACAAGCGATTGCCTGCTGAGTTAGCTCAGCTATTAAAGTCCTGGAAAGAAGAGCTTGCAAAACTAGATGCCGCCGTTGATTTGGCTGCATTGGAGGCCAAACAGGCAGCGTGTCTTCAAGACTACATGAAAGAGGCCAAGGACATTTCAAAGGCGCGAACAAAAAATGCGCCACTGCTGGCCAAAGCTATTACGCAGGCCATGCAAGGCTTGGGCATGCAAGGCGGTCAATTCGAAGTCACGCTGCAAAGTATGGAACATCCAACTCAAAGCGGCTTGGAAGATGTCAGCTTTTTGGTGGCCGGACATGCGGGCAGCACGCCCCGTCCGGTTAATAAAGTGGCGTCTGGTGGAGAGTTGTCACGCATGGCCTTGGCTATTGCGGTAACCACCAGCCAGTTGGGAACCGCTCAAACCCTGATATTTGACGAAGTTGACTCTGGCGTGGGGGGTGCTGTCGCGGAAACCGTGGGCTGCTTAATGAAGCAACTCGGTGTCGATCGGCAAGTATTGGCTGTCACGCACCTGCCGCAGGTGGCGGCTTGCGCTGACCATCACTTGGTGGTGGCCAAGCAACTCATTGGCAGCTCAACGGTGAGCTCGGTGACTGCGGTCGCCGGTGAGCCCAGAGTGGGTGAACTGGCCCGGATGCTTGGGGGTGAGCGCGTACTGGGCACCTCGATGGCCCACGCCCGCGAAATGCTGGAAACGAAAGATTGATGGAATGAACACTGACACAACAGACTTGCAAATTATTTTGATCACGGGCATGTCGGGTTCCGGCAAATCAGTTGCTCTGCATGCCCTGGAGGATGCGGGGTTTTTCTGTGTGGACAACTTGCCACCCGAATTACTGGTGCCGTTTGTCGCCCTGGAAAAAGCCAATAAAGCCAGTCGGGTGGCCATTGCGATGGATGTGCGCACAGCGACGTCCCTGCCCTTGCTGCCGGAGCAATTGGCCGTGTTAAAAAAACAGGGCATCGCGGTCAAGTCTTTGTTTCTAGACGCCACCACCGGCACGCTGGTTCGACGCTACTCGGAAACCAGGCGCAAACACCCGCTCTCGCAGTTCAACCCCGACCGTCCTGAAACAGACCAACGCCGCGCTTTGGTGGATGCGATTGAGCACGAGCGTGAATTGCTGGCTGAGCTGAGAGAAAAAGCACACGTCATCGACACCAGCATCATCCGGCCGTCCCAGTTACAAGGCTATGTCAAGTCGCTCATCTCAACGCCAGGGGAGCAATTGACTCTCGTGTTTGAGTCCTTCGCCTTCAAACGCGGGGTGCCGGGCGATGCCGACTATGTTTTTGATGTTCGTATGCTGCCCAACCCCCACTACGAGCCCGAGTTGCGTCATTTAACAGGCCGGGATGCGCCGGTGGCCGCCTTTTTACTAGAACAAGCAGAAGTGGCTCAAATGCTGGAGCACATTCAGCTGTTTTTAAACCATTGGCTCGCGGCACTGGCCCGGGACCACCGCAGCTATGTCACGGTCGCCATTGGGTGCACAGGCGGACAACACCGGTCGGTGTATTTGGTGGAGCAATTGGTCAAGCTGTTTTCTGACCAATGGGTCACGCTCAAGCGCCACCGGGAACTTGAAGCCCTTTAAGCTTGTAAAAGTTTACGAATGGGGGCCGGCAAACCCAAGCCCACCCAGTCTGTTGCAGTAAACCAAGCGCTTCCCAGTTGGGATGCTTCAGAAGCCATTAAGGGCAACTGAACCACATGCAAATGCAGGTCTTTGTGCGTCAATACATGGGTAAAGGCGGGGAAATCGACCAAGCCACCCTGAAAATCGTTAGGAAGTGCTGACGCCAAGGCCTCACGACTGTCAAAAAGTGGAAGGCAATAAAGCCCAGCCCAAACGCCGGGTGTCGGCCGCTTGGTCAGCCAGACGGCCCCCGTCTCGGTTTGGGCTTGTAGCAACCAAATTGACTGCGCACTGCGCTTGAGCTTTCGGGTCTTGACCGGAAAACGTTCGGGTTGCCCCGCTTTTAGCGCCAGACAGCCCGAGGCAACGGGGCAGCGCTCACATTTTGGTTTTCTTTGGGTGCAAATCGTCGCCCCCAAGTCCATCACGCCTTGGGTGTAGCGCGGCATGGACGCAAGAAGCTCAGCTTCAGGCAACAGTACCGTGGCTTCATCCCACAGCTTTCGCTCGTTAGCGCTGCTTGCCAGATCCGCCTCAAAGCCCAGGATGCGCGTCAACACGCGTTTGACGTTGCCATCCAAAATCGCCACGCGCTCTGAAAAACATAAGGAGGCAATGGCCGCTGCCGTGGAGCGGCCAATACCCGGCAAGGTTTGAAGCATTTGCGCAGTGCCGGGGAAGTCACCGCCGTGCAACGTCACCACATCGACCGCGCAGCGGTGCAAATTACGGGCGCGACTGTAATAACCCAAGCCACTCCACAGGCCCAGCACCTCATCCTGTGAGGCCTTGGCCAGAGAAGCGACTTCAGGGAATGCGTTCAAAAACTTGGGGAAATAGTCCAACACAGTCGAAACTTGTGTCTGCTGCAGCATGATTTCAGACAACCAGACCTTGTAGGGATCGCGCGTATTTTGCCAAGGCAAGTCGTTGCGCCCGTGGGTTTTCTGCCACTGCACCACTTGGGTAGAAAAGTTTGAGTTCAAGGTTTATTTCTGGCAAGTAGGGCAATAAAAAGTCGACCGCTGACCTTGCTTCATGGACTTAATGGGGGTTTCACACACGCGACACGGTTGCCCCTCGCGGGCATAAACCATGGCCTCCAACTGAAAATGCCCCGCATCGCCGTTGGCACTGGTGAAATCTTTCAGCGTGCTCCCCCCTTTTTCTACGGCACGGGCCAACACCGTTTTAATCGCAGCATGCAGCTTTTGAATGCGCGGCCGGGTTAATCGTGCGGCACTGGTGGTGGGCCGTATACCCGCCATAAACAAGGCCTCAGAGGCATAAATATTACCGACCCCCACCACCACATCACCCGCCAAGAGCACTTGTTTGATGGCCGCTTTGCGCCGCTTCAAGCCCATCTGAAATTCGACGAGGTCAAAATCGTCTGTCAGTGGCTCCATTCCCAATTTGCCCAGCAGCTTTTGGGCCACCGGGTCACTTTCACTGCCGGCGTACACCACGGCGCCAAACCGACGCGGGTCGTTCAAGCGCAGGGTGCCTTGGCTGGTCACCATCTCAAAATGGTCATGCTTACCGGCTGCGGGGAGGTGTCTGGAAAAGCTCAAACTCCCCGACATGCCCAAGTGCACTAGCAGCAAGCCCTGATCAAGATCAAGTAGCAAATATTTACCCCGGCGACGAACCGCCAAGACGGTTTTACCTTCCAACTGCGTCACATCGCAGCCCAAGGGCCAGCGCAAGGGTTTATTCAGGGACGCTGAGCGAATTTTTGCTCCCGCAATCGCGGGGGCAAAACTCAATCGCGTCACTTCCACTTCAGGTAATTCAGGCATGTCAATAAAATTTTGTCTTCATGGATTATTATCATCTGATGTCCTCTTTCAACCGCCTCCCCCTCCTTATCGCCCTCATTTGTGCGTTGGGCGCCCATGCGCAAGTTCCTGATAAAAAGACTGTGGCTCCGGTCAGTTCAGCACTGGATGGTGAGCTTTTTTACCAACTCCTGCTCGGTGAACTCAATGCTCGGGAAGGTGAACCTGGCGCCGCCTACTCTTTGATTCTTGACGCCGCCCGCAAAACCGCAGACCCTCGGCTTTACCAGCGTTCGGTTGAAATTGCGCTGCAAGCCCGCTCGGGTGATTCCGCCCTGATTGCAGCCCGAGCATGGCGTTTGGCTGTACCTGCCTCAAAAGAAGCCAACCGATATGTCTTGCAGATATTGATAGGTTTAAATCGCCTGTCAGAGGTGGTCGAACCCCTAAAAAGAGAAATCACCAACGTTGACGTCAAAGACCGGGGCGCAGAAATACTGGGACTACCGCGCTATTTTGCGCGGGCCAGCGACAAGAAAGCCGCTGTAGTTGCCTTGGAATTAGCGTTGAACGATTACTTGAGTACGCCTGGTTTAGCCGCTTCAGCCTGGACAGTTATCGGGCGTTCGCGTCTGGAGGCCGGTGACGGGGTAGGTGCGCTGGAAGCTGCAAGCAAAGCGCAGGCTTCAGATATCAAGTCAGAGCATCCCGCGTTATTGGCCATCTCCCTGATGAGCCCCAAAACGCCACAGGCTGAAGCCATCGTTAAAAAATACCTGGAAGGCAAGCCACTTCCCGCCGTGCGAATGGACTATGCACGCGCCTTGATCGAAAACCAACGATTGGCTGAGGCTGGGGCTCAATTACAGGCGGTCACGACCGAGAAATCTGACTACGCTGAGGCCTGGCTCATCAAAGGGGCTCTGGAGTTGCAAGACGGAAGACTGGCACTTTCCGAGAACTCGCTCAAGCGTTACGTAGAACTGGCGATACCAAAAAAAACAGGCTCCACGCGTGCTGAAACCAACCGGGGCTTGGTTCAAGCCTATTCGTCGCTGGCCCAAATTGCCGAGCAACGCAAAGACTACGTTGAAGCTGACAATTGGCTTAAACGCATTGACGCCCCTGGTGAACAGCTCAATGCCCAACTCCGACGGGCAGCCCTGTTAGCCCGCCAAGGCAAGCTTGAAGAGGCGCGCAAACTCATTAAAAGTCAGCCAGAAAAGACCCTTGAAGAGGCCCGCCTGAAATTAAACGCCGAAATCGGGCTCTTGCGCGACAGTAAAAAGT
>CANBUY010000119.1 GCA_947372745.1 Comamonadaceae bacterium | reverse complement strand
TGAGGCCTCGCTTCGGTGGTATTTGTTGGCAGCAAATCATGGTGATCTTGCTGCACAAAAAAATCTTGCTCATATGTACGCATCTGGACAAGGTGTTGAAATAAATGAAGCAGAGGCCTTCAAGTGGCATTTATTGTGCGCACAAGCGGGCGATTCTGCATCGCAGTACGCCTTGGGGGTCATGTGCAGCCAAGGCGATTTTTTGTCCAGGGACTTCGCTCAAGCGATTTATTGGTTTGAAGCGTCTGCAGCCCAAGGTGATGCGCACGCTCAGCATAATTTAGGTGTTCTCTATGCCAATGGTGAAGGCGTGACAAAAAACGTTGACGAGGCAGTCAAATGGTATCGATTGGCTGCAGCCCAAGGCGATGCTTCGTCACAATCCAATCTGATTGCATTGACAGCCTCTGAGCCCAGTGCACAAGAAAATCATGCCGATATCATTCAAGCCTATGAAGCAGCTGCAAATCTAGGCGATGCTGTTGCCCAATACAACCTCGCGGTATCTTATGCACACGGCAATTATGTTGCTCAGGATGAAGCCGAAGCCTTTAAGTGGTTTAAATTAAGCGCAGCTCAGGGTTCAGTTGATTCACTCTATAGCTTGGGTGCGATGTTCGCAAAGGGCAGAGGTGTTGTTCAGGATTATGCCCAAGTCGTCAATAATTATCATTTGGCTGCTGAGCAAGGGCATGCTCAAGCGCAGTTGAACCTTGGACTCATGTGCGCCACAGGGGAGGGAACACCCGGAAATTTCGAATCCTCTGCCAAATGGCTTCAATTGGCTGCGGTTCAAGGCGAAACACTTGCTCAGTACAACTTGGGTGTTCTGTACGCAAACGGTCAAGGCGTTGAGCAAGATTATTCGCAAGCCTTGAAATGGTATTTGCTGGCAGCAGAAAATGGTGATGCCATGGCTCAGTTTAATGTCGGCTTTATGTATGCCAATGCTGAGGGTGCAGATCGTAATTATCCGGAGGCCGTCAAGTGGTATCGCTTGTCTGCGATGCAGGGACAAGCTCCAGCAATAACAATCAATAGTGAATTTAAACCTCTAGTGAGTATTTGACTTAAGAAGTTCCCATTGATTTTTTTCGATGGGCATTCAAGCTTCGTTGACTGGTGCCGATTCAAGTAGTACTGAAATAGACACGTTAATGTCAAGGAACACAGATGAAACAACTTTTAAACATTGCACTTAGCTTGGCATTGGGTAGTCTCGCTGGTTGCCAAAGCGGGGGCGTTTTGCGTTCAACACCAGATACGACCGCCTTAATTTCCCCCATGGTCGAAAAAAGGGATACCTTGACGGCGACTGGTTATGCTGTCATCAGTGTTCAGAGTCACCGAAATCCAGCTCAACAGCGCTTGATGGCTATTCGTGCCTCAAAACTTGATGCCTACCGCTCATTGACTGAGCAGGTTTACGGACTTCACTTGGATGCTAGTGCGACCGTTGCCGACATGATGGTTCAAAATGACACCTTTCGTAGTCGGGTTGAGGGCGTTATTTATGGCGCAACACTGGTTAGCATAAACCCTGCTGGCGACGATACCTATGAAACCACTTTAACCTTGGATAGGGCCGTTGTTCAGGATATGAGGGCGCTCTATTTGGGGCAATTGGTCGCCAAGGCTCGATAAAACCAATTAGTCATTGGTGAATAAAATGAGTATCCGCAGTTCAGGAGCAGTACGCGGGGTAATTATCTGCGTTGCGTGGTCAGTATTTATGTTCATGCCAAACTTTGCCAGGGCTCAGTCACCACTGTCACTGGATGAGAAATTAGCAGCCATTAGGCAAGGCTTTGTTCAGGCAGCCATCGAGGGGCCTACCAAGGTACAGTCCACAGTCTGGATAGATGCCAACGGTGCACTGCAAGAAAGCAGTTCATTTCGAACCGGGATGCTGGTTCGTGGCGTAAAAATTCTTTCTTATGGACGCGACAACCGTGACCAGCCAACCGCTGATATGCGTTGGCAGCCTGAATCCGCCGTTAAAACCGTGCAAGCTAGTCCACAAGCTGCAACTACTTGCTTTGCCTCCGACAACGACAATGGCCTAAAACACCTTATTGGGTTTGACATTGATCCAGGTGAGGACTGGGGTGTTGATGAAATGTCGGCACTTCGAGTGACTACTGGTTTATTGGCTCAGCAATGGACGAGAAAAGCAACAGGCAATGTGCTCTGGAAGCAGCGTCTCAGTGCCGCCGTTGGGCGTAGTGCGTATGAAAAAGCATTGTTAGGGTCAAGTGCAGATGAAATGCCTTGGCGGGTTAACTTAACTATGCGGCAATTATCTAAGCGGCCATCGTTCATTTCATCAGCTGTTTTCAATCCGGCAGCTCGAAACGTGACTTCTATTCTTCCTGCTGAACCCAAGATCCAGTTGCATTTCAGTTTGACGGCTCGAAACCAACAGAGCCCTACATTTGAGGCCAGTGCTGATCTCGATTGGGGCGTTGAGATGCAAAATTGGTCTGCCCCCGTTCCGACGATGGAATCTCAGCGTCTGTTGTTGGAGCAAGTAAAGAACTGGTCAGCCGAGGTGCAAAAACTGCTCGCTTGTGAGCCTGTCATTCCTGAAGTTATTTTGACAAATTCTGATACCCTTCGCATTAATGCTGGTAGCTTGGTTGGCTTACGCGTTGGGGATGAGTTGCTACTGGCAAACGGGAAAAATTTTATTAAAAAAATTCTTGAGCCCGGCATGATTTCTGAAAGTGTTATCGCCAAAGTTTTGACGGTACGGGAGAACCACGCCCAATTGCAAGTCTCTGTGGGCGTCAAGCAAACAGTTCAACTGGGTTGGCGAGCATGGCCCACTGAACTTAATCGTTGACAGTAATCCCCATTTCATCTGGGAAAAACAAAGGAAAATTCGCATGGAATTACTTACCTTTCGACGCAATATTCAGCTCGTACTGACGATGCTTACTTCGTCACTATTCGTGACTGTAGCGCTTATGCCGTTAATCGCCAAAGCGGAAAGTGCTCCTGCATCGGCCGATTTGGCCGTACCCAAACTCCTTCGAACCTACACCACCAAGGCGGGGGACAAACTGGACCGAATTATTCAGAAAACCATGGCTGATAGCCCCTTGAAGATTGAGCTGCTTAGGCAAGCCTTTATGGAGCTCAATCCGCAGGCATTTCCTTCGGGGAGTAAAAGTCAAATGCGCAAAGGGGTGGTCTTGCAAATTCCCGACGCACCCAAATTGCTTTCCTCCAAATTGGTGTCAGCGCCCCAAGATCCTGCGGGCATGAAAAAAGTGAGCGGCTACCTGTCTGACAGCTTTGAAGAGCGTAGGCACTGGGTCCGTTATCCTTGATTACAGGTTCAGACATTGGACTGATAGTCGGTCGGGTCAGTCCCATTTTCACTGAAGGGCGGTTGTCACCGCCTTTGGTCGAGGCACCTATTGCTCGCAATTTTGGTTTAAGAGACGGTCAGATCATTCAGACGACCGTACAGGTTCGCGGTGAGCAACTCGGTCTTTTATTGCGGGGTAGATTTTTAGACGTGTCTCCCAAGCAAGAATGGCAGGCAGGCCAGAAACTAGAATTTCGAGTTGAAGTCCATCCAAATGGCTCTTTAACGCTTCATCCAATACCTGTTGTCACGCCATTGCCCTCACTTGCGCAGGCAATGCAAGCGCCTAAGCCCACGCTATCCCGTGTCGATAGTTTATTTTTTAAACCGCCTGGTGCGCCTGACACACTTTCACTTTTTCGACCTGGCGTGATGGATGCGTTGCTCACAAATATCCCCCGCCCTGACTTACAGGCCCTATGGCGCGCTATACAAGTCTCCAAGACGGCTATAACACCAGATGTTATAAGACAGGCCCTGATCGGTGCCATGGGCGCAGAATCCAATATTGCCAAAGGGAAAACACCGATCTCCAAAGATCCCAAGCAGCTATTACACGGATTGCTATTGGAGATGTCACAAGATCAAGCCGGCATTGAAAAGAATCCCATTTCGCAGGATCAGTTAAAAAGTGTGATGGATGAGCTTGAGTCTGCCCAAGTGCATGCAGCCCAAGCACAATCCCAAGGTGAGATGATGTTCAGTATCGTTTTACCTTTAAGAGATGCTGAGCCTTTGGAAATTTCCTTTGAGCGTCAACCCGGAGCGTCTGAGCAAAATCAGCTATTGACGGTCAATGTCCATTCGCAAAGTCAAGAATATGGTGAGTTATGGCTAAAAACCAACCTTCTCGGAAAGACCGATGTGGAGCTCGTGATGTGGGCCCTTCGTGAAGGTGTTGTGGAGCAGGCGCGTGAACTTTCTGGCTTGCTTGGACAAGAATTGGGGAAAGCCGGTTTGGTCATGCGGTCTTTCCAAGCCATACATGGTGAGCGCCCCTTCAAGCTCCCAGAGCACGCGCCAACCGGAAGCGGGCATATTTTGGATATGCGAGCATGAACAGGCAACGCCAAGCCATTGCACTTGAATATGGCATGAACCAAGTCCCTATGGTTACAGCCAAAGGTCAGGCTGAATTGGCTGAGAGTATGTTGGCGGAGGCACGCCGCCAAGGTGTTTATGTCACCGAAGACCCTCAGCTTCTGGCGTTGTTGAGCCGGCTTAACGTGGATCAGGAAATACCACCAGAACTCTACACCGCTGTGTCCGTCATACTTTCGTGGGTCTATTGGCTCAAGGGGATGCGCCCGGGCGATGAAAAAGAGAGCAACGATCAGGCGTCGTTGTAGCCCTGAGCGCGAGAAAACCTCGCAATTTGTCCAAGCCGGTCATAAACTTCGACAGGGCTTGTTACTTCTTCCACACGCAGGCTTTGCAAAGTTCCTCTTATCGATTCAAGCTTTCGCTCAATCAAAACTTCATTTCTGCGGTGTAGATCTCGACAAATGAGCATATTTGCTCTGAAGTCTTGCCATTCCTGCTCGTTTTGCAATAGGGTGGCAGGTGGGGCCAGGCTGGTGATTTCGCTGAGCATCTCTGTTTTAAGAGGTTGCAATTGCTCAAAATGATCAAGTTCCTGCTTGCGAAGTGCTTGAAACTCAAGCTCAAGAATTTGAGCCAGTTGAATAGCCAGTTCATGTGCTCTGGCTACGTTGGATGAAAAGTCTGGCGAATTAGTCACGAATCATCTGCTCAATGGCAACAAAGCTTTCGGCGATACGCCGGGGATTAAGTGGATATTGCCCGTTATGAATGGCCTGTTTAATCGCTTCAACCTTGGCGCGATCAAAATCGGGCTCATCTTTTACACGCTGAGAAACATTACTCAGGGTCAAAATATTGCCCTCATGCAATTCTTGCGGCGCAATTTGAGGTGCCACAGGCGTGGCTGATTCGCTTACGGCATCAGTTGAAGACGCTGAGCCAGTTTTTTTATCTGCCTTGGCCGCTGTTGAACGAGAAAAGCCTTCTGGCTGGGCCATACGTCCGTATTGGGAAATGGGATTGGTCATGATGGACTCTCTTTCTGATGCTACAGAACACTTTTAATAGTAATCATCATTAGTATCGGGCGGTCGGTTTAAAACTTTAGGCCTGGCTGAATAAATAGTTCAAATACCTTTTGCCGCATTGGGGCCGGTCACTATCCCTGACAAGATGCGCCCAGATTCAGGGTTTTTCAGCCGTATTTGCTCTCCCATTTTGCCATCTTGCAGCGCATCAACCCTGGCTGTGATGGAAAATCCATTGCCCTGAGTCACTGTCAGCAGCACAGATTGTCCTTGTTTCACTAAAACAGCACGTCGTACATCATGGCTTCGCAGGGGGGTGCCCGCAGGCATATCGCGGATGATTTCAGCATTTTCAAGATCTCGGATGGATGACACAGCCTGAGGATCAAGCCCTTGCGCCGAATATTCCATTTCAGAAAGCATATCTGCAGTTAATAAGGTCCCACGACGCAACAACCATTTGCCAACCACCACTTGCTTGCGGCCGATCTCTTTGGCGTCTGATGGATTGGCTACGGGCGTCACAGTTGAACTGTTTGTAAGTATCAACCTGATGTAAAGCTGCCATGGTTTTTCGGTTTGACACCGAACCCGAACAGTTTCTTTGGACGCAAAAGGTAGATCCATCTCCAAGGGGCGGTCACAAGCCTGCACTTTTAACCGTGCATCCATGGGTGCAAAGCTGAACTGACCATCAGAAAGCTGTTGTGTTTGTTTGACCCACTGGGACACCTGGGCTTGCATTTGCATTTGAGGTGTCAGTGTCTCGGAGTAAGCATAGGAGCAACCCAGGAAAACGAGTGCGCTCATCAACCAACCTAAGGCGAAGGTTTTAAAGCGTTTGAAAGGCGTGGTCACCTTGGTTGTTTGGCACAGCATTTGCATATAACTTGGTAAGTGTTGATATTTTGACACTTGTTCCTGCCAATAAAAACCTGTGCGCAAGAACAATGCCATCAGATTGCCAAGCCTTGTGATGCCTTGAAACCAGAACTAACCCGAGTCAATTATGTTAATAAATGACCATTCGCTCCCCCCTAAGCGGCTTGAAGCTGTAGCAAGGCCTGGCGTCAATGTGGCATCTGGGGTCGGGAAGTCGGCAGTCCCTAGAGCTTTTGCTCAGGCATTGAATCAAGTTCGGCAATCTGGCGGCGTTGGTTCTGACGCCTTAGTCACCATTAAAAGTGGAGACACTTTGATAGGGCTTGTTAAGGAGCAGGCCGCTGCCCAAGGAATCGTTGTCAAGCCAGGTCAAGAGATGCGGCTGGCCCAGCAAGTTGCCCACGAGAATCGAATTCAAAATCCAAACTGGATATTTCCAGGGCAAAAAATAAGCTTCAACGCCCAGGCGCTCCAAACACAGGCTGCAACGGCATCGGTTGCTTTGCGCGTAGAGGCCAAATCAACAGCGACGGCACCCACCACTGCCGTAGCCTCGGTAATGCAAGCCCCCGTTATCGCCAAGCCTTCCCACCCTGTGCTGGAGAAGACTCTAGAGCGAGCAGTCACCAAGGGGTTTATTCCCGCGCTGGAAAAAAATGCGGTGTACGACAAAATTTTGGAACTCGCCAGTACCCATAAATTCAAGCCGGATGACTTTGCCCGCATGACCCTGATGGAAAGCGATGGCATGAACCCTCGCGCCAGCAACCAGCGATGCCACGGCATTATTCAATTTTGCGATGGTCCTGCCCGGGGTGCTGCCTCTGCAGGGTATGCCGCCAACCCCCGGGCCATATTGGATTTAAGTGTTCACAAGCAGCTAGGTCTCGTTGATAAATACTTTGAGGATGTTGGTCTTAAAAACAAAGGGCCGGCCGGACTTGAGGACCTCTATCTTTCAGTTCTTAACCCCGCTTCCCGCAGTGAAACCCAACCCACTGCCGCTTTAAAAATTCCTGGCATTCAGTCAAGCTACCTTTATGAAGGGCGAGACACGGGTGCACAGATGACGCGCCAGTCTATTCGCCAAGGACTACTTAAAAATGCAACTGAAAGACTGGGTCAAATGTTGGCGCCGTCACCCAGACTGCAGGCCATGCGCGCGTCTAAATACAGCGACACCATTCAAAACTAATTTTGAAGGCATCCCAAATGCTGTCAACCATTACTTATTTAAACGTCCACCGAGGACTGAGCAGAGCGGCAATCTTTTGCCGCTCTGCTCAGTCCTCGATGAATGACGCCAGTGGCAATAGTGTCATACAAAGCGGCAAAAAAACATGGCACGCGATTTGCAAGATACACCTCGAAGCTCTTATGGATGGAGCTGGGTGTCGGCAAACCGGCAATAGTTATTAATGGGCAGAGGACGAACGCATGAACATGATTGATCGCGCTTTTGGTGTGCATGAGCAGGCCTTGGGAATGCGAAGCCAGCGCATGGAAGTGCTTGCCCGTAACATTGCCAACGCAGATACGCCACAGTTCAAAGCACAGGATATTGACTTCAGAAGCGTACTGAAGGATGCACAGGTTGGCGCCTTGCAGACTACCCATTCCAACCACATGCCAACTGATCAAACAGAATCAAAAAATGGACTCATGTACCGGGTTCCATTCAACGTGGCCTTTGACGGAAACACGGTTGAGTTGGCCGTCGAGCAGGCCAAGTATGGTCAGTCAGCAGCTGACTACCAAGCCACTTTAAGCATCCTTGAAAACCGCATCAGTGGTATTCGCAAGGCCTTACGCGGAGATTAATCAACATGGCACTCGATAACATCTTTGGTATTGCTGGCTCGGCACTCAATGCACAAACCACCCGCATGAATGCCACTGCCTCCAATTTGGCCAACGCCGGTTCTGTGGCGGGTACCGAAAAGGATGCATTTCGCGGCAAGCGCGCAGTGTTTAGAACCATTCTTGATATGCAAATGGGCACGAAGCCTGCGGACAACACGGGCGGTGTCAAGATTGATAGCCTGATAGATGATCCTGCACCCATTACGCGCATGTCAGACCCTGGTAACCCTGCAGCTGATAAAGATGGCTACGTTTATCTTTCGAACGTCAATGAAATGACCGAGATGGTGGAAATGATGGCTGCAGCACGCTCTTACCAAAATAACGTTGAAGTAATCAACACCGCTAGGCAGCTAATGATGCGCACGCTTGACATCATTAAAAGCTAACTGAACTGACCAGGAAATAATATGTCCTCTATTGACCTCCTCTCCTCCAATGCCGCTGTCAATACGGCATGGACAAAGGCTGTTCCCACCGGCATCAAAACCACGGCAGATGCTGCTGCTGCTGCCCTGACTGCAAAGTCAGGCAGTGCAGGCATGGGGCAAAAAGACTTCCTAACGCTCTTCACCACCCAGCTTAAAAATCAGGATCCTTTGGACCCGGTGAAAAACGAAGCCTTTGTGGCGCAACTTGCTCAGTTTTCACAGCTTGAAGCGACCACCACGATGTCGCAGACGCTCAGTGACTACGTCACCAGTATG
>CANBUY010000118.1 GCA_947372745.1 Comamonadaceae bacterium | reverse complement strand
GTCAACGACTGGAGCTGCTCGGGCCAGAGCTTATTGAAGCAGCGCGACGAATCGGTGCACAACTCGCCAGTAGAAAACCTTCGGAATCATTGACTACTAATGCGCCTGACCGTGTTGAGGCTGTTGAAGGCGCGTGGTCATTTAACGGTAATTTTCCCGTTTGGTGTTCCACAACGGGTCAACTATTTTGGGCTGACACACTGGCCCCTGCTGTGCGCCAATTTGGGCAAGGTACCGATCCCTTAGCCACGATTGATTCCCCCATTCAAGGCTTGGCCTTGTACCGTGGACGCTTGTTGGTGGCGCACTCGCAAGGTTGGGCATGGCTTGACCTAAACGGCGCCATCACCCCTTGCCAGGATTGGCCTGAGTTGCCCTTGTGCGCGCTGACCGTCGCGCCCAAATCAGATCAAACCGTTTGGGCAGCAGTAGCAGACGCGGAGACTGGCGGCACGTCGATCGGCACGCTGAATGTGACGGGTCGCACCGCAGGGCGCTTCGATATTAAATGGCAAACGCCTGAGGTTTTATCCGCCTTGGCATGGCAACCTGATGGGGCCTATTTGATGGCCACATCAGCGGCCAGTGGCGCCGTGTTGCGTTTCGAGCTGGGCAGTTCAGTGGTTCGTCGTCTGGCAACGATTCCCAGAGGCTCAGGCCAACTGGGCGGCCTGACTGTGGACAAGCAAGGCGGCGTTTGGCTGGCCTTGACCGATGGCTGGAGCGTGATGCGTCTTGCTGCCGATGGCAGCGTTGACCGCGTCATCGGCCTGCCTGTGTCAAGCCCGACTGACGTGGCTCTCGGGGGCTCAGATGGGCTAACCCTGTTCATCACGACGGACAGACAGTCTTTGCCCATCGACACCTTGGTGAGCGCGCCCTTGTCAGGGCGCTTGCTGCAAACGCGTGTTTAACGTAGTCGCTTAGCCGCCCCAAACCTCTTGTGCCGTTTCGATCACTAAACGTAGTTTGGCACGTTGGGCTTCAACGGCGATGTCATTGCCATGCACCGTGCTGCTAAAACCGCACTGGGGAGACAGCGCGAGCTGATCTAGCGGTGCATAGCGGGCGGCTTCTTCAATGCGGCGTTTCAGGTCGTCCTTGGACTCCATGGCGCCAAATTTTGTAGTTACCAAGCCTAAAACCACGGTTTTACCTTTAGGTAAGTAGCGCAAGGGTTTGAAGTCACCGCTGCGGTCATCGTCGTACTCCATGAAGTAGGCATCCAAATTCATCTCGCTGAGCAGGGCTTCGGCGACGGGCTCGTAATTGCCACTGGCCGCGTGGGTGCTTTTGAAGTTGCCTCGGCACAGGTGCATGGCGAGCAACATGCCCGGTGGTTTTTGGGCGACCACCAAGTTGATGAATTTGGCGTAACGGTGGGCTAATTCGTTGGGCTCATCACCACGCTGGCGCGCGGCTTCGCGCATTTTTTCATCGCACAAATAAGCCAGATTGGTGTCGTCCATCTGTACATAGGTGCAACCGGCCGCCGCCAGACTGCGCAACTCATCGCCATAGGCATTGGCCACGTCCTGGTAAAACTCGGGGTCAAGCTCCGGGTAATGCTGCTTGCTGATGCCCGCACGCCCACCCCGAAAATGCAACATGGTGGGGGAGGGGATGGTGACCTTGGGCGTGTTGCCGGCGCTCACCTGGCTTTTCAGGTACTGAAAATCTGCCAATTGAATGTCTTTGACATGGCGCACCTTGTCAATCACGCGCATCACGGGCGGGGCCAGTTCTTGCGTGCCGTCCGGGCGAATGATGGTGACTGGAATGTCGGTTTTCACGCCGCCAATTTGCTCTAGAAAATCGATGTGAAAGTAGGTGCGACGGAACTCGCCATCGGTGATGCTCTTAAGACCCACATCTTCCTGAAACTTCACAATCTCGGTGATGGCTTTGTCTTCAACCAAGCGCAATTGCTCGGGCGTGATCTCGCCCTTTGCAAGTTGCGCGCGTGCATCAAGCAGGTATTTGGGGCGCAAAAAGCTGCCGACATGGTCGTAGTGGGTGGGCAGCTGAACGCTGGGGTGGGTCATTCGAAATCTCCTTGGTTTTGATGGCTTAGCCGCCATCTTAAAACAAGTTTTATAGCCCTCATTGAATACATTAACCTTGAAATTTAATCTGAAATAGATTTAATCTGGCCTAATTTCAATTTTATGTATACATTACGACTCCATGAAAAGTCAAAAGTCCACCTTTCCGCTTGATGCCTGGTACGCCGCTGCCTACGACGTAGAGGTCGGTCGCAGTTTGCTGGCGCGCACGGTTTGCAAGCAAAAACTGGTGCTTTACCGCAAGTTGGACGGCACCGTGGCCGTGCTCGAAGACGCTTGCTGGCACCGACTCATGCCGCTCTCGCTCGGACACCTAGATGGCGATCAACTCACCTGCGGCTACCACGGTCTGGTTTACAACGCCCAAGGCCGTTGCACCCATATGCCGAGTCAGGAAACCATCAACCCTTCGGCTTGCGTTCGCAGTTACCCTGCGATTGAAAAGCACCGTTTTGTCTGGATCTGGCCGGGCGACCCGGCCAAAGCCGACCCGGCTTTGGTGCCCGATCTACATTGGAACGACGACACCCAATGGGCCGGTGACGGAAAAATGATTCGGGTTAAATGCGACTACCGTCTGGTGGTCGACAACTTGATGGATCTCACCCACGAAACGTTTGTTCATGGCTCCAGCATCGGCCAGCAGGCCGTAGCCGAAGCGCCGTTTGTCGCCACTTATGGCGACCGTACCGCCACCGTGACCCGCTGGATGGACAACATCGAGGCACCGCCTTTTTGGGCGGGGCAGATTAAGCACGCTTTGGGCTACGAGGGGCCGGTGGATCGCTGGCAAATCATTAAATTTGAGGCGCCTTGCACCGTCACCATTGATGTCGGAGTCGCCGAGGCGGGAACTGGCGCCATTCCCCCGGGCGGCAACACAGGGGATGCCCGTTTGAGTGACCGCAGCCGTGGCGTTAACGGGTTTGTGCTCAACACCATCACCCCTGAAACTGACGGTACATGTTTGTATTTTTGGGCTTTTGCCCGAAATTACTGCCTGAGTGAGCAGGCGTTGACCCATAAATTGCGTGAAGGCGTGGCGGGCATCTTCCGGGAAGACGAAGTCGTGCTCGAAGCCCAGCAAGTGGCCATGGATGAGCGTCCCGACCATGCTTTTTACAACCTTAGTATCGATGCCGGTTCCATGTGGGCACGCCGCTTGAATGATGGTTTGATCGCGCGAGAAATACGAACGATCCCCATCGCGGTGTTGGGTTGAATCTCGATGGCAACCACTCCTATTTCTATAGCTGATTATGCTAGCCTAGAGAGCGCTGAAGGGCTAAATGACTTAAATTCATCAGCCAGAAATTCACAAGCCAGTGTGCAGGTGCAAGCACTCTTGAAGTTGCGCGAAATGATACTGGCCGGGGAGTTGGCCCCGGGTGCGCGGATTGCTGAGTTGTCGATTGTTGACAAGCTGGGCTTCTCTCGTACGCCCATTCGCGCTGCGTTGATGCGTTTGGAGCAAGAAGGTTTGCTTGATGCCTTGCCCAATGGCGGCTATTCCATCAAGACCTTTTCCGAGCTTGATATTTCAGAGGCGATTGAGCTGCGCGGTACCTTGGAGGGCTTGTCAGCTCGCCTGTCGGCTGAACGCGGCGCACCGCCCGTGGTGTTGAACGAAGCCAGGGAATGCTTGCGTGCTATTGACGGTGTACTGACACAACCGGCGCTTGATGATGCCGCTTTTTCGCAATACGTCACCTTAAACGCCCGCTTTCATGTGCTTTTGAGCGAAATGGCGGGCAGCGCAGTGATTGGCAAAGAACTGGAGCGCGTCTCCAGCCTGCCTTTTGCTTCTCCTTCTGGGTTTGTCGTCGCGCAAGCCAACTCACCCAAGGCGCGCGACATGCTCATCGTGGCGCAAGACCAACATTGGCAGGTGCTTGATGCCATTGAGCGGCGTGAAGGCTCGCGGGCTGAGGCCCTCATGCGCGAACACTCCCGCATGGCACAGCGCAACCTGCGTGAGGCGATGCAAAGCCAAAGTCTGGATCAAGTACCCGGCGTACGGCTGATTCGTAAACGCAATTAACTCCCACCCTACACCATGACACACACCCCAGAATGGACCGATGCGGTCATTCAAAGCATTCAGGATGTCACGCCCACCGTGCGTGAATTGACGCTTGCGCCAGTCGGAGGCGCACAGGCTTTTGATCCTGGTAGCCACCTTCAGGTTCAGGTCTTGGTTAATGGCAAACCGCAAATGCGCTCGTATTCTCTGGTGGGCCAGCCCGATGGTTTGACCTACCGAATTGCCGTGAAATGTTTGCCTGACGGACGGGGCGGCTCCCTCGCTATGTGGCGCCTAATTGTGGGCGACCGTTTGCGCATCACTGCGCCTCAAAACCATTTCACCCTTGATTTGTCTGCGCCTGCGTATTTATTGATCGCCGGCGGTATTGGCATTACCCCGCTGGTACTGATGGCACAAACGTTGGCCCAGCGCGCTGCACAGGTGCAATTACTTCATGGAGCCCGTACGGACGATGAATTGGCTTTTTCGACCTTACTCACCCAAAGCCTAGGCGATCGCCTTAAAACCTGCGTCGCGGCAAAGGGAGAAGTGATTGACTTTGAGGCCGCCATAGCTTCCTTGCCTGTCGGCGGTCAACTCTACATCTGTGGCCCTGCGCCCATGCTGGATGCTGCTCGGCGCGCGTGGGCTTTGGCTGCTCGCCCACCGGCTGACTTGCGATTTGAAACCTTTGGTTCCAGTGGCCGCTTCGCTCCAGAGGCTTTTGAGGTCCATATTCCAAGGCAAAACGTCCAACTCCGCGTAGCAGCCGAAGAAACTTTGCTGGACGCTTTGGAGATGGCGGGCGTTCAATCACTCTCCAACTGCCGGCGCGGTGAATGTGGCCTTTGCGCCATGGATATTCTGGCAATTGATGGGGAAATTGACCATCGCGATGTTTTTTTGAGTGATCACGAAAAGCAGGAGAATAAGCGCCTGTGTATCTGTGTTTCGCGTGTGATCGGCACTGTCACGCTAGATTCTTCTTACCGACCAGATGTCTGATTTTTTAAAAGTCAGTTATTGAATATTGCTATAACAACCAGTCTGAAATCTCACTTGCGATAGTTAGCAATTGAATCCATAGTTCGCCACCAAGAAACCTTTGTTTAAATCGGAGACCATCAATGAAAAAACGCATATTTATTAAGGCCGTAGGCATTGCAGCCGTTGCTCTGTCAGCTACTCATTCAATAGCAGAAACTCCCACTTTTAAAATTGGGTTGATCTTGCCGATGACTGGCCAGCAAGCCAGCACGGGTCGCCAGATTGAAGCTGCAGCCCGCCTTTACATGGCCCAAAACGGCGACACCGTGGCCGGACGAAAAATTGAACTCATCCTTAAAGACGACACCAGCATCCCTGATGTCACCAAGCGACTGGCCCAAGAACTGGTCGTGAACGACAAAGTCAATGTGTTGGCCGGCTTTGGCATCACGCCCTCCGCGCTGGCTACTGCACCGATAGCCACGCAGTCCAAAACCCCTCAGGTGGTGATGGCTGCGGCCACCAGCAGCATCACGCAAGCCTCCCCTTATATTGTGCGCACCAGCTTCACGCTGCCCCAAGCTTCGGTTGCTCTGGCCGATTGGGCGCCTAAAAACGGCCTCAAAAAGGTGGTGACTCTGGTCAGCGATTACGGTCCTGGTCTGGATGCTGAGAAGTTCTTCAAAGAACGCCTTATTTTCAATGGAGGCCAAATCACCGAGTCCTTGCGTGTGCCCATGCGCAACCCTGACTTTGCCCCTTTCTTGCAAAAAGTGCGTGACCTGAAACCCGATGCGTTGTTTGTCTTTGTGCCTTCTGGTGCGGGCGCAGCGGTGATGAAACAGTTTTTGGAGCGCGGCATGGACAAAGCCGGAATCAAACTCATTGGTACCGGCGACGTGACCGATGACGACCAGTTGAACGACATGGGTGACGGCGCTCTGGGTGTGGTCACATCGCACCATTACTCCGCCTCCCACCCTTCTGCCTTGAACAAGAAGTTTGTTGATGCTTTCACCAAAGCCAACAAGGGCTTGCGCCCTAACTTCATGGCTGTCGGCGGTTATGACGGCATGCGCGTAATTTACGAAGCGCTCAAAGCCACCAAAGGTAAGGGCGATGGCGATGCTTTGCTCGCCGCCATGAAAGGCCAGATTTTCGAGAGCCCACGCGGCCCCATGTTCATCGACGCCCAAACCCGTGACGTGGTGCAAAACATCTATCTGCGCAAGGTAGAGCGAAAAGACGGCCAGTTGTACAACATGGAATTTGACCTGATCAAAGACGTCAAAGACCCCGGCAAAAACAAGTAAGCGGTAAAAATCTGCCAATTTCTCCCCTTCGTCTTTGCGAGCGTAGCGCGGCAATCCATCTTCGCGTTGTAAGTTTTTTTGTGGTTGCACGGCAAGATGGACTGCCGCGCTTCGCTCGCAGTGACGGAGTTAACGGTTTGCAGTGTCGGGGTAAGAGGCTTGCATTGACGGGCTTAGTTTTTTTGGATTTTTGACATGTTGACTATTCTTTTCGACGGCATCGCCTATGGCATGCTGTTGTTCATTTTGGCGGTGGGCCTGGCGGTGACGATGGGATTGATGAACTTCATCAACCTTGCGCACGGCGCCTTTGCCATGGTGGGCGGCTACATCACGGTGCTGCTGATGCAAAAAATAGGCGTGCCGTTTTTGTTGTGCCTGCCGCTTGCTTTCTTGGGTTCAGCCTTGTTGGGCGGCATTCTGGAGCGCACGCTTTACCGACCTCTTTATCACAAGCCTCACCTGGACCAAGTGCTGTTCTCCATCGGCCTGACCTTCATGGCGGTCGCTACTGCAGATTACTTCATTGGCTCGAGCCAGCAAAATGTGCAGCTGCCCGAGTGGCTCAAAGGCCGCACCGAGTTGGGTGAGGGCGCCTGGATGCTGGGCATGGGGCACTACCGCTTGTTCATCATTGCAGTATGCGCGGCGCTCACGGTGGCTTTGCAATATGTGCTGGCCAAAACCCGTTTTGGCAGCCGTCTGCGCGCCTCGGTGGATGACCAGCGCGTGGCAGCGGGATTGGGGATCAACGTCAATATGGTTTTTCTGGGCACCTTTGCGGTGGGCTCCGGCCTGGCCGGTTTGGGCGGTGCGTTGGGCGCTGAAGTGTTGGGGCTTGACCCCAGTTTCCCGCTCAAGTTCATGATTTACTTTTTGATTGTGGTCGCAGTAGGAGGCACCTCCAGCATCACCGGGCCGCTCTTGGCCGCGCTTTTGTTGGGCATCGCCGACGTGGCGGGTAAGTACTACATCCCGAAAATGGGCGGATTTATTGTTTATAGCTTGATGATCATGATTCTGATCTGGCGCCCACAAGGCCTGTTTGTTCGCCAAGGAGGCAAGTCATGAGTCCCACACAAAACCTTTTGTTGAAAAGCGGACGCTGGAAACTCTGGGAATTTCCTCTTTGGGCGTTGGCGTTGGCGTCACCTTTTGTATTGTCCAGCCACGCCCTCATCATTAATGAGATTGCCATCGTGGCCTTGTTTGCCCTTTCCCTTGATTTGATTTTGGGCTACACCGGCATTGTGTCTCTGGGGCACGCCGCCTTCTTTGGCATGGGCGCCTACTCTGCGGCGCTGTTTGCCAAATTCATCATGCCGGACCCGCTGCTGGGCTTGGCCGTGGGCGTGTTGAGCGCCGGCGTCTTGGGTGCTTTGTGCAGCGCCACTATTTTGCGCGGCACTGATTTAACGCGTTTGATGGTCACCCTCGGCGTTGGACTGATCTTGATGGAAATAGCCAACAAAATGGACTGGCTGACAGGTGGTGCCGACGGACTACAAGGCGTGGTGATGGGGCCGTTGCTAGGACAATTTGAGTTTGACCTGAGCGGGCGCACGTCTGCTTGCTATTCCATCACCATTTTGTTGCTCGTGTTTGTGATGGCCCGTCGTTTTGTGAACTCGCCCTTTGGCGCCACGCTCAAAGCCATTCGTGACAACCGCTTGCGAGCCATGGCGATTGGTATTTCGGTTAATAGTCGCTTGGTCGTGGTCTACACCTTGGCGGCGGCATTAGCAGGCGCAGCCGGTGCATTGCTTGCGCAAACCACCGGGTTTGCCTCTCTGGACGTGTTTGAGTTTCACCGCTCGGCTGACATCATGCTGGTCCTTGTTATCGGCGGTGTGGGTTGGTTGTACGGCGGTGTGGCGGGCGCTATTGTGTTCAAGCTCATGCAGGATGCTATTTCCAGCATTACGCCGCAGTATTGGACCTTTTGGATTGGCCTGTTTTTGGTGGTGTTGGTGCTGGTGGGGCGTGAGCGCCTGATTCGCCCCTGGACTTGGCGTGCAGGCAGGAGTGAAACATGAGTACTACAACAACATCCACCGATACCGTGCTGTCAGCCAAGGGCTTGGTCATGAAATTTGGAGGCATTACCGCCACCAATAACGTGACACTGGACCTTAAAAAAGGTGCCCGTCATGCGCTGATTGGCCCCAACGGGGCGGGCAAAACCACGCTCATCAATTTGTTAACCGGGGTGCTGCAACCCACCTCTGGCCAAATTATTCTTGAAGGGCAAGACATCTCCCAGCTTGCACCGCACCAGCGGGTTCGCTTGGGGATGGTTCGTACCTTTCAAATTAACCAACTGTTTGACACCCTGACGCCGCTGGAAACTTTGGCCATGGTGGTCTCGCAGCACCATGGTTTGGGCAACAAGTGGTGGCAAGCCTTGGGGTCGAACAAACAGGTGACGGCGCGCTGCGAGCAATTGCTCGAGCAATTTCACCTGACGGCAGTCATGGCACAAGAAACCCGCGTGCTGGCTTACGGCAAGCGCCGTTTACTAGAAATTGCCATTGCGCTGGCCTGCGAGCCACGCGTCTTGTTGCTGGACGAACCGGTGGCCGGGGTGCCAGCAGGTGAGCGCGAAGAGCTATTGCAAACCGTGGCGGCCTTGCCGGCTGATGTTTCTGTTTTGCTGATTGAGCACGATATGGAC
>CANBUY010000117.1 GCA_947372745.1 Comamonadaceae bacterium | reverse complement strand
CCTGCTTCATTTCCAGCATTTTGACGGGTACGCCAGCATTCAGGAAGTTCATGGCAATGCCGCCACCCATGGTGCCGGCGCCAATGACTGCTATTGAATTAATAGCTCGCTGTGCTGTATCTGAGGGCACATCAGGTATTTTTGATGCTGCACGATTAGCCACAAAAATATGGCGCAAGGCGCGGCACTCAGGCGTCCACATCAGGTTGATGAAGATTTCGCGCTCAAAGACCATGCCGTCATCAAACTTCTTCTTGGTGGCCGATTCCACAGCGTCCACGCACTTGGCAGGTGCAGGGTAGTTTTTAGACATGCCCTTGACCATGTTGCGGGCAAACTGGAAGTACGCGTCGCCCAAGGGGTGCTTGCAGGGGAGATTACGAACCAAAGGCAGGGGGCGCACAGCGGCCACTTCTGCGGCGTAGGCCAACGCCTCGGCCATTAAAGAATCAGCGGAGGCAGCCATTTTGGTGAACAGCTTTTGTCCGGGCAACATGGCCAGCATTTCGCTTTGCACAGGCTCGCCACTGACGATCATGTTGAGCGCTGCCTCAACACCCAGTACGCGCGGCAAGCGCTGCGTACCACCTGCGCCAGGAATCAAGCCCAGCTTGACTTCAGGCAGCGCCACGCTGCAACCAGGTGCCGCGATGCGGTAATGACAACCCAAGGCCAACTCCAGACCGCCGCCCATGCACACCGTGTGTACTGCTGCCACGACCGGCTTGCTTGAGTTTTCAAGTGCAAGAATGACACTCAACAAATTAGGTTCTTGCAGGGCTTTGGGGCTTCCAAATTCCTTGATATCAGCACCACCTGAAAATGCCTTGCCGCCGCCTGTAAGCACAATCGCTTTCACGGCGCTGTCAGCATTGGCTTTGGCCAATCCATCGGTGATACCCAGTCGGGTGGCCAAACCCAGACCGTTGACCGGTGGGTTGTTGAGGGTAATCACGGCGATATCGCCCTGCACTTTGTAGTCAGCGGTCATGCTTATAGTCCTTGATATGAAAAATAGAACGGTCGTACTTTTTTATTATAGAAGCCGGGTTGACCGGCCTCACCCACTTTTGTCCCTTGTGGGACAAAAGACTTAAACCTCCAGCCACTCCCGACGCACCAGCTTGTCATTGCGCAAGTCGTTGGGGGTGCCTGAAAAAACAATGCTACCGTGGCCCATCACCAAACAGCGATCCGAGATCTCCATGGCGATGGTCAGCTTTTGCTCAATCAGCAAAACGGAGATGCCCCGTTTTTTGAGTTCTTTGAGATAGTGCGCCACCAATTCGACGATCTTGGGGGCCAGGCCTTCTGTAGGCTCATCAATAATGATGAGATCAGGGTCGCCCATCAAAGCACGGCACAAGGTGAGCATTTGCTGCTCACCGCCAGACAAAACGCCTGCTGAGGTATGCCGACGCTCTTTGAGCCGGGGAAACATGGTGAACATGTCTTCAAACGACCAGCGTCCGGTTTTTCGCGCGCTTTTCTGGCCGAGGATCAAGTTTTGCTCAACCGTCAGGGTCGGGAAAATATCGCGACTTTCGGGCACATAACCCAGACCCAATTGGGCGATTTCAAAGGTTTTTTTACCGACGATCTCTTGACCTTTCCAGCGCACCGAGCCATTGCAATCGACCAAGCCCATGATGGCCTTGGCGGTGGTGGAGCGGCCTGAGCCGTTACGCCCCAGCAGCGAAACAATCTCACCGGACTCGACGCTTAGCTCTACACCATGCAGCACATGGCTCTTGCCGTAATAGGCTTGCAAGTTTTCAATTTTTAACATGGTTAGTGCCCTTCTGCTGCTTGTGAATCAGCCACGGACGAACCTAAATAGGCTTCCTGGACACGGTCGTTGCCGCGCACGGCCTCGGGCACGTCATAAGCGAGTAATTCCCCATAGACCACCACAGCAATTTTGTCGGCCAAGCCAAAGACGACGCCCATGTCGTGTTCAACCGTCAAGAGCGTTTTGCCGACGGTGACTTCCTTGATCAGGTTAATAAAACGGCTGGTCTCGGACTTGCTCATACCCGCCGTGGGCTCATCGAGCAAAATGACTTCAGCGCCGCCTGCGATAGTGATGCCAATCTCCAGCGCCCGCTGCTCGGCGTAGGTGAGGTTCATGGCCAGCACATCGCGCTTTTTCTCGAGGTTGACCATTTCCATCAACTCCACCGCGCGTGCGTTGGCGTCGTGCAAATCAGCCAGGAATTTGAAGAAGGTGTACTTGTAGCCCAAACTCCACAAGACACCACAGCGCAGATTTTCAAACACGCTGAGCTTGGGGAAGATGTTGGTAATTTGAAAGCTCCGGCTCAAACCCATGCGGTTGATCTCAAACGGCTTCTTGCCCACCAGGCTTTGGCCATTGAGCAGAATGTCACCACTGGTTGGTTCAAAACGGCCGCTGATCAAATTAAACAAGGTGGACTTGCCAGCCCCATTGGGCCCGATGATGCCCACGCGCTCCCCTTTGGGAATAGCCAGGCTGATCCCACGAATAATCTCGGTCTTGCCAAAACTCTTGCGCAAGTCTTTAAGTTCCAAGGCATAAGTCATAGCGCCTCCCTGCGTTTGATTTCTTTTTCAATTTCTTCCTGAACCCGCCCCCAGTCATGGGCAAACTGACGACGGCAAAGCTCGAACAAACCCACGCCCGTCAGCATCACAAAAACACAGCCAAACCAGCTATTGAAATTGGCAGGACTCAATGCAACGCCCAAATACTTCATGGCACCACCTTGTGCACCGTTAATTTGCATGTGATAGACCATTTCAATCATGCCGGCTGCACCTACCAAGGCAACCAGAGCCGTGAACCCCAGGGCCAGATAACCGACCCAAAGCCCACGCATCTTGCCAAAGGAGGCCACCCGCAAATTCATCATGATCAAACTGGCAATACCGCCTGGTGCATACATCACCATGAACAAGAAAATAAGCCCCAAGTAAAGCAACCAGGCTTGCGTGAACTCACTCAAGAGTACAAAAGCCAGCACCATCAAAATGGCGCCAATGATCGGGCCAAAAAAGAAGGTGGCGCCACCCAGAAATGTAAATAAAAGGTAAGCGCCAGAGCGACCTGCGCCCACCACTTCGGCGGTGACGATCTCAAAATTAAGCGCACCCAAGCCGCCTGAAATACCAGCGAAAAAACCCGCCACAATGAAAGCGGTGTATCGAATTCTTTGGGTGTTGTAACCCACAAACTCAACCCGCTCCGGGTTGTCGCGGACCGCATTCAGCATGCGCCCCAGCGGCGTGCGGGTAAAGGCAAACATGGCTGCAACCGCTACAAAGGTGTAGATAGCAATCAGGTAGTAAACCTGGATAGGAGGGCCGTAGGTAATACCGAGGAAAGCCTTGCCCGTAACCCGGTTACCCGACACGCCGCCCTCCCCCCCAAAGAACTCAGGAATCATGAGCGACATAGCAAAAATAAGCTCCCCCACGCCCATGGTGATCATCGCAAAGGTAGTGCCTGATTTGCGGGTGGTGACCCACCCAAACAAAACGGCAAAGCACAAACCAGCAACACCACCGGCGATAGGCACGAGAGAAACGGGAATCGCCAATGTGCCGCCACTGACGCTGTTGAGTGCGTGAATAGCCAGAAACGAGCCCAACCCGGTGTACACCGCATGGCCAAAGCTAAGCATGCCGCCCTGACCCAGCAGCATGTTGTAGGACAGGCAAGCAATGATGGCAATGCCCATTTGGGACAAAATAGTGATGGAAAAGCTGCTGTTAAAGACCAGCGGCACGACCGCGAGCAACAAGGCAAAGCTGGACCAAATGATCCACCGGCTGATGTTGTGAGGTTTGAAATGGTAAGAATTAATCATGGCTTAATCTCCTCGTGTTCCGAGCAAGCCCTTGGGTCTGAAGATCAGAATGAGCACCAAAAAGAGATAGGGAAGAATAGGGGCTACTTGTGACAAGGTGAGTTTGATCAAGGTATTGCCCATCACGGCGGGAGAAAGAGTGAGCCCGAGTTGAGTGACCAAGGTGCCGACTGAATAATCAAACGCCACGGCAAAAGTCTGAATGACGCCAATCAGAACCGAGGCCAGGAAAGCTCCTGACAAGGAACCCATACCGCCTACCACCACGACCACGAAAATAACAGATCCTACGGTAGCGGCCATGGCGGGTTCCGTCAAAAATGTGCTGCCGCCAATGACGCCAGCCAAGCCGGCCAAACCAGCACCGGCACCAAACACCATCATGAAGACGGCTGGCACGTTGTGGCCCAAAGACTCCACCGCTTCAGGATGGGTCAGCGCTGCCTGAATGACCAAGCCAATTCGTGTTCGCGTTAAAAGCAGCCAGACCGACACCAACATGACCAAGGCAATCAGCATCATGAAACCACGCGTCGCCGGAAAGGGAGAGCAGACCAACCGGATGGTGGCATCTGCGGCTGTGCACATCGAAGTAGGCGCCGCGCCCCACATCACACTCAAACCTTCAAGCGAGTGATTAATCAAAGTAAAGGCCGGGCCTTGCAAGAGCTCAGGGGGGCGAAACTCAAGGGCAATGCGACCCCAGATGAGCTGCACCAATTCAAGAACGACATAAGACAGGCCAAAGGTGATCAGGAGTTCAGGCACATGCCCAAACTTATGCACTCTGCGAAGAAATAGACGCTCAAAAAGCGCACCCAAGCAACCCACCACCAGGGGAGCCACCACCAGCGCAGGCCAGAAGCCAACAACTTTTGACACGCTGTAGCCCACATAAGCGCCCAGCATGTAAAAGCTGGCGTGTGCAAAATTGAGCACGCCCATCATGCTGAAAATGAGCGTCAAACCCGAACTCAACATGAACAACAACAGACCGTAGCTCAAGCCGTTGAGCATTGAGATGATGAAAAACTCCATTGAGCCTCCCTGGCAAGCACCACATTAAAAATAAAAAAGCCCGATACGGTTGACCCGTTCGGGCTCAGGCAAAGGCTTTATTCGATTAGCCTGGGCGCTTCATCTGGCAGCTGGTGGGGGTGCTGGAGACATAGTTGGGATACTCTTGGACTGGCACCAAGGTCATACCGGTGTTCTCTGGGCTGTACGGGTACTTGCCCCCCGCTTTTTGCCAAACGGTCATGTACAAAGGCTGCTGCAACTGGTGGTCAGACTTGCGCATTTCCACTTCACCGTTAAAGGTTTTGACCTTGATTCCTTCCATGGCCGCAGCAACCTTGACGGGATCCGTGGACTTGGCCTTGGCCATCGCCGCACCTAAAACTTCGTAGACACGAAGAATTGAGGCCGTGTAGAAATCATCATCGTATTTTTTCTTGAACTCACCCATCCACTTGTCCATCTGGCCACCCATGTTGTAGTGGCTGTAGGCAATTTGGTAAACCTTGCCTTCGCCCTTGGTGCCCAGCGCAGCAGGCGTGCCCGTGACGCCGGTGTAGTAGGTGTAAAACTTGCCGGTGTAGCCACCTTCATATGCGGCTTTAACCAACAAGGACAAGTCAGAACCCCAGTTACCCGAGACCACCGTGTCAGCCCCGGAGGCCTTGATCTTGGCAACATAGGGAGCGAAGTCACGCACTTGGGCAATGGGGTGCAGGTCTTCACCGACAATTTGGACATCAGGACGCTTGCGCGCCAAGGTCTCTTTCATGTACTTGGCCACTTGCATGCCATGCGAATAGTTTTGACCCAGGATGTACACCTTTTGGATGTCCTTCTGGTCTTTCATGTAGCTCGACATGGCTTCCATCTTCATGGAGGTGTCCGCATCAAAACGGAAGTGCCAGTAGCTGCATTTGCTGTTGGTCAAGTCGGGATCAACAGCTGAGTCGTTGATGTAAATCACTTCTTTGCCAGGATTGCGCTCATTGTGTTTGGTGATGGCATCAGACAAAGCCAGCGCCACAGAGGATCCATTGCCCTGCACGATATAACGCACGCCTTGGTCAATGGCCGACTTCAAGGCATTCAAACTCTCGGTTGGGCTGAGCTTGTTGTCAATACCGGTCACTTCAAACTTCACACCGGCAGGGTTGCCTGCGCCGCTGTATTTTTCAGCAAAAAATTGGTAGCTTTTAAGCTGATTCACACCGACAGGGCCGAGGAGACCCGTTTGGGCGTCAATGCGAACCATTTTGACGACTTCGCCTTTTTGCGCCATAGCGCCGCTAGCCAATGACACCAAGGCCGCCGCAGCAACCAGTTTGAGAGTGAATTTCATGCGCTAAATCCTTAAGAAGAATGTTCAAACTTCATCCTACAAGCATTACCTAGTTTTCACCTTAGGGAATGCCCGTAAGCGCGCCAAAATCTATCACGAATGTGACAGATACGGCCTGACTTCAGGCGTCTGGCAGTTGGTAATCCTTCAGGATTTCACGCAGTTTTGTCTTTTGCATTTTCCCTGTGCCACCCAAGGGAATAGCATCCAAAAACACCACGTCGTCAGGAATTTGCCACTTGGCTGTTTTACCCTCATAAAAGGCAATGAGCTCATCACGGGTGACCTCGGCGCCTTGCTTCTTCACCACGGCAATGATGGGGCGCTCATCCCATTTCGGGTGCTTCATGCCAATGCATGCCGCCATAGCGACCGCGGGGTGCGCCATAGCGATGTTTTCAACATCAATGGAGCTGATCCACTCGCCGCCTGATTTGATGACGTCTTTGCTGCGGTCGGTGATTTGCATGTAGCCGTCTTCATCAATTGTGGCCACATCGCCCGTGGGGAACCAGCCGTCCACAAGCGGTGAACCGCCCTCGCCCTTGAAATACGCGCTGATGATCCACGGCCCCTTCACTAAGAGATCGCCGTAGGCACGACCATCCCATGGAAGCTCGAGGCCCTCGCCATCCACAATTTTCATATCGACGCCATAAATACCGCGTCCTTGCTTCAGGCGCACCTTCATTTTTTCTTCAGACGTCTGGGTCAGGTGCTTGTTTTTGAGGGTACAAACCGTGCCCAAGGGTGACATTTCGGTCATACCCCAAGCGTGCAGCACTTCAACCCCATAGTCGTCATTGAAGGCTGTGATCATGGCGGGAGGACAGGCAGAGCCGCCAATCACAGTGCGCTTCAAAGTTGAAAACTTCAACCCTCCCGCTTGCATGTGGCTCAGCATCATTTGCCAAACCGTGGGAACGCCGGCCGCAAACGATACTTTCTCGTTTTCGATTAAATCAAAGATCGACTTGCCGTCCATCGCTGGGCCAGGGAACACCAACTTGGCCCCCGTCATGGCCGCTGAGTAAGGCAGGCCCCAGGCGTTGACGTGGAACATGGGGACCACCGGCAACACGCAATCGCGTGCACTCATGCTCAGCGAATCGGGCAAGGCCCCCGCCAAGGCGTGCAACATGGTGGAGCGGTGGCTGTACAAAGCCGCCTTCGGATTGCCCGTGGTGCCACTGGTGTAGCACATACTAGAGGCAGAATTCTCATCAAAAGTTGGCCACTTGTAGCTGCTGGACTGTGTGCCCATCCAAGCCTCGTAGCTCAATAAACCCGGTATGCCGCTGTCCAAGGGGAGTTTGTCAGCGTCACACAAGGCAACAAAATGTTTGATGGTGGTGCATCGGCTGTGAATGGCTTTAACGATGGGCAAAAAGCTCATGTCAAAGCAGAGCACGGTGTCTTCTGCGTGGTTGGCAATCCAGGTGATTTGGTCGGGGTGCAAGCGCGGGTTCAGCGTGTGTAAGACCCGCCCCGTGCCGCTGACCCCGAAATAAAGCTCCAAATGTCGGTAGCCGTTCCAGGCCAAGGTGGCCACACGGTCGCTAAAACCCAGATTGAATCCATCCAGCGCATTGGCGACCTGGCGAGAGCGAACGCCCAGATCTTTGTAGGTGTAACGATGAATATCCCCCTCCACACGACGAGAAACAATTTCACCTTCGCCGTGGTGGCGTTCAGCAAATTCGATCAAAGATGAGATGAGTAACTGTTGGCTTTGCATCAACCCGAGCATGTGAGAACTCCAAAAGTGTTTATATAAAAGCCATCGTACAACCAAATATTGAGACAGGGATAACCCTCTGTCTTTTGTGTGACCAGGCACTGCGAGACAATCAAACCATGAATATGCCCCAAGAAACACCCGTCCCACTGGACATCGGTCTGCAATGGAATCACAGCTTTAAGCAGCTGGGCGCTGCTTTTTTTACCCACCTCTTGCCGCAGCCCTTGCCCTCGCCTTATTGGGTGGGCACCAGTCCCGCCGTGGCACGGGAGATCGGCCTGGCAGAAGATTGGTTGACTTCACAGGATTTACTCGAGGCCTTGTCAGGCAACCGCCGACTGGCGGGTACGCAGCCTTTGGCCAGCGTTTACAGCGGCCACCAATTTGGCCAATGGGCGGGTCAACTTGGGGATGGTCGGGCTATTTTGCTGGGCGAAACCAGCCAGGGACTGGAGTTGCAACTCAAAGGCGCCGGCCCCACGCCTTACTCTCGCATGGGAGACGGACGCGCCGTGCTGCGCTCCAGCATCCGGGAGTTTTTGTGCAGCGAAGCCATGCAGGGCCTGAAGATTGCAAGCTCACGCGCCTTGTGCGTGACGGGATCAGACGCCCCCATTCGACGCGAAACCACAGAGACGGCCGCCGTGGTGACGCGTGTCGCCCCCAGCTTCGTGCGGTTCGGCCACTTTGAGCACTTTTCTCACCGCAACCAGCTGGAAGAACTCAAAGCACTAGCCGACTACGTCATTGACCGTTTTTACCCGGCATGCCGCGTGAGCGGTAAATTCTCGGGCAATCCATATGCCGCCTTTTTGGAGCAGGTCAGCGAGCGCACCGCCCAGATGGTGGCGCAGTGGCAATCCGTGGGCTTTTGCCACGGGGTGATGAACACAGACAACATGAGCATTTTGGGGCTCACCATCGACTACGGCCCGTTCCAGTTTTTGGACGCTTACAGCCCCGGCCATATTTGCAATCACTCAGACCACCAAGGCCGCTATGCCTTCAACAAACAGCCCAATATCGCCTACTGGAATCTTTTCTGCCTGGGTCAAGCTTTGCTACCGCTGATCGAAGAACAAGAACTGGCCATTGCCGCACTCGAATCATTTAAAACGGTTTATC
>CANBUY010000116.1 GCA_947372745.1 Comamonadaceae bacterium | reverse complement strand
AAAGAAATCTGAACTCCCCCGCAAACCCCGCGTTCCGGTGCACTCTGCACCCTTAGCGCATGAAGTCCGCATTATTGGTGGGCAATGGAAGCGAACCAAACTGTCCGTGGCTGACCGACCCGGTCTGCGTCCTACCCCCGACCGCGTGCGCGAAACTTTATTTAACTGGTTGGGCCAGGATTTGACGGGCTGGCGCTGCATCGATGCGTTTGCTGGCACCGGTGCCATCGGGTTTGAAGCGGCCTCACGAGGGGCTAAAGAGGTGACACTGGTCGAACAAGACTCAGCTTTGGTGGCGCAGCTCAAGCGCATTCAAACCCAGCTTCAAGCCAGTGCAACACAAATCGTTCGGGGTGATGGCGTGGCAGCACTCAAGCACCAAGACCCCGCCAGTATGGATGCGGTGTTTATTGATCCCCCGTTTGACTCCGTGCTGTTTGAGCCCGCCATTCAAGCTGCGGGTCGGGCGGTGGCTTTGGATGGTTTTGTGTACCTTGAGGCGCCAGCCTTGTGGACGGATGCGCAACTGGAGCCTATGGGTCTCAAAGTACATCGACACCTGAAGGCGGGTGCCGTCCATGCGCATCTATTAAAGCGCCTGGGTTGATGGCTGTGCCACGCGCTGCATAATGCGGCAAAAGGGTGCTTTTCTAAACGAAGTGCCCATTCTTAATTCACTACTGACGCATAGGCAAACCATGGCGCATGACGTAATTGCTGTTTACCCCGGCACCTTTGATCCGATGACACTTGGCCACGAAGATGTGGTGCGCCGTGCAACCCAGTTGTTTAGCCATGTGATTGTGGCTGTGGCGGCAGGTCATCATAAAAAAGCGCTTTTTTCACTTGATGAGCGCATGGATATGGTGCGTGAAGCGGTCAAGGCCTATCCACAAGTCAGGGTGGAGAGCTTCTCCGGTTTGATGCGTGACTTTGTCGTGGCTCGCGGAGGCAAGGCGATGGTGCGTGGCTTGCGTGCCGTGACTGATTTTGACTATGAGTTTCAGTTGGCCGGTATGAACCGCAGCTTGATGCCCGATGTGGAAACCGTATTTTTAACCCCTAGCGACAAATACCAATTTATTTCAAGTACTTTTGTGCGTGAAATTGCCACCTTGGGTGGCGAGGTTGATAAGTTCGTTAATCCCTTGGTGAATTTACGCTTGATGGAAAAAGTAGGTGGCTTGCGATCTATCTAAACGCAGGCGTCTATTGACTCAACTCAAGACTTGCAAGAGGATCGTCACCTAGGCTTGAGGGGTTCGGTTTTTATGAAAGTCTGAAAAATACATATGAAAATATTACTGCCTGTGGATGGTTCAGCGGTGTCATTGGATGCGGTCCGGTTCGTGATTCAAATGTCACTTTCGGGTTTGAAATCCAGCGTGGTGCTGGCCAATGTTCAAGAGCCTGCCACCTTGTACGAGTTGGTGGTAGCCCATGACCCCCAAGTGATTGAGCAGGTTAGCGATGCTGCAGGCGCACACCTCCTGGAAAAAGCAGAGGCCTTGCTTAAAGGGGCTCATATTTCTTACGAATGTGAAGTGGGCAAGGGTGACCCCGCGCATACCTTGATCGATATTTTGGAGCGATTTTCCTGTGACATGGTCGTGATGGGGGCGAGCGGCACCACGGGCTTGCGTAGCGCCTTGTTGGGCTCGGTTTCCAATGAAGTGCTGCACGCAGCTGGCGTGCCAGTGATGATCGTCAAGTCCTCAGAGCAATCTGAGGAATAAACA
Organism: Comamonadaceae bacterium; assembly: GCA_947372745.1. Lineage (GTDB taxonomy): Bacteria > Pseudomonadota > Gammaproteobacteria > Burkholderiales > Burkholderiaceae_C > Rhodoferax. The sequence continues at coordinate 7,426 of CANBUY010000116.1, read as the reverse complement.
TCCGCTCAGGACTTTGCGATCTGTTGCGGCCAGGGACGTTGTGGATCTCGCAGCAACTCAAAGGCGCGGGATACTTGCAAAACCCCCAAGTCGTTAAAACGTTTGCCCGCAATCTGTAAACCGATGGGCAATCCAGCGCGTGTATAGCCACAGTTGATAGAAGCGGCGGGCTGCTCTGACATGTTGTAAGGCACCGTAAACCCGATATGTTCTAGTGGACGAAGCGGGTCGTTGGTGGGGGAGGGCAGTTCGGCTGCAAAAGCGGGCATGGGTGCCGTGGGGGAAATCACGTAGTCGAACGGCTCGCAGGCGCGCACCGCTGCCAGACGCGTCGCATGAAACTGGCTGTAAGCTGCAAATACCTGTGGGCCTGTCATGCCAGCTGCACTGTCAGCCCATTGTTGAATATAGGGTAGAACAAGGGCTTTCTTTGCTGGAGTCAAGGCCGCTAAATCAATGTGCGAGCGCATGCGCCAAGTGTGGTCCATGCCGTCAAGCATAGTCTGGGTCATAAAAGGCGCCAGGGGTTCGACGATCGCCCCGGCCTGCTCAAACAAGCGTGCCGCATGCTCGATGGCCGCTTTGACTTCGGGCTCCACGGCTAGACCGCAACCAGCTTCCATCATGAGTCCAATTTTTAGACCCCTTAGAAAGCCTGTGCCCGTGTCATATTCGTTCCAGGCGATGGTCTGGAAAGGCAGACTCATGCTGTCTCGCTCATCAGGCAATGAAAGCACTTGCATCATCAGGGCGGAGTCGGCCACCGTGCGTGTCATGGGGCCCGCAGCGCGACCGGTGTAAGGCGGATCAATGGGAACGCGGCCCAAGCTGGGCTTGAGGCTATAAATACCGCACCAGCCAGCAGGCAAGCGCAGCGAACCACCAATGTCGGTGCCGATGTGCAGTGGGCCATAACCCGCTGCAGCCGCTGCAGCAGCACCGGCGCTGGATCCCCCAGGTGTTTTCTGGAGGTCCCAGGGGTTTTTGGCTAAAGGGTGAAAGCTGGATAGCCCAGAGGACAGCATGCCGTAGTCGGGCATCGTGGTTTTGCAAACCATGACGGCCCCAGCTTCTTTCAATCGGGCTGCTGGCGGCGCGTGGGCAGTAGCCCGTAGTGGCTCGGTCCCGAGCGTCCCCAGTGGCATGGGATCGCCTTGCGTGGCAATATTTTCTTTGATGGTGACAGGTACACCGTCTAGGGCGCCGCAAGGTTCGCCGCGTTGCCAACGTGCCTCTGATGCGCGGGCTTGCTGCAGCGCCAATTCGGGGCGCAGCAGGTAGCTGGCGCACAAGTCTTGCTCCCATCGGTCAATGTGCTGGAGCACGGATTTGATCACCTCCACCGGCGACAGGTCATGCCGTCGGTAGGCTTCTAAAAGCGCGGTGGCGCTGTAGTCATGAAGAGGCGTGGAGGTGGTCATGGGTGCAATCTATTGGGCGCTTTCAGGACCAGGACAGGGCTGAGACGTCGTTGACAAACACGGGCATATCTTTCCAGAGACCTTTAAGATTTTTGTTGGCCACCGTCACCCATTGAGGTTGGTACAAAAAGGCATGAACGGCGTCGTTGGCCAGCATTCGCTGGGCATCACCTAAGAGTTTTGCCCTGTCTGCAACGCGTGGTGAATTTTGGATTTTGTCAAACAAGGCCGCAAACTGAGGTGACTCATAGCCCCAGTAGTAGCCAGGCTTAGCAAAATTAGCCAAGTCAAACGGCTCAACGTGCGAGATGATGGTGAGATCGTAGTTTTTATTGGCGTACGTCCCACTGAGCCATTGCGCCCATTCCACATTTTCAATTTTTGCGATGATGCCGATTTTGGCCAGTTGAGCGGCAATCACCTCACCGCCTTGGCGGGCGTAAGGTGGTGGAGGTAACTTCAGGCTCAACTCCAAGGGGAGCTTGACACCGGCCTCGGCCAGTAGCGCTTTGGCTTTTTCAATGTTGAAGGGGTTAATGCCCGTGGTGTCTACATAACCCAAGGCGCCTGGCACGTAATGGCTGCCAATAGGCACGCCGTAGCCGTCGCCGGCCCCGTCAATGACGGCTTTGCGGTCAATGGCTGCGGCAATGGCGCGGCGGACGCGCACGTCATCCAGTGGTTTCTTCTTGTTGTTGAAGGCCAAAATCGTTTTGGCACGCGAACCGCTCACCACAACCTGAAACTTGGCATTCGTCTTGAACTGAGCCACGCTCCTTGGGGTAACCCGGGGAAATGCATCCACATCGCCGGCCAACAAGGCCGCCACTTGGGCGGCGGGGTCGCTGATGAATTTGAAGATCACCTTCTTCATCTTGACCGCAGCGGCATGGCGGTAACTGTCCCACTTGGTTAAGGTGATGGAGGAACCTTTGTTCCAGGATGTGAGTTGAAAGGGCCCTGTGCCCACCGGTTTGGTCGCGTTGGCGTCCACGCTCTTTGGCTCAACGATGATGGCCGTTGCCTGACCCATCAAGAACAAGAAGTCAGGGTCCAGCGATTTGTTCAGGATGACCAAGGTGTGTTCGTCAATGACCGCGACGCGTTCCATACTGGCAAAGGTTCGCTTGTCTTTGTTGGTACTCTTCTCAGACCCGGCACGCTCGAATGAAAACTTGACGGCCGCCGCATTGAAGGGCTCGCCATTTTGAAACTTGACGCCTTTCTTCAGCGTGAAAGTGTAAGTTTTGAGATCAGGTGAGACCTCCCAGCTTTGGGCCAACAAGGGACTGACAGTGCCATCAGAATTAATCTTGGTGAGGGTCTCAAAGATGTTGTAAAGCACGATCTCTGCAATAGCAGAGGCCGCGCCAGCTGTTGGGTCAAGGCCTGGCGGCTCCAAGGTCATGGCCAAGGACACAGCATCTTTTTTTGCTTGTGCGGTCGCTGCCAGGGGCAGCGTAGCCAGTGCTGCACTGCCAACGGCAGAGGTAATGAGTTGACGACGTTGGATCATGACTTTCTCCTGTGAAATATTGAATCGGAATATATACCGACTTTGAATGGGCTGGCTTCTTTGCCTTAGGTGGACGCATTAGATGCTAAATGACAGGCCACCAGGTGTCCGGAGCCCACTGCCAGCAAGTCGGGTCGGGCGGCATCGCAGACCACTTGTGCCATAGGGCAGCGGGTGGCGTAAGGGCAGGCCGTATGGCTCGTTGGTCGTGGCGGCAACAATGCGTGTTTTTTTCTGTCGGCTGCTTGGGTTCCTATCCGGGGGATGGCCTCCAGCAAGTCGCGGGTATAAGGGTGCGCGGCCTGGCTAAACAGTACCTGGGGCGAACCCTGCTCCACGATCCGGCCCTGAAAAATAACGGCCACTTCATCGCAGAGGTAATCAACCACCGCAAGGTCATGGCTGATGAGTAAGTAGGTCACCCCAAAGTCGCGAGACAAATCTTGCATCAAGTTGAGCACTTGCGCCTGAACCGACACATCCAGTGCGCTGACCGGTTCGTCGGCTACGATCAATTGGGGGCGGGTGATCAAGGCGCGAGCAATGGCCACACGCTGGCGTTGTCCGCCAGAGAATTCATGGGGGTATTTGTCCAGATCAGCGTGACGAAGACCAACTGCTTCCAGCACGTCTTTAGCCATTCCGCGCATGGTTGCGAGGCTTTTATCCCCAAAGACACCCAGTGGTTCGGTAATGATGCGCTCTACCGTCTGACGGGGGTCAAGCGAGCCGTACGGGTCTTGAAAAACCATCTGAAAATTTCGACGTGCCGTGCGTAATTCGGATGGGCTGAGTTCGGCCAATGTTTGCCCGAGGATTTTCACGGAACCCTGGCTGGTCGGCTCCAATCCCATCACCAATCGAGCGAGCGTGGACTTGCCAGAGCCTGACTCCCCCACAATGCCCAAATTGGTTCCGCGATTCATGCTCAGGCTAATACCCTGCACGGCATGAACCAGTCGGGGTGCCTGCCAAAGCTTTTCCCTCGGCATTGCGTAGGTGCGACTGACCTGGTCAACCTGGAGCAAGGGCGGTGTCATAGCGCTTCCCATGAAGGTAGGGAATCCAGTCGATGGCAACTGGCCTGGTGACTCTTTCCCAGTGGATTGGGCATTGGTCGCGTGGCGGCGCAGTCTGGCTCCGCCCACGCACAACGTTCAAAAAACGGACAACCTTGAGGTAGGTCGACCAATTCGGGAACGGTGCCGGCAATGGTGGTCAGACGCACCCCGCGTTGAGCGCCCAACTTTGGTCGAGCGCCAAAAAGACCGCGTGTGTAGGGGTGTGCCATGTGTCGGAAAACTGACGGTGTTTGGCCGCTTTCTATCACGGTGCCTCCGTACATCACCATCATGTGGCGCGTGTTTTGCGCGATGACACCCAGGTCATGGGAAATCAGAATGAGCGCCATGCCACGTTCTTCAACCAACTCGCTAATGAGGTCAAGTATTTGCGCCTGAATCGTGACATCAAGTGCCGTTGTTGGTTCATCGGCGATCAGCAGGTCAGGCTCGCAGGCCAGAGCCATGGCGATGGTGATGCGTTGGCGCTGGCCGCCAGAAAATTGGTGCGGATAAGCATCGAGTCGTTGGGCTGCATTGGCAATGCCTACCCGGTCAAGTAGTGCGATCGTTTGTTTGAGCGCCTCTGGTTTTGAGATGCCCCGGTGCAACCTCAAGGGCTCGGCGACTTGATGGCCAATTGTGTGAAGTGGGTTTAGTGCGGTCATAGGCTCTTGGAAAACCATGCCAATACGGTTGCCCCGCAGCTTGCGCAGGGCGGCATCGTTTAATCCAATGAGCTCTTGCTGTTCAAAGCGGATACTGCCTGTCGTGACTGCGTTGTCGGGAAGTAAACCCATGAGCGCCATGGCTGTGATTGATTTGCCGCAACCTGATTCGCCCACGAGCCCCAGGGTGTCGCCACGCTCCAGCGAAAAGTTCACCCCGCGCACCGCCATCGCGGGTCCGCGCTGGGTTTGCAGCTGCACCGATAAGTTGTTCACTTGAAGCAGAGGCATTTATCGCTTTCGAGCCAGTCTGGGGTCCATCAAGTCGCGAAGTCCATCCCCTAGCAAATTGAGGCCGAGTACGGTCATGGCAATGGCAACGCCAGGATAAACCGCCAACATGGGGGCTTGAAACAAGAGTGTCTGGGCTTCTGCCAGCATACGGCCCCAAGAGGGTTGAGGTGGCTGTGTCCCCAGGCCCAAGTAAGAAAGTGCAGCCTCCGCAAGAATGGCCAGGGCAAATTGAATGGTAGCCTGAACAATCAAAACGGAAGCGATATTGGGCAAGACATGGTCCATTGTGATGCGCCAAGGCCCTTTGCCACAGGCACGCGCCGCCAGCACAAACTCTCGGGCCCAAACCGAGTTGGCACTCGCCCGGGTAATGCGGGCAAAGGTGGGAATATTGAAAATGCCAATGGCAATGATGGCGTTGACTATGCCTGCGCCAAAGACGGCGGTCATCATGATGGCCGATAAAACGGCGGGAAAAGCAAATGAAAAATCTGCCAGCCGCATGATGAGTTCTTCAACCCAGCCACGCCTTGCCGCCGCCAACAGGCCCAGGCCGGTGCCGATACTCAAGCCGATGCTGACTGCAATAACGCCCACAAGTATGGAGTTTCGCGCACCAACCAGAAGAAGGGTGCTGATGTCGCGGCCAAAGGGGTCGGTGCCGAGCCAGTGCCGCAGACTGGGTTCTTGAAGTTTGGCGGCCATGTCTATATCAAAGGGTGACCAAGGCGTCCAAAGAAGCGAGAGGCTTGCTGCAAAGATGACCAGCAGGGTAAGCACGGCACCCAGCACAAAACTGCGGTGTTTGAGGGCGCGGAAATAAAAGCTCATATGTCGCTTGCCTTGATTCGGGGATCAATCACAGCGTAGAGCACGTCTATAAAAAAGTTGACCACAATCACCATGCTGGCCATGAACATGACGCAATTACGAACCACGATGACGTCACGGTTGGCAATAGATTGAAACACCAGTCGGCCCAAGCCAGGTAGGTAAAAAACATTTTCAACCACGATCGTGCCAGCCAGTAAATTGGCAAACTGAAGTCCCATCACCGTGACGACGGGAATCATGGCATTGCGCAATACATGGCCCCACAGGGTAGCTCTTGGGGATAAGCCTTTAGCCCGGGCGGTGCGTACAAAGTCTTCACGCAACACATCAAGCACGGCTGATCGTGTGATGCGCGCCAGTATGGAAGCTTGCACAACCGCTAGCGAGATGGCGGGTAATAAAAGTGATTTCAAGGCCTGCACCGTATCCTCCTCCCAGCCCGGAAAGCCTCCCGCTGAAAACCACTGAAGATGCACCGAGAAGAGCAAGATCAGCAAAATGGCAAACCAGAAGTTGGGCACAGCAATACCCACCTGGCTTAAACCCATTAAACCGACGTCGCTCCACCGGTTGTGACGAGACGCTGCATAAAGCCCGACACACAAAGCAAGCATGGTCGTCAGCAACATGGCCATGACGGCCAATGGCAGGGTGACCGTCATTCGCTCAAGGATCAATTCACGGACTGAGCTGCCGTAGGTGTAACTCAGCCCCAAGTCGCCCTTAACCATGCCGCTCATCCAGTGCAAGTAGCGCTCTAACGGGGGTCGATCCAGCCCTAATTTACTGGCCAGGGCCTGAACAGTATCAGGAGATGCATCTGGCCCCATGAGCATCTGGGCGGCGTCACCAGGAAGGACTTCCAGCACCAGAAATACCACCACTGACGCGCCCGCGAGCGTGACAATAAGGGTGAGCAATCTTTTTAAAAGGAATAACCCCATGGGATCGGATCAGTACTTGGGGGCGTACGCCCAAGAGAAGTGTTCAATGGGATTGCAGATCATGGGCCTGTAGGTGCAAGGGTATTTCACCAAGCGCTCCTGAAGCGTCGATAATTGGCCCCATGTTTTTCAATACGAATAGTTACACACATGGTCTGGATGGTAAACCATGGCTTTGATCATCACGGATGAATGTATAAATTGTGATGTTTGTGAGCCTGAGTGCCCCAACGAAGCCATCTATATGGGCCTGGAAATTTATGAGATCGACCCTCATAAGTGCACAGAGTGCGTGGGGCATTTTGAGGAACCACAATGCGTGCAGGTGTGCCCCGTTTCTTGCATTCCGGTTAACCCGCAGTTTGTGGAAGGCCAGGAGTCGCTTTGGGAAAAGTACAGACGTTTGCAATCCGTCCAGAAACCAGTTCAGGGCCTCTGAATCTTGGGTGCTTTAGTCAGGCGCTGATTTACCAGGCGCTTGGGTTTCAGGTTTGGGTAATTTTGGGCGAGGCGGCTTGCTGGTGTGAACCACCATCATGGCTTTGTCCATTTCTCCCGCCAGAAAATGGGGCAGGGCTTTGAGCGAGCGCTCAATGCTCTGATCAACCGCGATGCGGTGGTCAAGCGATGGTTTTTTCAGTACCCAATCGACCACTTCTGACTTGATACCGGGGTGACCTACACCCAG
>CANBUY010000115.1 GCA_947372745.1 Comamonadaceae bacterium | reverse complement strand
CGATCCATCTTCGAATTGCGAGAGTTTGCCTGTTGAAAGGAGTTTGGCTCGGCAAGATGGACTGCCGCGGCCTATGGCCTCGCAGTGACGAGCTTTTGTTCATGGTCTGTGTGCGGTATCGGCCCGATTCAGGAAACTCGCAATGACGGTGATCTTGCCTCTGAGTAGCGACTAAACCTCAAGCGCCCAGGAAATATGCTCTTGCAGCATCGCGCTGGGGTGGCCTTGGCGGGCTTGCAAGGCCCTGCGCAAGCGATCAACCTCGTCAGCAGACAGTCCCTCGCCTTCGCCAGCAGGCAGACCCTTACCTCCCCTCTTGTGCCAACCGGCCCCAGCGTGCAGCGCATTGCCCATCGCTACCGCAATATTGCGCAGCCAGCGCTCGTGCCCGATGCGGCGAATCGGGCTGCCTTCTGTGTAGCGTAAAAACGCCTCTTCGCTCCAGCCAAACAGCGTGGTCAACTGGCTGCCCGACAAGCCTTTTCGCTCATCAAAATCCGGCAAAGCGCTGCGCTGGGCAAACTTATTCCAGGGGCAGACCAGCTGGCAATCGTCACAGCCGTAAATCCGGTTGCCGATTAAGGGCCTCAGTTCCAGCGGGATCGGCCCTGCGTGTTCAATCGTCAGGTAAGAAATACAGCGCCGGGCGTCCAACTGATGCGGCGCCACGATGGCCTGCGTCGGGCACACGTCGATGCACGAGGTACAACTACCGCAATGCCCGCTCACTGGCTCGGTCTCGGGCAGCGCCATGTCCACATAAATTTCGCCCAAAAAGAACATCGACCCCGCCTCCCGGTTCAGCAGCAGCGTGTGCTTGCCACGCCAGCCCTGCCCACTGCGCTGTGCCAACTCTGCTTCGAGCACCGGCGCTGAGTCGGTGAACACACGAAAACCCAGAGGCCCAATTTCTGCGGCAATACGCTCACTCAGCTTTTGCAGGCGGGCGCGCAGCACCTTGTGGTAGTCGCGCCCCCGGGCGTACACGGACACGATGCCCTCGGTGGGCCGCATCAAACGGCTCAACTCCACCGCCTGCCAATCACCGGGCGTGGTGGCGGGCAAATAATCCATGCGGGCCGTAATCACCCGCACCGTGCCCGGCACCAGCTCGGCGGGGCGGGCGCGTTTGAGTCCGTGCGAGGCCATATACCCCATGTCGCCATGGAAGCCTTGGGCCAACCACGCGGATAATCCGGGTTCTGATGACGATAAATCCACCCCTGCCACCCCAATTTGAGAAAATCCCAGTTCACGGGCCCAGGCCTGAATGTTTGACAGCCAAAGGTTTGCGTTGATATGAATGTTGGAGTTGCTCACCCGCCCATTGTAAAAACTCTGCGCTGGCCCGATGAGACGGCCACGCAAGCCTTTGCGGCGGACTTGGCCAAATGCCCCGCGCTGCACCTTGCTTTTATTGAATTGCATGGGGACCTGGGCGCTGGCAAAACCACGCTGGTGCGCCATATTTTGCGGTCCCTGGGTGTGGCGGGCCGCGTCAAAAGCCCCACCTATGCGGTGGTCGAGCCCTACGAGCTGCCAGACTTGAACGTGTGGCACTTTGATTTTTACCGCTTCTCAGACCCGCGCGAGTGGGAAGACGCCGGCTTTAGGGACATCTTTGCCAGCCCCGGACTCAAACTGGCCGAGTGGCCCGAAAAAGCGGTCGGCTTTCTGCCCCTGGCGGACCTGGTGATCTCCCTGGAGGCGCTGGACGACGACCTTCGCCAAGTCACCCTCACCGCCCAAACCCCCACCGGCGTGGCCTTACTGCAAGCCACCAGCCCGGCGCCGCTCTGATGTCCCAGCCATGAAACGCCGTCAACTCCTCAAGTCAGGCGCACTGGTGTTGCTGCTGGGCACACAGCACCTAGCGCGGGGTGCGTCTATTTTGGCGGTGCGCATCTGGCCAGCACCCGACTACTCACGCGTGACGATCGAGTCCGACACACCTTTGACGGCCAAACAATTCTTTGTGGCCAGCCCACCCCGGTTGGCGGTGGACATTGAGGGCATCGACCTCAACCCCGCCCTCAAGGAACTGGTGGCCAAAGTCGCCGCCAACGACCCCAATATTGCGGGAATTCGTGTGGCGCAAAACGCGCCCGGGGTGGTGCGTCTGGTGATCGACCTCAAGCAAGCCATTGCGCCGCAGGTTTTCAACCTGCCCCCGATTGCCGCCTACCAGCACCGCCTTGTGTTTGACTTGTACCCCACGCAGGCGCCCGACCCGCTGGCCGACCTGATTGCCGAACGGCTCAAAGGCAGCCCAACGGCCACGCCAAATGCCGCGCCCGGCCCAGACCCTTTGGGCGAATTGATCGCCCAAAGAAACCCCATCCCTGCGTCCAAACCCGCCCCAATCACTCCTAAATCCATAGCTGGTCAAGCTAGTTTCCAGGGCCTTAGAGACCTAAATAGCTTCAAGATACCACTAGAGCCCAAGCCAATCGCCAGCACCCCAGTGGCCACCGCGCCCGCGACCACCACCGTCTCTGGCCGCACCGACCGATTGATCATCATCGCGCTTGACGCCGGCCACGGCGGGGAAGACCCCGGCGCCATCGGCCCTGGTGGCACGCGTGAAAAAGACGTGGTCTTGCGCCTGGCCCACCGGTTGCGTGAACGCATCAACGCCACCACCCTCAACGGCAACCCCCTGCGCGCCTACATGACACGCGATGCTGATTTTTTTGTGCCCCTGCATATCAGGGTACAAAAAGCGCAACGGGTGCAGGCGGACCTCTTCATCAGCATCCATGCCGATGCGTTTTTCACGCCCCGTCCGCAAGGCGCCAGCGTCTTCGCCTTGAGCCAGGGCGCAGCCTCCAGCTCGGCAGCGCGCTGGATGGCCGACCAGGAAAACAAGGCCGACTTGGTCGGTGGCCTCAACCTCAAGGTCAAAGACGCGCAGGTCAAGCACGCCCTGTTTGACATGAGCACCACCGCCCAAATCAGCGACAGCCTCAAACTGGGTGGCGCCATGCTGGGTGAAATCGGGCGCGTGGGCAAATTGCACAAACCCCGGGTCGAGCAAGCCGGCTTTGCGGTACTCAAAGCGCCTGACATTCCCAGCGTGCTGGTCGAAGCCGCCTTCATCAGCAACCCTGAAGAAGAAGCCAAACTCAACAGCGACGCCTACCAAGACCAACTGGCCGACGCCCTGATGCGCGGAATCGAAGGCTACTTCTCCAAAAACCCCCCGCTGGCGCGCAACCGGGCGGTGTAGACATCACGCCCGCTCCCGTCTTTGCGAGCGAAGCGCGGCAATCCATCTTCGAGTTTTGAGAGTTTTCCTTGCTGGAAATGATTTGGCTCCGCACGATGGACTGCCGCAGCCTATGGCCTCGCAGTGACGGGGTTTGGGGGTCGGATCCCAATTCAGCTCTGCTACTGTCATTGCGAGCGAAGCGCGGCAATCCATGACTTTTGGCCCTGCATGATGGACTGCCGCGGCCTATGGCCTCGCAGTGACGGGTGAGAGGGTCGTTTTGGCGACTTTTTGTGCGTCGCAACGACGACATCAATCCAGCAAACTCAAACTCAACGCCACATCCTGGTCAAACTGATTGAGCGCGGTTTGCGTCAGCGCGTCACGGCTCCAGGCGACCAGGCTGGCTGGGGGCAAGGTGGCGGCGGCGGCACCGCAGGCCAGCAGGCGGGCCAACACATCGGGCGACTTGATGCTCGCCGCCAGCAACGCCGGACCTGAACCCTGTCCTAAACCGTCAACTGCACTTAGACCCGCGCCTTCATTTGGCCCTTGTCTTTGCACCGTCACACAAGCGTCCATCAGCGCCCACACATCGCGCCCATCGGCGGCCAAGCGGCCCACATAGGGTGCTACATAAGCCACGCCCAGCGACTGCGCCCACAAGAGTTGCACCGGGTTGGACAGGCCGGTGAGCAATATAGGCTGATCGGCTTGCTGCACCGCCTTGATGCACGGCAACCAGTCCGGGTGGCAAGGCAGCTTGATGGTCAACCGCACCTGCGCCTTGTCGGCAGCCTCACGCAGCGGCCCCAGCCACTGCAGGGCTTGAACGGGATCAGACGAGGGCAACTGCAGCATCAATTCAGCCAAGTCGTGCTCGCCTGCGGCTTGCAGCAATTGCAAATAGGTGGCGAGCGTTACCGGTAAACCGGCCTGAAAAACAAGGCTGGGGTTGGTCGTTACCCCCACCACGGGCGGGCATCCCGCCGGCAAGGTCCAGGTGCTCACCTGAGCGGAATCGAGATAAAGTTTCAAACCAAATCCTGCTTGAGAAAAATTTCTTTCACCGGGAAAAACTGCGAGTGCAGGGGCAGCAAAGAGCCGCCCAAAGCACGGGCATGCGCCCCCACTTGGCCGGCCATGACTTCGGGCGGGTGCAAGCCCTCCAAGTTGTAGTGCTGCAAATGATCGCGGGTGCTCTCCAACAGCGCTTCAATCAGGGCGTGGCCCAATGAGCCGTCAATCACCACCGCATCCAAGTCAACCAACGCTGCAGCGCTCGCCACCGTCATGGCCAAGGCGCGGCTGGCTTGTTGCAACCAGGGGCCGGTCAAATGGGCATAGGCGGCGTCCATGATGCTGTTGTTGTGCACCAGTTGCGGGTCAAGTCCCGCAGCTAGAAGCGCCTGCTCCAGCTGCCAGCCTGAGGCCAGTTGCAGCAACTGCGGCGGCTTGGCGTTGGCATCGCCCAGGCCAATCGGCATCGAGCCAATGGCCCCGGCGTTGCCGCGTGCGCCCGAGACAATATGCCCCGCCAGCACCAAGCCCCCGCCCACAAACGTGCCCACAAACACATACAAAAAACTGTCGAAATTTCGGCCGTGCCCTTGCAGCATTTCAGCCATGCAGGCAGCCGTGGTGTCTTTGGCAAACTCAACCGGCAAATCGGTCAGCGCCTGCACGGCGGCCAGCAGGTCAATATTTTCCCAACGCGCCAGCGCTTGCCCGGCCTCACCACCCAGCAAATCCGCCCATTTATCCAAGGACAAGGGGGCAGTCAGGCCGATGCCGACCGTGCGTGCCCAATGCGCGCCCAGAGTGGCCTGCATTTGCGCCAGACCTTTTTTGATCTTGAGCAAGACCAGCTCAGGGTCAGGATAGGGGTAGTTGAACTGCAGGCGGTGGCGCGGCTGACCCAAAAAGTCAGACACCAGCACCTCCAGGCTGCGCCGCCCCACTTGCAAACCCAAACTGAATGCGCCATCAGGGTTTAGCGCCATTGGCACCGAAGGTTGGCCAATTTTGCCGCGCACACGCGCTTGCTTGATGAGCAAACCGTCACCCTCCAAGCGATTGACGATGATGGACACCGTCTGGGTGGACAGTTGGGTGAGTCGCGCCAAGTCCGCCTTGGGCATGGCACCGTGGTGCCGAATCGCCTGCAACACAATGCGCTCATTGAACTGGCGCATTCCGTTGTGGTTGGAGCCGCGCATCATGCGCGGGTCACGGACAAAAGTACTCAAATCAGTCAAAGCAAACCCGGGTTCAATTAAGAATGACACCCTTACAGAACATGGCGTTTCCGTAGGCGGTGGCCTCGCCACTTTGAATGATCAAACTAGCGCCTTTTATTTTGTCATAAAACGCATAACGCTCGACCCCTTCAAAGCGGTCCGCCGTCCACCCCTCGCGCACCACCAAGTCAAGCACCGCTTGGTGTGCGGGCGTGCGGTGGTCTGGGGCTTGGTCACAAACGCGCATATAGGCCGCAGGTTGCGCCACATCCACAGCCAGAGGAATCACCGACAAAACGGCCTGACTCACCCGCGCCAGGCTATTGCCCGGCAAACGCACCACGGGCTTGCCGTGGCTCAAATATTGGGCGGTAAAGTTATCGTCCACCACCGCCACCCACTCACCGTGGCCCATCGCGCTCAGGTGCATCAGCAACTCAGGCGTCAACAGGGGGTCTATTCCTTTCAGCATGTCAGTGCCTCCTCTGCGGGCAGGTTGGCGGGATCAATCGCACCGGTGATCAAGCCGACAATTTCTTCCGGGCTGGTCTGGCTGGTGAGGCGACTGCAAATAATGCGGCCTTGGCGAAACACCCAAATACGGTCAACCAGATCAAACACCTGGCGCAGGTTGTGGCTGATGATGATCAGCGGAATCCCTTTTTCCTTCAGCCCCTTGATGATCTGCTCCACGCGGGCGGTTTCGGCCACACCCAAAGCAGCGGTGGGCTCGTCCAAAATAATCAGTTTCTTGGCAAAACCAGCGGCACGGGCAATCGCCACGCACTGGCGCTGGCCGCCCGACATACCGCGAAGGCTCTCGGACATGTCCTGAATTTTGACGCCGGTGGTGGCCAGCATCGCGGTGGACTTCTCGCGCATCGCCTTGTGGTTCAGGATCGAGAGTGGCCCCAGGTTGATGTGGGTCAGCTCGCGGCCCAGAAAAATATTGGCCGGCACATCCAGGTCTTCGGCCAGCGCCAGCGTTTGGTACACCGTCTCAATGCCCTGCTCACGCGCATCCAGCGGCGAGGCAAAACTGACCTTCTCGCCATCCAGACGAATATCGCCCGTGTTGGGCTGCTCCACACCGGTAACCAGGCGCACAAATGTGCTTTTTCCGGCACCGTTGTCACCCACAATCGCGGCGTGCTCGCCGGGCATCAGACTAAAACCGGCATCAGTCAAGGCTTTCACGCCGCCGTAGTGTTTGGTCAGGCTGCTAATCTGCAGCACAGGTTGTTTGGTCGTCATATCAGGCTCAATTTAAAAACTTAGGCCAGAGCATGCCAGAAAAATCGGGTTTTCTCTATTAGTAAAACCCCTAGGTTTATTTAATCTGATTTCTGGTTTAATTCACACCCAGCAACTTGCAGATATTCCTCTGCACTGCTAACTTCAACTTGAATAACGGAGATAGACACATGAGCATGAAACGTACCCTGGGCCGCTTGGCCATCGCCATGGCCACTGCGGGCCTGATGTCAGCAGCCATCGCTGAGACCACCATTGCCTACATCACCAACGGCAACACCAACGAAGGTTGGACCTTGATCAACGGCGGCGCCAAAGCTGCTGGCCAAAAAGCGGGCGTCAAGTTCATTGAACTCGCCGCTGAAAAAGGCGAGCTCTCCAAGCAACTCGCCATCGTTGAAGACATGATCACCCGCAAAGTGAACGCGATTGCGATCGCGCCTGTGGACAGCGCCGGCATCGCCCCCGCCATCAACAAAGCCCTGGCTGCCGGCATTGCCGTAGTCGCTGTTGACACCAACATCACCGGTGCCAAGATCACTTCTTATGTGGCCACCGACAACATCAAAGCCGCCATGGTTCAAGGCAAATGGGCGGGCGAGCAGATCAAAGACGGCGACACCGTTATCTACATCACGGGCGACCTGGGTCAGTCCACTGGCCAGGAACGCAAAAAAGGTTTCTTGGACGGCTTGAATGGCGTGCGCAAAAACGTGAAAGTGGTTGAAGTTTCCACCACTTGGGACCAAACCATGGCTCAAAACGGCGTAGAAACCGCTTTGCGCTCCAACCCAGCCGTTAAAGTGATTGCTTGCGCCTGGGACGGCGGTGCTTTGGGCGCCAAAGCCGCGATGATGGCTGCTGGCAAAAAAGCCGGTTCCATCATGATCGCTGGTTTTGACGGTTCGCCCGGCGGCCTGGACATGATGAAACAAGGCTGGCAACAAGCCAACGCCGCACAGATGTTGGCCAAAATTGGTCAAGTCGGTGTAGAAACCGCCATTGCCGCTGCAGCAGGCAAAAAAGTTGAAGCCCGTATCGACACCGGCTCCTTCCTGGTTCTGCCAACCAATGTGGACGCATTCGCCAAAGACTCCGGCGTTGTTCAGTTCATGAAAGTCAAGTAAGCACAAGCATACGTTCACTCGTCACGGCGACTGCCGCGCTTCGCTCGCAGTGACGAATACGTTCCCTCGTCACTGCGAGCATAGCGCGGCAGTCCATCGGCCACAGTCAAAAGTCATGGATTGCCGCGCTTCGCTCGCAATGACGGGAGTGGGGCTCGAAGTAACGGGCTTAGCAGGCAACGTACAAAGACGATTCGGGTGGGCAGATTGTGGTCTGCGCCTGAATCGTCATTTTTTATTTAGGAATAGTAGTTATGAAGTCCATCATCCGGCAAGAGTGGTATGGCGCAATGGTGGCCGTTTTGGTCCTTGGCGCTTTTTTGACCATTGCATCCCCTTATTTTCTGACCCCAGGCAACCTCTCCAATATTTTGGTGCAGGCCTCGGTCATTGCCTTGCTGGCCGGTGGACAGACCTTTGTCATTCTCACCGGCGGCGTTGACCTCGCGG
Source organism: Comamonadaceae bacterium (assembly GCA_947372745.1). GTDB lineage: Bacteria > Pseudomonadota > Gammaproteobacteria > Burkholderiales > Burkholderiaceae_C > Rhodoferax. The sequence goes on along the minus strand of CANBUY010000115.1, from coordinate 899 downwards.
TGGGCGCGCTGACCGCGCTGGCCGGTGCAGTGGCCGGTCACATGATGATCAAACTCGGCGTCAACCCCTACGCTGCCATGGCCGCGGCTTTGGCTATTGGCGCAGCGGTGGGCGTGTTTAACGGCTACTTGGTCGCCTTTGTCGGCATCCCTTCTTTCATTGTCACGCTGGGGGGCTTAACCCTGTGGCGCGGCCTGGCGTTTGAGTCGACCGGTGGGTTCGATAACTCCGGCATGCCCGACCCCCTGCCCTTTTTGGGCTACGGCGAATTACTCGGCGTGCCCATGCCGATCCTGATCACGGCTGTATTTTTTATCGTGATGGCCTTCATTTTGTCGAGCACCAAGCTGGGCCGCTACGTGTACGCCATGGGCTCCAACGAGATGGGCGCACGTCAGGTCGGCATCAACATCCGCTGGTACAAGTTGGCGGTGTATGTGGTGTGCGGCCTGAGCTGCGCCATGGGCGCGATTTTGCTCATGGCCCGCATGGACTCAAGCAGCGGCAAGATGGCCCAAATGTTTGAGTTGGACGCCATTGCGGCGGTTATTTTGGGCGGCACCTCGCTCTTTGGCGGACGCGGCAGCATCTGGGGCAGCTTGTTTGGCGCGGTGCTCATCACCATGATCCGTAATGGCATGAACCTGATGGAAATCTCGCAGTTCCGCCAAATGATGGCGATTGGTGCAGTGGTGATTTTGGCGGTCTGGATTGACGTCATTCGTCGCCAACGCCTCTTGAAGAAATAAAGAATCGCCATGAAAAAATCCATTTGGGTGTTGGGCGAAGCCCTGATGGACTGTGTTGCACAGCCCGATGGCAGCCTGCGCCCCTTCATGGGCGGCAGCCCCTTCAATCTGGCCCGCGCTGCGGCCCTGCGCGGGGCCGAGGTCGGCTAC
>CANBUY010000114.1 GCA_947372745.1 Comamonadaceae bacterium | reverse complement strand
GTGCTGGAGGCGACCTCGAAAACTTCTGCACTGGGCTGGTCATAGTCGCGGGCAATTTGGGCCAAGACCCGCAACTGGCGGCTGGCCAGTTCGCCGTAAGGCACGGCGACGCGCAACATGGGGGCGTAGCGCTGCACGTACCAGCCGTTTTGCAGGCGCAAGGGCAAAAATTCTTCATTGCTCAGTTGGCCACCCAAAAAGCGCCCCAATTGGTCGCGGAATTGGGCTGCTCTCAAACGAACAAACTGGCGGTCAAAGTCGGTGTATTGATACATGGTTAAAAATTTAATTGAGTGCAACGCGACGCATCGGTCGGTTGCTAAAAACTTACAAGGCGATTAATTTCACGCCGGCGTAGGCCAGCAGCACGGAGAGAAGCGAGCGGATGACCCGCTCCGGAATACGCGACATCATGTGCGATCCCACCCAAATGCCAGGCAGCGAGCCTAACAGGAGTTTGGAGAGCAAAGGCCAATCGACCGAACCCAATGACGCATGACCTAAACCCGCCACCAGCGTGAGCGGCACGGCATAAGCAATATCAGCCGCCACGATGCGCGGCAGCGGCAACATGGGGTACAGCACCATCAACACCGTGACGCCAATGGCCCCGGCGCCGACCGAGGTCAAGGTGACCAGCGTGCCAATGATGGCGCCAAAAATGAGAGGCAAGCTCCAGTGACGAGGGGTAGCTGCCTTGGTTTCCTGACCTTGAGCAACCGAACTCGGCGAGACTTTGCCCCGAACTGCTTTGTATAAGGTGGCTGCAGCGGTCAACAACAAGGCACAACCCAGCGTGCTGGTCATTAAATGCTGCACGGTAGCGCTGGCGGCGCCTACTTGGTTCAGGATAAATAAAGTGATCAAGGAGGCTGGAATACTGCCTGCCGAGAGGTGCATCACCACGCGCCAGTCAATCACTCGCGCGCGCGCCAATTTGACAGTGCCCCCCATTTTGGTGAAAGCGGCAAACAACAAGTCGGTGCCGACTGCCAAGTAGGGTTTGACGTTGAAAAAGAAAATAAGGATGGGCGTCATCAGCGAACCGCCGCCCACGCCCGTGAGTCCGACAATCAGACCCACCATAAAACCCGCAAAAATAAAAGCTAAATCATGCATGGGGACCGACTGTAATGGGACCTCCATATATCTCAAAATATATTTTCGTGATTTCTATATTCTTTGGCGGAATATAGAAATCAAGAGTCGAGGCCTATCCCCTTTGGGAAATCAAGTTAGCCAAGGCGCCATCAAGGTTTCTTCAATCAGGGTCAGACAAGCGGGCGCATTCACCGTCATGCACACCTGGGTCAGTGGTTTGTCCTGTTCCCAGCCTGCCTGGGGGTAGCTCGCTAGGGCTTTTCGGTTCATCATGGTTTGTCCTTGGGCCAAGCCTTCGGTGGCGACGCGGATGCAGCCAAGCTCTGTCGTTAACAGTTCAGGGTTCACCAGATAAATAAACGCTAACACGTCATGTCCAAAGCAGCCGTGGATTTCAGCCACATGGGGGTACAAGCCGCTATAAAAATCAGCATAAAACGAGACTGCCTCGTGCAGGGTGTCGGTCGCCAAATGTTGATGATGATGATGTGCAATTTTTTTAAACAAGGAAACCGGCAAGATGACGCGGTGAGTCACATCCAGCCCCACCATCGTGAGTTTCCAGCCCGCGGTGAACACAGGGTCTGCGGCATGGGGGTCGTTCCAGATGTTGGCCTCTGCCACGGGTGACACGTTGCCCGGTTCCAGGATGGTGCCGCCCATCAAAATAACTTCCCACAGCAACTGGGGCAGTTTGGGCTCCAATTTGAGGGCCAAACTCAGATTGCCCAAAGGTCCGACCGCCACCAAAGTGAGTTCACCGGGTTGCGCACGGGCCATATCCACAATAAATTGAGCCGATGATCTCGGATCCAGCGCTTGCTTGACCGACACGCGCTGCGCCAGATTGCCCAAACCATCGGCGCCGTGAATATGCGTGGGGGGGGACTCAGCGGGCTTGCGCCAAGGCCTTGCCACACCGCGTGTCACCGGAATATGTTTGCCCGCTATCTCGCACAAGTACAAAGCATTGAGTGCCGCTTGCTCAACGGTGACATTGCCAAATGTCGTCGTGATGCCCACCACGTCAATGCCGGGATGCGCCAAGGCAAAGTACAGCGCCATGGCATCGTCCACGCCGGGGTCGGTGTCAAAAATAACTTGGCGGGGCTTGGTTTTATTCATGGGTCATTTCATTCGTCAAAACTGCAAAACTGCTTGAGTTGAGCCAGTTGCTCGGGCGTATGAGGCGTTTGCTTTGTTAAAAAATCGAGCACTTCATCGTGGCTGGGAATGCTCGACTGTGCGCCCAAACGTGTGCAAGCCAACGCGCCTGCGGCACTGGCGAGCCTCAGCGCATCGGGCAAGCCCTGGCCCTGACTGAGCGCGGCTACCAAAACGCCGCAAAAAGTGTCACCTGCGCCCGTGGTGTCGATGGGCTGAACCGCAAAAGCAGGTTGATAAATCCAGTTGCCTTTTGAGCGCGCGCAGCACCCCCGATGCCCCAGCGTAACCACAAGAACCGGGACGTCAAGCTGTGCCGCGCTGGAGGCGATCGTGCCAGGGTGGTTTGAGATAACTTGAAGCTCGCCTTCATTGACGATCAAAATATCCAAACTGGCCAAGAGCGGGGCGGGCAGTTCTTGCGCAGGCGCGGCATTCAGGACCACTTGTACCTTGGCCTCTTTGGCCGCCTGCGCATAGGCGGTGACGGTGGTCAAGGGTATTTCAAGCTGCAACAACAGGTGAGAAACCCCATCCAGCGGCGGAAGATGAGAGGGCTTGAGGGCCAAGTTGGCCCCCGGCGCTACGGTAATCGCGTTTTCAGCATCGTCTGAGACGCAAATAAAGGCCGTTCCAGTCGCTAGCTCAGGCGCTCTCACCACATGTATCTGCACACCTGCGGTGAGTAGTGAGTTTTCCAGAGGTGTGGCAAAAGCGTCATTCCCCAGTGCCAGCAGCATGTGGGTGCTGGCGCCACCTGCGCGCGCGCAGGCCACGGCCTGGTTGGCACCTTTGCCGCCGGGAAAGGTTTTGAAGTCTCGACCCATCACGGTTTCCCCCGGCGCGGGGATGTGGGGGGCTTGCACGACAAAGTCGAGATTGGCTGAGCCAGCAACAAGAATCATGAATCGCTTCCGGAAAATTGGTTTTAAAACGATTGCGGCCTTAAAAAGGGCCAGCGGTTTTATATAAATGTTATCTAAAGTCGTCAGTCAAGGTTGGTGAGCCGGGTTGAATCCCATTTTGAATAAGTTTGCCTCGTGTGCAGACGATACAATTTTTACAATATTTTTTTTGGAGTCATGATGAAAATTTTGGTCGTTGGTTATTTGTCACTCATCGCCCTTGGCGTTCAAGCCCAGAGCGGGCCGATCAAAATTGGAGAAATCAACAGTTACTCCAGCATGCCGCAATTCACGGCGCCCTATCGCCAGGGTTGGCAGTTGGCCGTTGAAGAGATCAATGCCGCTGGGGGTCTGCTTGGCCGTAAGGTTGAAGTGATTGCCCGTGACGACGGTGGTCGCCCAGAAGAAGCCCTGCGCCACGCGGTTGAGCTGACCAGCAGTGAAAAGGTCGATGTGCTGGCGGGTGGGTTTTTGTCGAATGTGGGTCTGGCTTTGGCTGACCACGCGGCCAAAAACAAGCGCCTGTTTGTGGCCAGCGAACCCTTGACCGACGCCATTGTGTGGGACAAAGGCAACCGCTACACCTTCCGCCTGCGCCCCAGCACGTACATGCAAGCGGCCATGTTGGTAGAAGAGGCCGCCAAGCTGCCTGCCAAGCGCTGGGCCACGATTGCCCCTAACTACGAGTACGGTCAAAGTGCGGTGGCCAGCTTCAAAGAGTTGCTTAAAGCCAAGCGCCCCGACGTTGAGTTTGTGGGTGAACAGTGGCCTGCTTTGGGCAAGCTCGATGCGGGCACCACCTTGCAAGCCGTGATGCAAAGCAAGCCTGACGCTATTTTCAACGTCACTTTTGGCGCTGATCTGGCCAAGCTGGTGCGCGAAGGCAATCAGCGCAATGTGTTCCCCAAAACACCCGTGGTCTCCTTGTTGTCGGGTGAGCCCGAGTACCTTGAAGTACTCAAAGACGAAACCCCTCGCGGCTGGATTGTGACGGGCTACCCTTGGGACCAGATTGATTCGCGTGAGCATGCGTCTTTCGCTGCCAACTACTACAAAAAATTCAATGAGCACCCCAAAGTGGGCTCAGTGGTGGGCTATTCCACGATGCAGGCGATCTTTGCCGCCATTAAAAAAGCCAAAAGCACGGACAACGAAAAACTGGTGACCGCCATGCGTGGGCTCAAATTCAGCACCCCTTTTGGCCCCGCCGAATTCCGAGCACTTGACCAGCAATCCACCATGGGTGCTTTTGTCGGCAAGCTCGACCAACGCGGTGGCAAGGGCACGATGGTTGAATGGCGTTATGCCGATGGCAAAGCCTACATGCCCACCGATGCTTACGTGAAAGCTCGCCGCCCAGCGGCAGCCATGAACTAGTCTTGTGGGTTGGGGGCCTGCTGGCCCCGACCCCGCAGGGAAAAGAGTGAGCGCGCCAAGGCGGCGCCCACCGGCAGCGGTTCGTTTCCCCATTGCGCCGCCAGCAATTCGGCGCACAGTACTGAAAAACTCATGCCCCTGGAGCCCATCCCCGCGCAAATCCAGAGGCTGGGGTGGTCTGCCTCATACAGCGGCCCGACCAACGGTAAGCGGTCCAGCGTCACGCAGCGTGTGTTTTTCCAGTGCTGCACCTGCTCCGATTGAAAAACGGGCGTCAAGTTTTCGCCTAATTCCGGCATCAATTGTTTCAGTCGTTCCAGGTTGGCCAAATGATTGACCGCGTCAGCCAGTTCAGGCTGCTTGTCAACTTGGTAGCTTGAGCCCACATACCAAGCCTGTTCAGATGCTGCATTCGAATTTGATTCAGGTTCAATCGGTATCCAGGGAATCACGCTGCCCGACCCATTGACGGGGAGGGTGGGAAAGTTGGCATTGGCCGCTTCTGGTGCGCTGGCGTGCAGGCCCCATGAAAGTAGCCCGCGCATGCCATGCACAGGGGGCAGGCGGTTGAGGTTCAGGCGCGGCTCCTCAGCTTGCATGGCTTCAAGCAAGGGGAGTGCGCCACCTGCGTTGGCAAACACGACCTGTTGGGCGCGGCCAATTTCACGCCCTTCACCATCAAGCAGCAGCCATTCATTGCTTTGTTTTTTTAACGAGGCAACTTCTGCCTGGCCTGTAAAACGGACGCCGGTTTGTGCCAGCCAGGCGCGCACCAGTTGAGTCGGTTTGAGCCAGGCTGCCTGCTGGTGAAAAATAGCTGTTTGCGCCATGTCCTGCGTGCCGTCCAGTTGCTTTTCGAGGACGCCGGTGTCGGCCCAGTCTTGCCCGCGACGCAGCAAGTGCCGAGCTTGTTGCAGCATCAAACGAACCCCACTTCGCGACAAGCGGGATTGCGCGCAGTCGTCAACTGAGACATGGGGTACCACCAAGCCCACTGGCAAACCGGAGGCCCCGGCGGCAGACAAGGGTGCGGTATCCAGAACCTGCACTTGCCAGCCCCGTTTGGCCAAAGCCGCTGCCACACTGGCCCCCGCCAAGCCAGCGCCAATCACGGCGCAGGTGCCCACTGATTCTGTCGTTAAATTAAAAGCGCCCCGGCTTCGTTTGATTTCCCAGTGCGGGTTGAAAACACCCCATAAAGAAGACGCGTCAAACTGAAAACCGCAGGCTTTTAACTCTGAGTGCAAGGGCAAGGCGCTGGGTGACAGGCTCACCAAGGTGCCGCGATAGCAGCATCGGGCCAGGGCTTTAACCGTCCAACTATTCCAGACATCGGATAAAGCTGTGATGGAGGTGCCAGGGTTCAAAAAAACCGAGTCGGTTTCAAACTGCTGATCACGCAATAATTTGGTGAGTTCACCAATGCAGAGCGTTAAAAGCACCTGGCCGTCATTCAACACTATGCGATGGAAACCGGGCAACAAAGCCATCCAATGGACTTTCAGTTCATCCAGAAGTGGCTGCAGTTCGGGATACTGGCGCGCGGCATGAGATAGCGCTTCAAAAGTCGTTGGCTCGTCGGTCAAGCCCACGTAATGAAGCAAGCGGGGCGCCTTGGGGTCATTTTTCCAGGCGTGCCAAACTGATAAAAACTGCTCCCCGAGGCCGAAGTTGGTTTCCAGCGCTCGCCAAGAAGCCAGACCTGCCCAGGCTTTTGACAGCTCCGGGCTGGTTTTATAAGAAGCGATGGCTGAATCAGCCATGCTGGGTCAATCTCAAGGCGCGGGGGGGACGTAACCCTGAGCCGCGTCAGCGCCATCACCAAAAAAGTGATTTTCCATTTGGCGTGCCAAGTACTGGCGAGCCCGTGCATCGGCCAAATTCAGGCGGTTCTCGTTCACCAACATGGTCTGGTGCTTGACCCAGGCAGCCCAAGCCTCTTTGCTGACGCTTTCCCAGATCCGTTTGCCTAATTCACCGGGGTAAGGGGCGAAATCCATACCTTCAGCTTCTTTGCCGAGTTTGATGCAGTTGACGGTGCGTGCCATTTGATGGGTTTTCCTGAACTTGATAAAGACTGTGACTTTATCAAGCTTTCCAATGCCATTCATTAAATCGGACAAAAAGGCCAAATTTAGGCGCAAGCCAATCCCGCCTAGCGCTGTGCAGTAAAATACAGGTTATGGCAAAAGCTGACACTAAAACTAAAATGCTGGCCGACGGCCTGCGTTACAAATCCAAAGTATCTGGTTCTCCGTTCACGGCGGCAACGTCGTTCGGGGCGGCCACGATGTCGTGTTTTCTCTGTGGCAAGCACCGCGCTCGCTCTCAGATGAGCTCACGAAAGATATTGGGAAAATCTCAGGCGGTGTGCGCACCTTCCTGCAAAGAGGCTGAAGCCGCGGCTGCTAGCTGATTTTTCAGATGTTCAGGGTTCTTGCCAACGCGCTGGCTAATTCTCCCCGCAAGATTTTTTTATTTACTTTTGCGGTCTGCGTGAGTTTGCTCATCTTTGGTCTTTACCTGCAGCATGTGGTGGGCTTGGTGCCTTGCCCGATGTGCATTGTTCAGCGGTACGCTCTTGTTTTGGTAGCGCTCTTAGCGCTGCTGGCAAGCCTCAGTACCAAAAAGACTGTTCATCTTTTCTCTGCAACTCTTCTGTTGATCACCTGTGGTTTTGGTGCCTTTGTGGCGGCTAGGCAAAGTTGGTTGCAATGGTACCCCCCTGAAGTCGTCTCATGCGGGCGTGACTTTTACGGGATGATCGAGACTTTTCCCCTTCAACGCTTGGTTCCCATGCTCTTTAAGGGCAGTGGTGACTGCACCAAGGTGGACTGGACTTTTCTGGGCGGTTCCATCGCCAATTGGTCGTTTTTGTGCTTTTGTGGCATGGCCGCTTTGTTTGCAGCCATGCTTTGGCGTCAGATTAAGCCACGCTAGTTTTTACATTCACCAGTTTTTTGACCAGTACCTGACTTTTCCGGTCCCAGTTGTACTTGCGTTTTCGGGCTTCTGGCAACCAGTCAGGGTCTACCAATACAAATCCCCGTTTCAAAAACCAGTGCGTGGTTCTTGTGGTCAGCACAAAAATGCTCTCCAGCCCTTCGGCCCGGGCGCGTTGCTCCACCCGCTTTAATACCCGTTCGCCATCGCCTTGCCCCTGAACCTGGGGGGATACGGTAAGCGCAGCCATCTCAGCCGTGCGAGCTTCTGGGTAGGCATAAAGGGCAGCGCAGGCAAAAATGACGCCATCATGCTCAATGACCGTGTAGTAGCCCACGTCACGCTCAATCTCGGTGCGGCTGCGCTTGACCAAGGTGCCATCTTTCTCAAAAGGCTCAATCAATTGCAAAATGCCGCCCACATCGTCCACCGTGGCTTCGCGCAAGCTTTCCAGCTTTTCATCCACCACCATCGTGCCAATGCCATCGTGCACATAGACCTCCAGCAGGATAGATCCATCGACTGCAAACGGAATAATGTGGCTACGCTCGACGCCGTTTTTGCAGGCTTTTACACAATGTTGCAGATAAAAAGCGGTGTCGGTGGGCTGATTAGCGGCGGGTAGGGCTTTGAGCATCTTCTCAGCCGCTGCCAGAGGCAACTCGGTATCAATCGGGTTGTCGTCGCTTTCAGGCTCGCTGGGATCGATGCGAATGCCGGGCACTTCGGTCACAAAAATCAGCTTGTCGGCCTGCAAGGCAGTCGCTACCGAGGTGGCAACCTCTTCCATCGTCAGGTTAAACGCTTCGCCCGTGGGGGAGAAGCCAAACGGCGACAGCAACACCATCGCCCCAAAATCCAGCGTGCGCATGATGCCGGCGGTATCGACTTTGCGAACCAGGCCGGAGTGCTGAAAATCTACGCCGTCCACAATTCCGACGGGTCTGGCCGTGATGAAGTTGCCTGAAATAACCCGAACCGTGGAGTCTGCCATCGGGGTGTTGGGTAAGCCTTGGCTGAAGGCGGCCTCAATTTCGTAGCGCAATTGGCCGGCGGCCTCTTGGGCGCAATCGAGCGCCACTTCGTCGGTAATACGCATGCCGTGTGAATAACGCGGCGTGTGGCCCTTGGCCTTGAGTTGCTCGTTCACCTGGGGGCGAAAGCCGTGCACCAGCACCACTTTCACGCCCATGCTCTGAATCATGGCCAAATCTTGCGCCAAATGGGGCAATTTACCGGCGGCAATCGCTTCACCCGCGATGCCGACCACAAATGTCTGGTTGCGAAACTTGTGAATATAGGGCGCCACTGAGCGGAACCAAGGCACAAAGGTGAAGTTAAAAACAGAGGTCATGAAGTCAAAAGTGAGGCTTGCACTGATAATTGCTGACTGTCATCTCGTCTGCCATGACAACGCCCAATCCCTTGATTTTGACCGAAGTTTCACCCTTGTCCTCCATCCCCTTGCAAATCGAGTTTCCCGAATCCCTGCCGGTCTCCGCCCGGCGCGAAGAGATCATGGCGGCTATGGCTGCCCACCAGGTCATTATTGTGTGCGGTGAAACCGGCTCGGGCAAAACCACCCAGCTGCCCAAAATCGCTTTGGCGATGGGGCGCGGTAAGCTCAATTACCCCCCAGGGCAAGGCAAACTCATCGGCCACACCCAGCCCCGGCGCATTGCCGCTAGCAGCGTGGCCAAGCGGATTGCCGAAGA
>CANBUY010000113.1 GCA_947372745.1 Comamonadaceae bacterium | reverse complement strand
GTTCGCCGCTTCAAGCTCTTTGATGCGGGCAATCAATTGGCTTCTTACCTGCACGGCACGCGCATTGGCGTGGTGGTGGAGTTTGAGGGCGACGAAACCGCCGCCAAAGACGTTGCCATGCACGTTGCAGCCATGAAGCCAGTGGCTTTGTCTAGCGCTGATGTGCCGGCTGAACTGGTCGCCAAAGAGCGCTCGGTGGCAGCCGCTAAAGCAGCTGAAGATGCCGCAATCGCAACTGCTGCAGGTAAGCCAGTTCAGTCAGATGAAATCGTCGCCAAGCGTATTGACGGTGGTGTTCAGAAATATTTGAAAGAAGTTTCCTTGTTCAACCAGTCCTTTGTCAAGAACGACAAGTTGACTGTTGAGCAAATGCTTAAAGCCGCTGGTACGACTGTGAAAGCATTCACACTGTACGTGGTTGGTGAAGGCATTGAGAAGAAGGTTGACGATTTCGCTGCTGAAGTTGCTGCTCAAATTGCAGCCGCCAAGCAAGGCGCTTAATCACAAAGCGGGCTCGCCATGCGTGTCCCGCTTTTTAAATCTCAGATTGGCCGCGTCAATCTGAGGCCAAATTACACTTAACTACATTGACCACACCAAGGAATCCATCATGACCACCACCCAACCAGCCTACAAGCGTATTTTGCTCAAGCTGTCCGGTGAGGCCTTAATGGGGGATGACCAGTTTGGTATCAATCGCGACACCATCGTTCGTATGGTGGATGAAGTTGCAGAAGTGACCCGCTTAGGGGTCGAAGTCGCCGTTGTGATTGGTGGCGGAAATATATTCCGTGGTGTTGCTGGTGGGTCGGTCGGTATGGACCGTGCGACTGCTGATTACATGGGCATGCTGGCGACCGTCATGAATGCGCTCGCCCTTGGCGATGCCATGAATAAAGCGGGACTGATTGCACGCGTCATGTCCGCCATCGCCATTGAGCAGGTGGTTGAGCCTTATGTCCGCCCTAAAGCGCTTCAATACCTTGAAGAAGGCAAAGTCGTCATATTCGCCGCAGGAACTGGAAATCCATTTTTCACGACCGACACAGCGGCTGCATTGCGCGGCGCTGAAATCGGTGCGCAAATAGTCCTTAAAGCCACCAAAGTCGATGGCGTTTATACGGCTGATCCTAAAAAGGACCCGTTGGCGACCCGGTACACCAAAATATCGTTCGACGAGGCCATGTCACAAAATCTCGGCATCATGGATGCCACTGCGTTTGCCCTGTGTCGCGATCAAAAACTGCCTGTCAAAGTATTCTCCATATTCAAGCACGGTGCGCTCAAGCGCGTGGTCATGGGTGAAGACGAAGGAACACTCGTCTACGCCTGATCATGGCAAAATTGAAGGCTTGAAACAGCGCCAAATCATCAGTTCAATGAGGAGCAAATAATGCCAATTGCAGATATTAAAAATACGGCTGAGACCAAAATGGATCAATCCATTGTGGCTTTTAAAAATAACCTGACCAAGGTGCGCACCGGTCGTGCCAACCCCGCTTTGCTTGATTCAGTTCAGGTTGATTACTACGGCTCCATGGTGCCGATTACTCAAGTGGCCAATGTGTCTTTGTTGGATTCCCGTACGATTACGGTGCAGCCATGGGAAAAAAGCATGGGTGCCAAGATTGAAAAAGCCATTCGCGACAGCGATTTGGGTTTGAATCCCTCGTCAATGGGCGATGTGATTCGTGTGCCGATGCCCGCTATGTCCGAAGAGCGCCGCAAAGAGCTCACCAAAGTTGTACGAAATGAAGGCGAGAGCGCCAAAGTGGCTATTCGTAATCTTCGTCGTGATGCCAATGAAGCGGTCAAGAAAGCTGTCAAAGACAAACTCGCGTCTGAAGATGATCAAAAGCGTACCGAGTCTGAGATTCAGAAAGTTACTGATCGCCATATCATCGTGATCGATCAACTGGTGGTCGCTAAAGAACAAGACCTCATGTCTGTTTAGTTTTGGACAGACGAGTCCTTTGGTGAACAAATGACTTCTTCAAATCCAATACCTCTACACATTGCCATCGTCATGGATGGCAATGGGCGATGGGCTTCAAAACGCTTTCTTCCAAGAGTTGCCGGCCACAAACAGGGCGTAGACGCGCTGCGTCTCTGTGTTAGCGCATGCGTTCAACGCGGCGTAAAAGTGCTGACTGTTTTTGCCTTTTCTTCCGAAAATTGGAATCGACCGACCGAAGAGGTGTCAGGTCTGATGTCGCTTTTTGCTCTTGCACTTTCTCGTGAAGTTCCCAAACTAAAAGCGCAAGGTGTTCGCCTGCATTTCATTGGCGATCGTGCCAATTTATCGCAAAGTGTGGTCGACGGCATGTCAAAGTCTGAGTTGGAGACTTGCACCAACGAAACCCTGGTGTTGAACGTTTGCTTTAATTACGGTGGCCGTTGGGACATTGTTCAAGCAGCAGCAAAACTGATGGCTCAAGGAACGTCTGTTACCGAGCAGTCATTAAGTTCGGCGATGGCTTTGTCACACGTTGGCGATCCTGATCTGGTGATTCGAACCGGTGGTGAGCAGCGGATTAGTAATTTTTTGCTTTGGCAATCCGCCTATTCCGAGTTTTATTTCAGCGACAAGTTGTGGCCAGATTTTGATGAAGCCGCTCTTGATCTTGCAATAGTCTCTTACCTGCAACGAGAACGGCGCTTTGGTAAAACCACGGCCCAGCTTGCAGGTCAACATGATAGTAAAGCCTCAACCGCTTAGGGGAACACCATGCTTAAACAGCGCGTCATCACGGCCATTGTGCTTTTACTCATCCTTTTGCCTGCGATGTTTTACAGCGATCCCGGCCCCTTTTGTGCCATTTCAATCGTCATGATTGCGGCCGGTGCTTGGGAGTGGGCCAAACTTAATGGCTACTCAAAGTCGATTTCTCTCATTTGCGGCATTGTTTGTGCTGGTGTGTGCGTAGCGATATGGCGCCTGGGTGCACTTGAGCAATCAACGCCACAACTTTGGAGAATTGCTGGCGCTTTATGGGTATTGGTTGGCGCATGGGTCTTGCGCGGTGGCGTACTAGCCTGGTCTGTTCACCGCCCTGTCATTCGTTTGCTCTCAGGTCTCGTCGCCCTAAGTTTGGCTTGGTTGGCTGTGGCGCAGGCCAAAATCATAGGCACTAATTATTTGCTATCTATTTTGGTTCTGGTTTGGGCCGCTGATATTGGGGCTTACTTTGCCGGTCGATCATTGGGCGGACGATTTATTCACCGCAAACTGGCCCCTGGTATTAGCCCGGGTAAAAGCTGGGAAGGCGTGATCGGCGGTATGGCGGGTGTTTTGGTTCTTGCATTTCTTTGGCGCTGGGCCGATGCAGCCTGGATGATTCAGCCTCCTAGTTTGTACAGCCAAGTTGGGCTCAAAGGTGAATGGTTCCTTTTCATTGCCATGGTATTTATGGCAGCTATGAGCGTGGTGGGCGATTTGTTTGAATCGCTTGTTAAGCGCAGTGCCGGTGTAAAGGACAGCAGTGGTTTGTTGCCAGGCCATGGCGGTGTACTGGATCGCATCGATGCTTTACTGCCCGCTTTGCCTTTGGCCATGATGCTTTACTCCGTCTAATGAATTCACATAAAAATCAGCACAACACCATGAAGCAACGCCTGACGGTATTGGGGTCTACTGGATCGATTGGAACCAGTACGCTTGCCGTGGTTGCCATGCATCCCGATCGTTTCGAGATTTTTGCGCTGAGTGCAGCCACTCAAGCTGATTTGATGTTGCAGCAATGTGCTCAATTTAAACCTGCATTTGCGGTGATGGCCAGTGAGCCGCACGGCCGTGTTTTGGCGCAAAAATGCAAAGACCTCCAATTGTCCACGCATGTTTTATGGGGAAGTGATGCCCTCTCCATGATCGCCTCGCATGAGCAGGTGGACTCGGTGATGGCCGCTATTGTGGGTGCAGCAGGTTTGGCATCATGCTTGGCGGCAGCCCGCGCCGGCAAGCGCTTGCTTCTGGCTAATAAGGAAGCGCTGGTGGTCGGTGGCGACTACTTTATGCAGGCTGTAGTGGAAGGCGGCGCCAAGTTGTTGCCGATTGACAGTGAGCACTCTGCTGTTTTCCAGTCTTTGCCGGATGATGCCGCCACCTGGGCTGCTCAAATCGACAAGATTATTTTGACCGCCTCAGGTGGTCCGTTTCGCAGGCGCCCCCCCGCTACCCTGAAAGACGTCACGCCTGAAGAGGCCTGTGCTCATCCAAACTGGGTCATGGGCCGCAAGATATCAGTGGACTCAGCCACGATGATGAACAAAGCGCTGGAAGTCATCGAGGCTCGGTATCTGTTTGGTGTGTTGCCCGAGCAAATTGACGTGGTGATTCATCCGCAAAGCGTGATCCATTCCATGGTTCAGTACAAAGATAACTCAGTCGTGGCACAGCTGGGCACGCCCGACATGAAAGTGCCAATTGCCTATGGCCTGTCCTGGCCTGACCGTATGGTGTCGGGCGCGCAGGCTCTGAATTTCAAGTCCATGGCCGATATGACATTTGAAGCGCTTGATTCAAACGATCATGACCAACGCTTTCCCGGTATGAAGTTGGCGTGGTCCGTCTTGAATGCGCCGCCTGGGTCAACCGCCGTGTTGAACGCTGCCAATGAAGTGGCTGTTGCGGCTTTTCTTGGCAAACAAATTCGATTCGATCAAATCCACAATGTGAATTTGGAGACGCTTGAGGCAGTCGCAACGCAAGCACCGCGCTCACTGGATGATCTTTTGGCCCTGGATGCCATCGCGCGCGAATCAGCATCGCAAGTGGTTCATCGGTTCGAAAAATAAGGCTTAGGGTCACAATTAATCATGCTGACTATGGGCTCCTTTCTTCTCGCACTGGTCTTATTGATTGCGGTTCATGAGTATGGGCACTACCGCATGGCGGTCGCTTGTGGTGTCAAGGTCGTTCGGTTTTCGATCGGTTTCGGCAAAGTTTTGTGCGCTTGGACGCCCAAGGGTTCTTCCACAGAGTTTGTGATTTCAGCCTTTCCATTGGGGGGCTACGTCAAAATGCTGGATGAGCGGGAGGAAAGCGTTGCGCTTGAAGAGCGTCACCTTGCGTTTAATACACAGCCCTTGATGTCTCGTGCGGCGATCGTAGCGGCGGGGCCGCTTGCTAACTTGGTTCTGGCCGTAGCGCTTTATTCGCTGGTCAGTTGGATTGGGGTCGATCAAGCCGCCCCCATTTTGGCGCAACCAAGTCAGGGCACTGTCGCTGCACAGGCTGGACTGATTGGCGGCGAGCGGCTGTTGAAAGCAGGGCTCGACGGCTCTGAACTCCAGGAAGTTGAATCTTTCGAGCGCTTAAGGTGGTATTTAACCCAAGGCGCCGTCGAAGGACTCAATGTGCGACTCGTGGCCAAGTCGACTTCCATGGGGCAGGAGCGCGAGTTTTTGCTAAAAACCTCTGCATTGAAAGCGATGGAGCCCAATGCTGAATTGTTTGCCACGATTGGAATTACAAGTCCTTATTCTCGACCTGTATTGGGCGAATTACTGGTCGGTGGTGCTGCTGAAAAAGCGGGACTTTTGCGTGATGATGTCGTTTTGGCTGTGGGTGCAACACCGGTTGTCGATGCGAAGCATCTTCGGCAATTAATCAAATCTTCCGTGGTTGACGGAGAAGTGGTGTCGGCGCAATGGCGCATTGAACGAAATAACAGCGTACTTGAATTGAGCGTCAAGCCTGAGTTGAAACGAGAGGGCGAAATACTGCTTGGCAAACTTGGTGCCTATGTGGGCGCAAGACCTGAAGTCGTGCTTGTTCAATATGGCGCATTAGGGGGTCTGTGGCGCGGTGTTGAGCAGACGTGGGAGGTGTCCAGCCTCACCCTCAAGATGATGGGCAAGATGGTGATCGGGGAGGCTTCTCTTAAAAACCTGAGCGGCCCCTTGAGCATTGCCGAATATGCGGGCAAGTCGGCTGATTTGGGTTTGACGTCGTATTTGGTATTTCTCGCCCTGATCAGCGTGAGCTTGGGGGTCTTAAACTTGCTTCCCTTGCCTGTCCTTGATGGCGGTCACCTGATGTATTATCTTTGGGAGGGGGCAACCGGACAAACGGTCTCGGAAGTCTGGATTGCGCGTCTTCAGCAGGTCGGCATGCTCTTTATCTTCGCCTTGATGTTGACGGCACTTTTCAACGACTTAACTCGCTTATTGGGCTAATTGCCCTTTAAGCACCAATGTATCTAGCTTGAATTTCCATTAATGAAAACAACTCCCTTTCACCTTCGCACAATTTGTACCGCTGTCTCGATGGTGTTTATGGCCGGCGCGGCCTGGGCTGTGACCCCCTTCACTGTCCGTGACATTCGCGTAGAGGGGCTGCAAAGAGTCGAGCCTGGTACCATTTTTGTGTCTATCCCCGTTCGGGTGGGCGAGGTTTATGACGATGAAAAAGGCTCTTCAGCCATTCGTGCATTATTCGGTCTGGGTCTGTTTAAAGACGTCCGTATCGAAGTGAGCGGCGATGTGCTGGTTGTTATTGTGGAAGAGCGTCCCACGATTGCTGAAGTTGAATTTGTCGGTACCAAAGAATTTGATAAAGATGTACTCAAAAAGGCCTTGCGTGATGTAGGTTTGGCGGATGGTCGCCCATTTGACAAGGCGCAGTTGGACAAAGCTGAGCAAGAGTTGAAACGTCAGTACATCAACCGCAGCCTGTACGCAGCCGAGGTGGTCTCCACTGTGACCCCGATTGACCGTAACCGGGTTAATCTGACTTTCACGGTGGCGGAGGGCGACTCTGCCAAAATTAGTGAAATCCGCATTGTGGGCAACAAAGCTTTTGAGGAGTCAAAGTTGCGTAATTTGTTTGACCTTGATACAGGCGGATGGTTGAGTTGGTATACCAAGTCAGACCGCTACTCGCGCGCTAAATTGAATGCTGATATTGAGACACTTCGCTCTTACTATTTGACCCGTGGCTACCTTGAATTCAAGGTGGACTCAACGCAAGTGGCCATTCTGCCAAATAAAACTGATATCGCCATCAACATCAATATCACTGAGGGTGAACGCTTCGTGGTGAGCGCTATCAAATTGGAAGGCAACTTTCTTGGTAAGGAAGACGAATTCAAATCCTTGGTAACGATTCGCCCCGGTCAGGCCTACAACGCAGACGACGTAGCAAAAACGACCAAGGCTTTTACAGATTATTTCAGTAACTTTGGTTTTGCTTTTGCCCGCGTGGAAGCGCGCCCTGAAATTGACCGGGTCAACAATCTCGTGTCGATTGTTCTTCAGGCCGATTCTTCACGCAGGGCTTATGTACGAAAAATTAACGTGACCGGTAATAACCGAACGCGCGATGTGGTGGTTCGCCGTGAGTTTAGGCAGTTTGAGTCTTCATGGTACGACGGTGACAAAATCAAGTTGTCACGAGACCGCGTTGACCGTTTGGGCTATTTCAAAGACGTGGGCGTTGAGACCCAAGAAGTCCCTGGTTCGCCCGATTTGGTTGATTTGAGCATCAACGTTTCTGAAAAGCCCACCGGCAGTTTGAGTCTGGGTGCTGGTTTTTCCAGTAGCGATGGCTTGGGGCTCTCATTTGGTCTTAAACAAGACAATGCGTTTGGCTCCGGCAATTCTTTGGGTATTCAAGTCAACACCAGCAAAATCAACCGCGTGGTGGTCTTAAACACGACTGATCCTTACTTTACGGACGACGGCGTTTCAAGAACCCTGGATGTCTATCACCGAACCACCAGCCCTTATCAGGACCAAAGCTACTATCAATTGGTTACAACGGGTGGCAGCGTTCGTTTTGGTGTGCCATTT
Organism: Comamonadaceae bacterium; assembly: GCA_947372745.1. Lineage (GTDB taxonomy): Bacteria > Pseudomonadota > Gammaproteobacteria > Burkholderiales > Burkholderiaceae_C > Rhodoferax. The sequence continues at coordinate 1,665 of CANBUY010000113.1, read as the reverse complement.
ACCGCTGACGATACGGTTTATTTTGGTGCAGGGATTGAAAACACAAGTATTGTTCCAGGCACGGGACTGCCAACAACTTACCAAGACTATGCCAATAAGTTTGGCTACGACAGCACGGCAGTCCCTTTGACCATTGGTTGGTCGCGTGACCGACGTGACAGCGCTTTGTCGCCCAATTCAGGTCGCTACCAGCGTGCGAATGCCGAATGGTCTGCGGCCGGCGATGTACGGTATTTGCGCGCCACTTACCAATATCAGCAATTTGTACCGATAAACAAGCAATTTACAGCCGCTTTTAATGGCGAACTGGGTTGGGGAACCGCTCTGGGTGGACGTACTTACCCGGTGTTTAAAAACTTCTATGGCGGTGGTTTGGGGTCAGTTCGCGGTTTTGAGCAAGGAAGCTTGGGGCCTCGTGATGAATTTGGGACGGTTTTAGGCGGTAACCAAAAAATCAACCTGAACGCCGAGCTTTTAGCCCCGTTTCCTGGCGCTGGCAACGACCGCACCCTGAGAATGTATGCATTTGTGGATGTCGGTAGCGTGTCGGGGCCGGATGCAGCAAATGAAAATGCCAGCAGCCTGCGTGCCTCAACAGGTGTTGGCATCAGCTGGATTTCACCTGTAGGCCCCTTGCGTCTTGCTATTGCGCGACCACTCAAGCAATTTGAAGGCGATAAAATACAAAGTATGCAATTTCAGATTGGAACGTCCTTCTAATGAATAACTTTTTACGTCAATGCTACTCAGGCATTTGCCTGGGGGCTGTGTTGGTTTCAGCTCAAGTTCAAGCGCAAGATTTCCGTATTGGCTTTGTGAGCACTGACCGGATATTTAAAGAAGCCAGTACAGCCAAGTCAGCCCAAGTCAAGCTTGAACAAGAGTTTTCCAAGCGGGAGAAAGAGCTCGTTGATTTAGGCGCCTCCTTAAAAACCCTGGCAGACAAGTTTGAGCGTGAAGCCCCCACCCTGGCTGAGGGGCAGCGCGTTACGCGCCAAAAGCAGCTGGTTGAACAAGATCGTGACTTTCAGCGCAAGCGCCGTGAGTTTCAGGAAGACCTGAATTCCAGAAAAAATGAAGAACTCCAGCAAGTACTGGAGAGGGCCAATAAAGTGGTTAAGCAAGTAGCTGAGTCTGAAAAATACGACTTGGTCTTGCAAGAAGCCGTTTATGTCAATCCAAAACATGACATTACAGACAAGGTTCTGAAAGTGTTGAACTCGGCTGCATCTAAGTAACCGTCATCAAGGCTTGGGACGCGTGTCACTCAAATTAGGTTCAATTGTTGATCTACTCGGCGGTGATTTGCATGGCGATGCCGACCTGATCATTGAGGGTTTGGCGCCTTTGGAGTCTGCTGGCCCTCAACAACTAAGCTTTTTAAGTCACCCCAAATACCAGAGCCAATTACCGGGTTCCAAGGCGGCTTGTGTGATCGTTAGTCCCGCTATGCGTGATTTGGCAGTCCAGCGAGGCGCCTGTATTGTGGTCGACCAACCCTATTTGTACTTTGCACGGCTCACGCAACTCTGGAAAAAGAGTGCTTTGCGGGCTGATCAAGCTCAAATACACCCCAGTGCAGTAATAGACCCCCAGGCACTTATTCACCCTACAGCGCGCATTGGTGCGCTATGCGTGATCGAGCGTGGTGCAAGCATCGGCGCA
>CANBUY010000112.1 GCA_947372745.1 Comamonadaceae bacterium | reverse complement strand
CCCGATGTTCTGAAGGTCACCACCGCCATCACCACACCGCCCAGCAAAGCCCAGTTCACGGCGGGCACATAAATTTGCCCTGACTCTTGCTCGGAGGTGTGCAAAATCGCCAGCCTTGGCAAATAGCCTAGCTGAATCGTTTGCTTGGTCGCGGAAAAGGCCCCTGAAATCAGAGCCTGGGAGGCAATCACAGTAGCCAGCGTGGCCAGCACCACCATCGGAATCGTGGCCCAGCTGGGCATCATCCTGAAAAACGGATTCTCCGCGGTGGCCGGGTCGGCCAGCACCAGCGCCCCTTGGCCAAAGTAGTTCAGCGTCAGTGCGGGCATGACCAGAAAAAACCAGGCCAGCCGAATCGGCTTGGCCCCGAAATGCCCCATGTCGGCATACAAAGCCTCCGCGCCCGTGACGCACAAAAAGACCGCCCCCAAGGTGATGAACGCTATTTGGTAGTGCGCCCAGGCAAATTGCAAGGCATGGTGGGGAGACACCGCCCCGAGTACCTCCGGGTGTTTCAAAATATGCGGCACCCCAGCCAGCCCAATGAACACAAACCAGAAAATCATGGCGATGCCGAAGTAGCGCCCCAGCCTTGCCGTGCCCCACTTTTGGGCGACAAAAAGTGCGAGCAAAACAGTGAGTGAGATGGGCAGGATGTACGGCACCGCCTTGGGCGTGACCACTTCCAGACCCTCGACCGCCGAGAGCACCGAGATCGCGGGTGTGATCACGCCATCACCAAAAAACAAGGCCACGCCAAACACACCCAGCGTCATGAGGGCAGCGCGTAATTTGGGCTTGTCCTGCACCGAGTGGGAGGCCAGCGCCAGCAAGGCCATCAGCCCGCCCTCGCCGTGGTTGTCCGCCCGCATGATGAGGGTGACGTACTTCAGGGACACGATCACGGTCAGGGTCCAGAAGAACAAGGACAGAATGCCAATCACGTTGTCGGTGCTAATCGGCAGGTGGCCGCTGGCAAAGACTTCCTTGAACGCATAGAGCGGTGAGGTGCCAATGTCGCCATAAACGACGCCGATGGCGCCCAGCGTGAGGGCTGCCAAAGATGATTTTGAGGTGTGCGCCATAAAGACTCCGCGCTGTTGAATAAGCCGCCATGGTGACGCCGGGCGCGTTAGGAACGCATAAGGATGCGTTAGGGCCTGCGGTTTATGGCGGCTCAGTCAGTCGGTAGCCCACGCCCGGCTCGGTCAGCAGAAAGTGGGGTTGCGCCGGATCGGCTTCCAGTTTCGCCCGCAGTTGGCCCATATAAAGCCGTAAATAGTGCGTGTGTTCTGTGAACTCAGGCCCCCACACGTCCAGCAGCAGCTGGCGGTGGGTGACGACTTGCCCTGCGTTGCGAACCAGGCGGGCCAGTAAATTGAACTCGGTGGGCGTCAAGTGCACCTCCACGCCCGCCCGGTTGACCCGGTGCCGTGCAATATCAATCTCCAGCGGGTCTTGCACGTAATGCGTGACGGCCGCCACCACGGAGCGCCCCCGGTGCCGCAGGGCCACGCGCATACGCGCCAGCAGCTCGCCCACCCCAAAAGGTTTGACCAAATAATCATCGGCGCCCAGGTCCAGCAGCTGCACTTTCTCGCCATCTTGATGGCGTGCCGACAAGACGATCAATGGCGTCTGCGATTGCGTGCGCAGCTCGATCAAAAATGACCGGCCGTCCCCATCAGGCAAACCCAGGTCGAGCAAGACCAAGTCAAAGCCTTGCTCGGGTGTGGTGTGCTGCCAAAGTGCCCGTGCGTCGGCCAGACTGGCCGCCGCCGCCACCCGGTAGCCTTCCACTATCAAGGCTTGGCGCAGCGTCGAACGCAAATCTTTGTCATCTTCGACCAACAAAACACCCAGACTCATCGCGCATCCATGGCCAGCGGTTGGGGCTCGACCGGGAAAAGGCAATCCATGCTGGTGCCGCCACGTTGGCGCTGCTTGGCCGTCAAACTGCCGCCGTGGGCCAGCACAATCGCCCGGCACAAGGCCAGCCCCAGCCCTGTCCCGCGCGGGGTGTTCCCGTCTGAGTCAGCCCTATTGGTGTCACCACGCTCAAACATTAAAAACAATCGCTCGCGAACTTTAACGGGGATGCCCGGGCCGCGGTCAGCAACCGACAGCAGCAGCTGAGTGTCTAGCCTTCGGGCGATGATTTCGACCGTTTGCTGAGGGTCGCCGTACTTCACGGCGTTGTCGATCAGGTTGTCCAGCAGCTGAACGAGCAGCTGCGCGTCACAGCGCAAAAGCGGCAGCAGCGGCTCAATGCGCAAGCCCACCCGTACATGCGGGTATCGGGTTCGGGTGCGGGCCACAGCGGAGCCCACCAACTCCTCCAGCGATTCCCAGTCTTTGGTGATCTGCACGCCATCGGCGTCCAGCCGGGCCAGTTGCAGCGTGTTGTCAGTCAGTGTGCTCAGGCGCTCCACCTCGTCCACAATCGTCGTGGCCAGTGCGCGCGCCTGCTCGCGCGACAGGCGGTCGGACTGGGCAATGAGGGAAGAGGCCGCGCCAAGCATGGTGGCCAGCGGGGTGCGGTAGTCATGCGAGATGGCGGCTAGCAAGGTGTTGCGCAACTTTTGCGTCTGGGCCTCCTCGCGGGCTTGGCGTGCGTTCTCCTCGATCAGCGTTCTTTCCAAATGCAAACCCGTTTGGTCGCACAGGGCCTGCGCGGTGGTGAGCACAGCAGGTGTCAACAGGTGCCCTGCAGGCGTGCGCAGAAGTGCCGCAGCAGGGCATTGTTTTTGTCCTCGCAGCGCAAGCGTTAAGACCTGATGGCCATGAACATCTGCCAACGCGAATGATCCGGAGCTACTGGTTCGCAGGCACTCTTGCAGGTTGGCCACTTCTTCGGCATTGGCTTGCCCGCAGACCAATTGAAAAGCAGGGCTATCGCTGCCAGGGCTTGCGCTGCCGATGACGACCTCGGCCTCGGTCAAGCTGTGCAGCTGGCTGGCCAGCGCTTGCAAGACCGATTCCGGTGGTTCTCGCAGCAACTGCTCATTAAAGGCGCGCAACAGGTTGGCATGCGCCGCCGTGGTTCGGGCGGACTCTGCCAACATGCGTTGGCGCCCCATCAACCACGCCACCATGCTGCCCACCCCCAGCATGACCAGCAGCAGCCAGGCATGCTGTCGCAAATCGATCGAAAAGGTGCCGCGTGGCGGCACAAAGTGAAAGTTGAACGCCATGACCGCCATAGCGCACACCGCCACCGACTCTACTGCGCTCAGCCACAGCCCGCAAACGGCCGAAGCCAGCACCAGAATCAAGGCCAGATTGGCCAGGTCAGCCATCCCGTCCATCGCCTGCATCAGCTGCCAGGCCGACAGCCAGATAACGACGACCGGCCATTTGGCCAGGTATCGCTTGATTGATGATTCAGGTCGCCACATGGCCTAACGATACTACGTGGCGGGTTGGCCGTTGCACGGGCTCCTAAAGCCAGGGTGATTCATTCATCTCAGCAAGGCTGTCCTGTTCGAGCTGCTGCGGGTTTTAAAGGATTGAAACAATTCCATGGGTGCCCTGGATGAAGTTGATTTCGTTATCTATCCATGGCTGGGCGTTTGGGGTCAAACGTCCAGTTCGGGATCAGGTACTGCATGGCTTGCGCGTCGTTGCGTGAACCCAGGCCATGCTTCAAATAGAGCTGGTGCGCCGCTTCAACCTTCACCATGTCCAGCGCAACGCCCAGGCCCGGCTTTTTAGGCACTTCTACATGGCCGTTGACAATTTGCAGAGGCTCTTGGGTCAAGCCCTGTCCGTCCTGCCAAATCCAATGCGTGTCAATGGCGGTGACCTTGCCCGGTGCCGCGGCGGCGACATGGGTGAACATGGCCAAAGAAATGTCGAAATGGTTGTTGGAGTGCGAGCCCCAGGTCAGCCCCCAGTCACGGCAGGTTTGTGCCACGCGTACCGAGCCCGCCATGGTCCAGAAATGCGGGTCAGCCAAGGGAATATCCACACTCTGCAAAGACAGGGAATGCACCAGTTGTCGCCAATCCGTGGCCACCATATTGGTCGCGGTGGGCAAGCCGGTTTCACGGCGGAATTCAGCCATCACCTCACGGCCACTAAAGCCTGCTTCCGCCCCGCACGGGTCTTCAGCGTAGGCCACCACGCCGCGCATGTCGCGCATCAGGCGTACGGCGTCTTTGAGCAACCAGCCGCCGTTGGGGTCGAGCGTGACGCGGGCATCGGGGAAGCGCTGGTGCAGCGCGGCCACCGTTTCAATTTCGGCCTCGCCGGCAAGCACGCCGCCTTTGAGTTTGAAGTCATTGAAACCATATTTTTCGCGTGCGGCCTCGGCCAAGCGCAGCACACCCTCGGTGCTCATGGCTTTTTCGTTGCGCAGTCGGAACCACGCGTTGTCTGCATTGGGTTCGGTGCGGTAGGGCAGATCGGTCTGCGTCCGGTCGCCAATGTAGAACAGGTAGCCCAGCATTTCCACCGAGCTTCGCTGCTGCCCTTCGCCTAGCAAGGCGGCCACCGGCAGGTCCAAATGCTGGCCCAATAGATCGAGCAAAGCCGACTCCACGGCGGTGACGGCATGAATCGTGGTGCGCAAATCGAAGGTTTGCAAGCCGCGCCCTCCAGTGTCCCGGTCCGCAAAACGGGTCTGCATCATGTTGAGCACCGCCTGCACATTACCAATGCTCTGGCCCTCCACCATTTCAGCGGCCTCTTCCAGCGTCGCCCTGATTTTTTCACCACCAGGGACCTCGCCCACGCCAGTGTGGCCAGCGTTGTCGGTGAGGATCAGCAGGTTGCGGGTGAAAAATGCTCCATGCGCGCCTGACAAATTCAGCAGCATGCTGTCGTGCCCAGCCACGGGGATGACTTGCAGTCGGGTGATTTTGGGCGTGATGGTTTTTAGTTCTTGCGGATTCATTGCGGGCCTTAATTAGTCTGTAGAAAATATAATGGTAGCGGTACCAAATTTAATCGTCAAGAAAAATAAACTAAGGGATTCCCTTGGCTACGCGCTATCGCGTTCTAGTATGGAAAAACCGACATTCACGACGGGCAGGTCAACCGGCTTGCCTTCTGCCCGCGCAATCAGGTAGTGGGCCGCTGTGACCCCCATTTCGCCACCGCTGATGTGCACCGTGGTGAGTGCTGGGATTAAATCTGCGGCGAACGGCACATTGCCAAAGCCCATGACGGCGATCTGGTCGGGCACCCGGATGCCGCGCGCTCTGGCCTCGGTGATGGCGCCCGTGGCCAGCATGTCTGAGCTGCAAAAGATGGCCTGCACATCCGGCATTTGGCTCAGCACCTGCGTCAAGGCGTTGCGTCCGCTTCTGACCGAGCGCAAACCACCCGCATTCACGACCAGGGGCTCGGGCAGGCCGTTGCGGGTGACCTGATCGACAAACGCGGAGGCACGCCGCGCCGCACGCTCGTCGTCAGCGCGGATGAGGGCCATGCGCTGGTGCCCTTTGCCCATCAAATAGGTGGCGACCTCGGTGCCAATGGCTTCGTGGGAAAAGCCGATCAGCATGTCAATCGGCGTTGGCGTCAGGTCCCAGGATTCCACCACCGCAATGCCAGAGGCTTGCAGGCGCGTTCGGCCCTTGCCGGGCCCCATGACGCCGGTCACAAAAATTCCGTCGGGTCGGCGCCCAATAATGGCATCAAGCAGCGCATCTTCATGTGCTTGCGAATAGCCTGACTGCCCCAGCATCAACTGGTAACCCGAGTCAAACAAGGTGTTGGTGAGTGAATCGATCATTTCCAAAAAGACCGAACCCACCAGCGTCGGCACCACCGCCGCAATCAGTCGGCTGTGCGAGGAGGCCAAGCCCCCCGCCATTCGATTGGGCACGTAGCCGGTGCTGGTCACTGCGTCTTGAACTTTTTGCAAAACTTCGGGCGAAACCTGATTGGGCGTATTGAGCGCTCTTGACGCCGTGATGGGCGCGACTCCCGCAAGCAGGGCCACGTCCCGCAAGGTCACCGCCCCCGTGCTGCGCCGAGAGCGTTTAACCGAATCATTACTTTTCATTGAAAACCTCAATTTGAACCACCGCAAAACGCCAAGGCAGATGCGCTGGTATCCGATCATACAAAGTGAGGACTCAGTGCCACGCCGCCGGGTCTCGTCAAATCCCGTCAATGTGAGCGAAGCGCAGCAGTTCATGAAAGTGCACGCCAAAAAATCCTCTGTAGCTGCTTGCTACCGTGTCGCTGGTTGGGTCGTCTCTATCTAAGTAATAACCCTTGTCATGAATCAAGGTTTGCCTTCAGGAAATGCGCTGAGTTCTGTAATTTCAGAAAATACTGAAAATTCAGAAAGAAGTGAACACCATGAACCTCCCCCCACTCACCCAGCGTTTTGTTTTGCACTTTGGCGAAATGGGCAGCCGCTGGGGCATCAACCGAACCGTGGGGCAGATTTACGCGCTTTTGTACGTGTCGGCCAAGCCGCTGAATGCGGATGAGGTGGGCGAGGCGCTCAACTTTTCCCGCTCCAATGTGAGCATGGGCCTCAAGGAGCTGCAGTCGTGGAGTTTGGTACGGCTGATTCATCAGCCCAATGACCGGCGTGAGTACTTTCAGGCGCCTGACGATGTGTGGGCGATTTTTCGAACGCTGGCCACCGAGCGGCGCAAGCGCGAGATTGACCCCACGCTGTCCATGCTGCGCGATGCGCTGATGGAGCAGCCCAGCGTCGCCGAGGACATTCACGCCCAAGCGCGCATGAAGCAGATGCACGCTTTCATTGAAATGATGACGGACTGGCTGGACGAGGTGCAAAAAATGGATTCAGCCACGCTGGCCAGTTTGATGAAGATGGGCGCCAAGGTGCAAAAAATGCTGGAGCTTAAAGACCGTGTGAAGCAGGTGTTTGGCCTGTCGCCCGAAGCGGCGCCCTTGGATACAGCAGCTGTGGAGGTGAAAAATGGACAACTTTGACCCCGTCGTTTTGGCCCGTATTCAGTTTGCGGCCAATATGACTTTTCACATTTTGTTTCCCACCATCAGCATCTCGATGGGGTGGGTGCTGTTTTTCTTTAAAACCCGCTTTTCAGCCACTGGCCAGCCGCACTGGATGGCGGCGTACCAGTTTTGGGTGAAGATTTTTGCGCTCACCTTCGCGCTGGGTGTGGTGAGCGGCATCACCATGAGTTTTCAGTTCGGCACCAACTGGCCGGGTTTCATGAACACGGTGGGCAATGTGGCCGGGCCGCTGTTGGCCTACGAGGTGCTCACGGCTTTCTTCCTGGAGGCCACGATGCTGGGCATCATGCTGTTTGGGCGGGGCCGCGTGAGTGAGCGGGTGCACACTTGGGCTACTTTTTTAGTGGCGTTTGGCACCACCATGTCGGCGTTTTGGATTTTGGCGCTGAACTCTTGGATGCACACGCCCGCCGGGTTTGAGATGGTGGACGGCAAGGCGCATGTGACCAGTTGGCTGGCCGTTATCTTCAACCCCTCGTTTCCCTACCGTTTCAGCCACATGATGATTGCCTCGGGTTTGACGGTGGCTTTTTTGCTGGCCGGGGTGAGCGCTTTCAGGTGGCTCAAGAATGACAGGGGGCTGGACGTGAATGCCGCTTTGCGCACGGGTATTTACATGGCGGCGTGCTTGATTCCGGTTCAAATTGTGGTGGGCGATATGCACGGCGTGAACACGCTGGAACACCAGCCCGCCAAAATTGCCGCGATGGAGGGCATTTGGAAAACCCAACGCGGTGCGCCTGCCGTGTTGTTTGGTTTGCCGGATGCCGCCACGCAAAGTAATCGATTTGAGATCGCCATCCCCAAGCTGGCCTCGGGCTATCTCACGCACGATTTCAATGGCGAGGTGAAGGGCATTGACGCTTTTGGCGACCAACATCCCCCCGTGGCGCCTGTGTTCTTCGCGTTTCGCATCATGGTGGGGGTGGGCATGCTGATGCTGGCGGTGAGCTGGCTGGCGGTGTGGCAAACGCGTCGGGGCCAAGCCATCAAGCCCTGGCTGGCCCGCGTGCTGGTGGCGATGACCTTTGCCGGGTGGGTGGCACTCATTTCGGGTTGGTATGTGACCGAGATTGGCCGCCAGCCTTGGCTGGTGACCGGGGTGCTCACCGCAGCGCAAGCGGCTTCCAAGGTGCCTGCGTCCAACATTTTGGCCACGCTGGTGCTGTACCTCACGCTCTATGTGGCGCTGTTGGGTGCTTATGTGAGCGTGGTGTTTCATCTGGCCAAGAAAGCCGCTAAAGGAGCTCTTCATGCTTGATTTAACCCCCGACCTGACCCAGCCCGCTGGCTGGCTGCCGCTGGTGTTTGCCTTGGTGATGGCGCTGGCCATGCTGGCCTATGTCATTTTGGATGGCTATGACCTTGGCGTGGGCGTGCTGCTGCGGCGGGCTGACAGCGAGGCGCAAAAAGACACCATGATCTCAAGCATTGGCCCCTTTTGGGACGCCAACGAGACCTGGCTGGTGCTGGGCGTGGGCGTGTTGCTGGTGGCTTTTCCGGCGGCGCATGGCGTGATTTTGGGCGACTTGTATTTGCCGGTGGCGCTGATGCTCATTGCGCTGATGTTGCGCGGCGTGGCCTTTGATTTTCGGGTGAAAGCGCGCGCCGAGCACAAGCCGCTGTGGGACCGGGCTTTTTACGCGGGTTCACTCTTGGCGGGCTGGTCGCAGGGATTCATGTTGGGCGGCTTGATCACGGGCTTTAAGCCGGGTTTGTGGAACCAGCTGTTTAGCGGCTTGATTGGCCTGTGTCTGGTGGCGGCTTATTGCTTGTTGGGCGCGGGCTGGTTGATCATGAAAACTGAAGGCCCGCTGCAACTCAAAGCCGTGGCTTGGGCGCGGGGCAGTTTGTGGTTTACCGCAGCAGGCGTGGCCGCGATTTCGATGATGACGCCGCTGGTGAGTCCGCGCATTTTCGAGAAGTGGTTCAGCTTTCCCAACCTGATGTTGCTCTTGCCCATACCTGCTGTCACGGTGGCGCTGTTTTGGGTGATGGCGCGCAGCTTGGCGCGCCTGCCCACGCGCTTGGCGCAGGGTAACCAGTACGGCGCGGCCGTGCCATTTGCCAGCACGGTGGGGGTGTTTTTGCTGGCGTTTTATGGCTTGGCCTACAGCCTGTTTCCGTGGCTGGTGGTGGACCGCCTCACCATCTGGCAAGCCGCCAGCTCGCCCGAGGCGCTGATGGTGATCTTTTATGGCGTGGTGGTGGTGCTGCCAGTTATCGTGGGCTACACGGTGTTTGCGTACCGCGTGTTTTGGGGCAAGACGACGGCGCTGCATTATTGATTTTTAAGTGATCACTCTGCGTCCGTTACTGCTATAGAAGTGGTCGTGTTAGCGACCAACTTTCCCCGTCGCTGCGAGCGAAGCGCGGCAGTCCATGACTTTGTTTTTGACCGGCGAAGATGGATTGCCGCGCTTTGCTTTCCATGAACATATGGTTTTATATCCAGTTTTTCCATTGCCACTATTGTCTCGGTATCCAAAATCAGCCACACACCAGACCCGTCATCGCGAGCGAAGCGCGGCGATCCATCTTCGAATTGCGAGAGTTTGCCTGTTGAAAGGAGT